>NZ_JBDPLY010000003.1:0-497121 GCF_039871695.1 Actinomadura sp. B10D3
GTGCGCGTCGCCCAGCGGATCCTGGCCATGGCCGCCGCAATCTGGCACAACCACCGCACCGGCCAACCCGTCACCCGATCACTGACCGCCTATGACCACTGACCGTGTTCGGAATCACTCGTCTAGGGCTGGACTACCTGCCGTACCACGATCTCATCCAGCCGCCGCTCGACGACCACCCCCACCGGCCAGTCGCGGACGAGGCAGCGCAGCAGCGCCGCCTCGTGCTCGGCGAACGAGGGGTCGCAGCCCTGCTGCTCCAGGCTGGAGCTGATCGCGAGGACGTAGTCGTCGCCGGTGAACCCGGGGACCTCGCGGACCATCGCGGTCGTCGTGGCGCGGTGCGAGTTGAGCCCGGCGAAGGAGCGGCCGCAGCCGCAGCCGCCGTCGGGGTCGTCGCGGTCGCTGGCGCACACCATCCCGATGTGGACCAGTTCGCCTTCGACGCACCAGTCGAAGTCGTTGTCGCGGAATCCCTGGCTGGAGTTGGTGGCGGTGAGCAGTTTCAAGGCCATACCCCCTCGGCACGGTGGACCCGACCACCGTACGACGAGGGTCTGACGTAACGTCAGGACCATGAGCGAAGACAACGACGTCCTGCTTGACCGCGACGGCGCCTTCATGACGATCACGATGAACCGCCCGCGGCGCCGCAACGCCCTGTCGCGCGGCTTCCTCCTGGCGCTCACCGACGCGTTCCGCGAGGTGGCGGAGACGGACGCCCGCGGGGTGATCCTCGCGGCGAACGGCCCGGTCTTCTCCGCCGGCCACGACTTCGCCGACATGGCCGGGGCGTCCCACGCCGACGTCCGCGACCTCCTGCGCGTCTGCACCGGCCTGATGGAGACGATCCAGTCGGTCCCTCAGGTGGTGGTCGCCCGGGTGCACGGCCTCGCCACCGCCGCGGGCTGCCAGCTCGCCGCCAGCTGCGACCTGGCCGTCGCCGCCGAGAGCGCGGGCTTCGCGGCCCCGGGCGGCAAGGGCGGCTGGTTCTGCCACACCCCGCTCGTCGCGATCGCGCACAACATCGGCCGCAAGCGCGCCGCGGAGATGGCGCTGACCGGCGAGGTCTTCAGCGCCGCCACGGCCGCCGAGTGGGGCCTGATCAACTACGCCGTCCCGGACGACGAGCTGGACAAGGCCACCCGCGAGCTCCTGGAGCGCGCCACGCAGGGCAGCCCCCGCAGCAAGGCCCTGGGCAAGCAGGCCATGTACGCGCAGTTCGACCGCCCGGAACAGGATTCCTACGCCTACGCGATCGAGGTCATGGCCGCCTCGAGCCAGACCCCCGAGGCCCAGGAGGGCATGACCGCCTTCCTGGGAAAGCGCCGCCCCAACTGGCCCGCCTAGCGCGACCGGCAGGGGCAAAGGGGGGGAAGCCCCGAGGGGGCGTGGGGGCGGAGCCCCCACATCGGGGGTCCGGGGGTCGTCCCCCGGGTCAACACGCCGGAGGAGGACGGCCCGCGCTTTTCGCGGGCAGGGCTCGGCCACTCCGTAGGGCGGGCGGGACTCGAACCCGCGACCGGAAGATTATGAGTCTTCTGCTCTGACCAGCTGAGCTACCGCCCCGGGGCGTTCCCGGTGAGGGCCGGGTCAGCCGGGTGTCATCTTAGCGGCGGCCTTTTTGCAAGGGCCACCGTGAATCGGGATGTCATCCTCGGGAGGGGGTGATGTCATACCTGGTACCGAGGACGGGCGCGGGTACCCGTCGGTAGGGTCCCGCGTATGTCCAGACGCATTCTCGCTCTCGTCCCCGTGCTGCTGGCGCTGGTCTTCGCCGGTGCGTGCGATGGTGGCGGGGGAGGCGAGCCCGGGAAGAAGGCGAACTTCGACGCCGCGCAGGCGTTGCGGCAGTCCGCGCAGGCCATGGGGAACGTGAAGAGCATCGCGTTCTCCCTGGAGTCGGACGGGACCACTCCGGTGATCGTGAAGAGCGGCGAGATGAAGCTGCTGCGGAGTGGGGACGCCGAGGGGACGCTGACGGTGGAGCAGCAGGGCCAGAACGTGGAGATGAAGGTCGTCGCGGTCGGCGACAGCATCTTCCTGGACGCGGGTACGGGCGGCTGGCGGAAGCTGCCGAAGGCTCTGGCGTCCAGCGTGTACGACCCTTCGGCGGTGCTGGATCCGCAGCGGGGCATCGCGAAGCTGCTGTCGACCGCGCGGGCGCCGGAGCCGCAGGCGGTGGAGAAGGTGGACGGCACGGAGACCTACCGGGTGGGCGCGAAGCTGCCGAAGGCGCAGATCGCCGGGCTGATCCCGGGTATCACCGCGGACATGGACGGCCAGGTGTGGGTGAGCCGGGCCGACAACCGGCCGGTGAAGGTGCGGGGGGCGTTCCCGGGGGGCAAGGGCGCGGTGGTGATCTCGTTCACCGAGTACGACGCCCCGTACAAGATCAGCGCACCGAAGTGAGGGAGCGTCGCCGGGTCGCGATCGGCGCCGGCGGCGCGGTGGTGCTGCTGGCGGCGCTGGACGCCTATGTCGTGACGACGGTGCTGCTGCCGGTCGTGAAGGACCTCGGCATCCCGGTGAACCGGCTGGAGCGGGTGACGCCGGTCCTGACGGGGTTCCTGCTGGGGTACGTGGCGGCGATGCCGCTGCTGGGGCAGCTGTCGGACCGGTTCGGGCGGCGGCCGCTGCTCCAGGCGTGCCTGGTGTTCTTCGCGGCCGGGTCGGTGGTGACGGCGCTGGCGCAGGACGTCCCGGTGCTGACGGCGGGGCGGGTGGTGCAGGGCGTCGCGGGCGGCGCGCTGCTGCCGGTGACGATGGCGCTGGCCGGTGATCTGTGGACAGAGCGGCAGCGGCCGGTGGTGCTCGGCGCGGTGGGGGCGGCGCAGGAGCTGGGGAGCGTGCTCGGCCCGCTGTACGGGGCGGGCATCGCGGCGGCGCTGGACTGGCGGGCGATCTTCTGGATCAACCTGCCGCTGGTGGCGGTCGCCATGGCCGCCGTGCAGTTCGCGGTGCCGGGCGGGCGCCGGGAGGGGCCGCGGCCGGGGGTGGACGTCGTCGGGGGCCTGCTGCTGGCGCTGGGGCTCGCGCTGCTGGTCGCCGCCGTCTACAACCCGGAGCCGCAGAAGGCGGCGCTGCCGTCGTGGGGCCTGCCGGTGCTGGGCGCGGGCGCGGCCGTGCTCGTGGCGTTCGTCCTGTGGGAGGTCAGGGCGAGGACGCGGCTGTTCGACCTGTCGGGGGTGCGGCGCGTCCCGCTGCTGGCGACGCTGGGCGTGAGCCTGCTGTCGGGTGCGGCGCTGATGGTGACGCTGGTGGACGTGGTCCTGGTCGCGCAGACCGTCCTGGACAAGGACGCGACCGAGGGGGCGCTGCTGCTGACGAGGTTCCTGGTGGCGCTGCCGGTCGCGGCGGTGGCCGGCGGGCTGGTCGCGCGGCGGGTGGGGGAGCGCTGGCCGATGGCCGCGGGGATGGCGGTGGCCGCGGGCGGCTACCTGCTGATCGCGGGCTGGCCGGCCGACCTGGCGCACGCGCGGTACGGGCCGCTGCCGCGCATGGACGTGGACCTGGTCGTCACCGGCCTCGGGCTCGGCCTGGTGATCGCGCCGGTGTCGTCGGCGGTGCTGGCGTTCGTCCCGGCCGCGCGGCACGGGGTGGCGTCGGCCGCGGTGGTGGTGGCGCGGATGATGGGGATGCTGCTCGGCATCTCCGCGCTGTCGGCCTGGGGGTTCCACCGGTTCCACGCGCTGACGTCCGACCTGAAGCCGCCGCTGCCTTTCCTGATGTCGGACAAAGAGTTCGCGCAACGGATGAAGGCCTACAACGCGGCGTTGCAGGACGCGTTGCGGACCGAGTACCAGGAGATCTTCTGGATCACCGCCGGGATGTGCGCGCTCGGCGCCCTGCTGGCGCTGGCGGTGGGCACGCGCCGGTCCGCCACTGATCAGGACGATGGTCGAATTCGGTCATCATCCGGGCATAACGGGCGCGATCCGGGAAAGGATTCGGCCACCGGCGATGTGCCGATCAACGAACTCGGGAATATCCTGGGAAAGGATGGCTAAGGCCTCTTGCCGGGAGGGCACTCCCCGGGGAGGTGAACGCAGATGCGCAGGTCCCGCATCGGCCGCGGAGGCACGCCGCTCACCAGGCTGCGCAGGCGTCTCGGCCTGGAGCGCAACGAGCTGCGCCGCAAGGTCGACCGCGTCCAGCGGCTGGTCGGCCTCGGGCTCGTCCTGCTGCTCCTCGGCGTCGCGCCGCCGCTCGCGGCCTGGGCCGCGTCATGGTCGTACGACGCGGGCATGCGTGCGGAGAAGGGGGAGCGGGCCGACCGCCACCAGGTCGTCGCGACGGTGACCTCGACCGGCGGCATCGGTTCCTCCGGCGACCGCTACATCCACGAGACCGTCCAGGCCAGCTGGCCCGGCGCGGACGGCAGGCCCAAGGTGGGGACGCTGCCGAGCTGGAAGAACGCCAAGGTCGGCGCCCACCGGACGATCTGGGTGGACCGGCAGGGCGACCCGGCCGTCCGCCCCCGCCCGCACAGCCGCACCGTGACCGACGCCGCCTACGCGGGCGGCGCCACCGTGCTCGGCTGCTCGCTGCCGATCCTGCTCGCCTACGCCCTGGTCCGGCGCCGCTGCGACCGGCATCGCGACGCGATGTGGGAGGCCGAGTGGGCGCGGATGGACTCCGCGGGCCACAACCCCCGTTCCTGACGCCGCCCGGCGGGCCGTCCGCTCGGACGGGGCGCGTCAGCTCACGGGGATGAGGGCGCGCGCCGTCTGGACCAGTGCCGCGTTGTCGGCGGCGGGGGAGCCGTCGGGGAGGTCGAGGGTGTCCTCCAGCCCGATGCGGACGTCCAGGTTCAGCCGGACGGCGAGGCGCAGCACGGGCCAGGCGCCGCCGTCCTCGCCGTGCAGCAGGATCGGCCGGGAGAGCCGGGTGCCGAGGTCGTGCAGGAGCTCCTTGGCGGTGCCGGTGGCGGTCTCCGGGTCGGGGTCGGTGACCTCGGCGAGGATCCGCAGCACGTGGTGAGCGTGCGGCCAGGCGAGGAACCGCTCCGCGGCGCCGGTGCCGGAGAAGATCCCGGCCTCGATGGCGACCCCCCGCTCGAACAGCGCCTCGGCGACCAGCTCGGCGCCCTCTTCGTGGAAGTTGACCGACGCGTGGTCGGGGAGGACCGTCCAGGACCGGACGAGCGCGGCGCGCGCGGCGGGGTCGGCGGCCGTCCAGGCGCCCGTCGTCACGCCGACGCGGACGCCGGGCGTCTCGGTGCGGACGGCGGTGACGGTCTCGGCGACGTGGAACGGCTCCATGGTGTCGGCGCCGCCGGCGTCCTTCGGGTGCAGGTGGACGTCCTCGGCGCCGACGTCGACGGCGGCGCGGACCGCCGCGGCGATCTCGTCCGGGGACGTGGGAACGCCCTCGGTCCGGCTTCCGTTCGGGCAGACCTGGAGCATGGTCCGATCATCTCAGTGCAGGTCAGGGCGTGATGACGCAGGGCCCCCCGCCGCACACGTCCACGACGGTGCCGGTCTTGAGGAACGTCGCCTTCTGCCGGCGGGCGCCGGCGTTGTTGCGCGGGTCGGAGTGCGGGTCGCGTCCCTCGGTCGGCGGGGTGTTGGTGAGCGGCGGGACGGGGGAGCCGCTGTCCCAGACGACCATCGCGGAGCCGTCGTGGGAGGCGCCGAACGTCGGGATGCCCCAGTAGGGCACCGTGTCCGGGCTCCGGCCGGGCGTGACGACGGGGGCGTGGACGCGGGCGCCGATCGTGCGGGCCTCGACGTCGGCGGCGACCGGCGCGACCTGGTGGTCGCCGAACGCCACGTGCATCAGCACCCGGTGGGCGGGGGTGCCGGGCAGCGGGTCGTCCGTCATATGCCAGGCGTAGCCGTTGGCCTCGCCGCGGTCCCAGAGCATCTGGATCAGCGCGATGCCGATCTGCTGGTCCAGCTTGTCCGGGTAGAACAGGTCGAGGACCCGGGCGTACTGCGGGAAGTCCGCGCTGCGGTTGAGCAGCGTGCTGTAGTTCATCGCCGGGACGCCGAGGACGGCGCGGCGGATGTCGGGGGAGACGGCGGTGAGCGCGCCGCCCATGATGCCGCCCTGGCTGTTGCCGTCGTAGGTCAGCGGGGCGCGGGTGTCGATGAGGGGCGCGCCCGCGCCGTTCTGGAACGCCTGGTGCCCGGCGAACCCGCGCGTCATGGCGCGTCCGAGGAAGGTGAAGTTCACGAGGCTCTGCTGGAGGCGGTCGGCGACCGTCCGGAAGCGGGTGAGGTCGGCGAGCGCGGACACGACGTTCGGGACGTCCTCGTCCGCCATGCCGATCCACTTGGTCGCGCAGAACACGAAGCCGTGCTCGGACGCCATCGCCTTGACGTTGCCGGCGTCGACCTCGCCCTCGCTCCCGAGGAGGCCGTGCCCGTAGAGGGCGGGGCGCGCGGGCCGTGCCAGCGCCGATCTCGGGATCTCGCACTGGAACGGGACGGCCTGGGAGTTGCCCGGCAGCCGCGACGGCAGGCCGTCCCGGCCCCGGTGGAGGGACGATCCGGGCAGGCCGCCGTACTGGTCGAGGTAGCTCGGCGCCCAGACGACCCCCTTCACCTCGCGGGCGATCTTGTCGTCGACGTCGTTCCTGACCTCGGTGACGAGGAACGAGGGCGAACGGTCCCCGAGCCCGCGCAGCGCGTCGTCGCGCATGTGGAGCACGGGGCCGGCGAGGCTCTGCCGGCTCGCGACGGTGAAGTCCCACGCGAGGTAGAGGCCGTCGCGGCCCACCCCGTTCGCCTGGAGGGCGGCGAGGACCCGGCCCATGTCCCGCTGGCGCCGGGCGAGCGGGTCGGCGGCCGGCAGGTCCGGGCCGAGGATCCTGGCGAAGGCGGCGTTCGGCTCGATCGGGCGGCCGGAGGCGTCCCGCAGGTTGCGCAGCGCCACGGCGTAGCGGTGGCCTTCGCGGAGGTTCCGCGCCGGACGGATGATCAGCGCCTTCCGGTCGTCCGGGGCGTTGGCGTCCAGCTCCGCCCAGTACGGCCAGCGCTCCCCGGTCGCGGTGTCCACGAGGACGATCGGGGCGTCGTCGCGCAGCGAGGCGCCGATGTCGGTGACCGGCGCGGCGCCGGTGCGGGCCAGGTCGAGGCCGGGGACGCGGCTGAGCAGCATCGACCCGGGGGAGAAGCCGTCCGCGCGGTTCCACTCGCCCGGTGCGACGGGGACGCCGAGCGCGTTCTTGATCGTCGTGCGCAGGTGGACGCGCCGGCCCGTGGACGCGGCGCCGTCCGCCACCGTGTACCAGTCGTTCGGGAAGGGCAGCAGGCACGCGGCCGGGTCGATCGGGTCGCAGCCGTCGCCGGTCTCCGCGGTGGCGGCCGCCGCCGCCGGGACGGTCAGGAGCGCGACCGCGGCGGCGAGCGCCGCGAGGGCCGACAGGGTGCGCTGGGGGATACGCAACGTCCACCTCCGCAGGATCCGCCGGGTCTCGGCGCGATCGCTTGCGATCTTGGACCTGCCGGGGGCTCAGGTCAATGGCCGTCCGGAGGTGGCCACGCGGGCGCCACGTGCGGGGACGCCGGTCTTGCCGGCCGCGGTCGGGCCGTGGGACCGCAGGACGACCGGCGCGCCCGCCACGGCCTCGATCGTCTCCACCGCGTCCCCGAGCGGCGCGTAGACGGGACGCGCCCCGAGCAGGCGCGCGGTGAGGGCGGCCTGGCGGCCGAGGTCGGGCGGGCCCGTCTCCAGGCGCCCGACCCGGTCGCCGTCCATCTCGTAGGACAGGCAGACGCGCAGATCCGGACGTGCCCCCGCGACGTCCAGATGCGTGACCGCCAGGCCGTCCACGCCGCCCGCCGCGTCCAGCGCGTACCGGAGCGCGACGGCGTCGAGGTGGCCGGCGCGGAACGCGCCCTGCCAGCGTCCCGTGCCGTTGTGCGGTTCGGGAAGGTCCGCGGTGAGCACCGGGTCCTCGGTGACGAACGGCCCCGGCCCGTGCCGGGTCGCGTACGTCCGCAGGACGCCGAGCCGCAGCGCGGTCCCGCCGGCCTCGGCGAGCAGCGTCTCGGCGTTGGCGAACGTCGTCGTCGACCAGGTCGTGTACGGATGGAAGCCGTGCCACTCGTCCAGCAGGACGCCCTGGGCGCCCTCGAACACCACGGTCCCGGCGCGCAGCAGGCGGTGCAGGTGGGCACCGCCGACGATCCGCACCCGCTCGGCGAAGTCGGTGAAGGCGGCGGCGCAGTCGTCGACGTCCGGGACGTCCTCCCCGCCGGGGAAGGCGTCCCGGTACCAGTCGCGGACGGCGGCGAGCCGGCGCCGCAGCCGCGCGGGCGCCAGGCAGTCGCCCGCGCGCGGTGCGTCCTCGCGGGCCAGGGCGTACGACGCCGTCTCGCCGATCCCCATGCCGCACGACCCGTGCCGGGCCGCGCCGCGCGCGGCCTCCCGCGCGCGGTTGGCGGCCTGGTGGTACGGCGTCGTGAGCAGCGCGTCCCGGTCGGCGGTCAGCCGGTCGAGCGCGTCGCGGACGCCGAGCGTCCGCAGGTGCGCGGCCTCGGCCGCGAGCGCCAGCGGGTCGACGAGCATGAACCGCGACAGGTGCGTCCTCACGCCCGGCGTGAACGTCCCCGAACCGAACTGGGCGAACGTGTGGTGCCGTCCATCCCGGGCGACCACGTTGTGTGCCGCCTGCGCCCCGCCGTTGAACCGCACGACCGCGGCCGCGGGGCCCGCCTGGCAGAGGTGGTCGACGACCGTGCCCTTGCCCGCGTCCCCGAAGCCGAGGTCGACGACGATCACGTGGTCCATCGGGGTCAGAGCCGGGTCGTCGCGGACGGGGCGGCGGCGTCCAGGCCCGATGGGGTGGACGACACCGCGACCGGGGCGCGGGAGGCGTCCAGCCGGGCGAGGGCGCGCGACACCGTGGCGGCCGCGTCCGACCCGGCCTCCTCCAGGTGCTCCAGGCCCTCCTCCAGGTCGATGGCGTCCTCGGCGAGCCCGATGGTCAGCGCGATCGTCTCGCAGACGGCGTCCAGGTCGTCCAGGTAAAGGACGTTCTGGCCGAGCAGCCCCTGCCAGAAGTCCTTCAGCTCGCGGCTGCCGGCGTGGTAGGCGCCCTCGGGGATGATGAAGTACACGTCGTACATCCGCTGCAGCTCGCGGACGATCGCGGCGACCGGGACGTCCTCGGCCGGTTCGCCCCCGATGACCTTGGCGATCTCGCGCCGCCCGGCCTTCGGGTAGGCGAGCTCGTCGCCGATCATGAACAGGTAGCCGCGCTTCCCGCGCTTGTCGAAGCAGTCGATCGAGGTGTGCCGGGCCATGAAGTACATGGCCAGCTCGTACGACTCGCGCATCTGCCCGCCGCCCCCGCCTTCGAGCAGGATCTTGCCGAGGTCGTCGTCCATCCGGTTGTCGGCCTCGAACTGGCCGATCTGCAGCGGTGCGCGGTCGCAGGTCGCGTCGCCGACCGCGCCGAACAGGATGTGCGGATGCTCGACGTACCCCTTGCGCAGCAGCAGCCCGAGCAGGTCGGGAAGCTTGGTCTGCAGCGTCCGCGGCACGGTCCCCATCGAGCCGGTCACATCGAACAGGACGCCGATCGCGAGTGACTCCGGGTGGTCGCCCGAGTCCCGGCTCTCCCGGACGGTCACGCCGCGCGGGTCCAGGTCGGGGTGGACGGTGGTGGCGCCGCCGTCGGAGTAGGCGAACGCGCTGGCGCCGGTGGACGCGCGGTAGCTCGCGCGGGCGGCGTAGACGTCGGTGGACCAGTTTCCGCTTCCCATGGTCTCTCCTTCAGGGGGTCGCAGGCAGGTGGAAGGGGCGGAAGCGGCGCGGCCCGTAGAGCCGCTCCAGCAGCTCGTCGAATTCGGCGAGCAGCCGCCAGGCGTCCGCGGGGCGCCGGTTCTGCGCGGGGAGCGTGCAGCCCCGCGCGAACGAGCGCATCGCCTTGGGCGCCTTGTCGCCCATCAGCTCGGTCATGCACCGGGTGGCCATGAAGATGTCGGTCGCCGGACTCGCCGCCCGCCGTCCCGGCACCTCGGGCGGGTACCAGCCGGCGTACCGGTCGACCATCGCCGGGACGCGTCCGGACGGGTCGGTGTGCGCGTAGCAGCCGGGCACGGAGTAGCACCAGTCGACCAGGACCAGGCCGTGCTCCTCCGGATGGATCAGCACGTGCTCGGGGAGCACCGCGCCGTGCAGGACGCCCGCGCGGTGCGCGAAGCCGAGGCCGACCAGTAGCCGCCGCCACATCCAGGCCGCGTCGCGCGGGTCGACGCCGCCCGGGTGGGCCCGCCGGACCTCGGCCAGGCTGTGGAACCCGTCCAGCGCGGCGATCGCGTTGACCCGGCGCTGCGCGCCGGTGGCCGCGTCCCGGTGCTGGAACGACTCGACCAGCCGCGGAACGTACGGCAGGAACTTCCCGTCGCCGTCCTTCGGCAGCTGGCGGAGCGCCACCGCCTCGCGTTCGATCAGGTCGCCGTCGCGCGGGTCGCGCGGCATCTTCAGCAGGACGTCGCGGCCGGGGCCGGCCCGCGCCCGGTACAGCTCCGCGAGGTCGCCGCCGACGGCGCCGCCGTCCAGCCGGTACGCGTGTCGGCGCGTGGTGATCGTCGCCGGGTCGCCGCCGCGGTAGCCCCGCCAGAGGTCGTTGAGGCGGATGAACGCGTCGCGGGTCCGCCCGCCGGTCGCGTCCGGGTGGACGAGCCGGGCGAGCCGCCGGTAGCGCCGCGCCGCCTCGGCCGCGTCGTCGCCGAACAGGTCGGCGGGCGTCCGCGCCCGGTCCAGCCGCGCCAGCGCCTCCTCCAGCCGGTGCCCGCTCATCGGATCTCCTCCTCGCGGCTGGGGCGCAGGAGGGCGGGGTGCAGGAGGCGCGCGTCGCCGGCGCGGTAGAGGCGGGGGCGGGGACCGCCGCGCCGCCCGCCGCGGTCGGACGTCGCGCCGGTGCTCTCCACGAATCCGGGCACCGACAGGACCTTGCGGTGGAAGTTCCCGGCGTGCAGTTCCTCGCCCCACACCGCCTCGTACACGGCGCGGAGCTCGGGGATCGTGAACTCGGCGCCGCAGAAGGCGGTGGCGAGCGGGGCGTACTCCAGCTTGCCGCGCGCCCGCTCCAGCCCGTCCGACAGGATCCGCGCGTGGTCGAAGGCCAGCCGGCGGGTCGTGCCGGGCCGCTGGTCGCCGGACTCGGTCAGGCCGAGCGCGTCCACCGGGACCCACGCCGCGTCGGCGGCGTCGCCGCCGGCCTCCGGGTCGGGCAGCTCCGGGGCGAAGGCCAGGTAGGCGACGGAGATGACCCGCATGCGCGGGTCGCGGCCGGGGGCGCCGTAGGTGCCGAGCTGCTCCAGGTGGACGCGGCCGAGCGCGCCGCCCTTGGCGCTGAGCCCCGTCTCCTCGGCCAGTTCCCGGACGGCCGCGTCCGGGAGGTCCTCGGCGTCGGTGCCCTGGAGGGGGCCGCCCGCCTGGACGAAACCGCCGGGGAGCGCCCACATCCCTTCGAACGGGGCGTTGCCCCGCCGGACGAGGAGGACGTGCAGGGCGCCGTCGCGGATGGTGAGGGCGACCACGTCCACCGTCACCGAGACCGGGTCGTAGTCGCGCGGGTCGTAGTTCGCGAGGAACTCTCTCTCGTCGCGCCTCGGGTCCGCTGCCATCGTGTCCCTCCCGTCGGTCTCGAACTGAGTAAGTCTCAGGTTGAGTTCATCTCGATCTGAGAAGAACATAGCTCGCAGGTGACCCGTTGTCCACCCCCTCGCCCGAGACGGAACGAGGGCGCCCCCGGGAAGGGGGCGCCCTCGGCGTTCGGCGGAACTCTACAAAACGGGTGTTGGGCGATACCGCCTCAGCGGCGATGCCGTCCTCCCGGCGGCGGTTCCTGGGGCTCGTCGCCCGGGCCGTACCCGGGACCGTACGGGTTGGGCCGGCGGGGGGCCTGCTCCTGGCCGCCCTGCTCGTAGGGCCGGGGTTCGTATGGGCCGGACTCGTACGGGCCGGACTCGTAGGGCCCGGACTCGTAGGGCCGTGGGTCGTACGGCCGGTTCTCGTGGGGCCCGGACGAGTACGGGTTCGGCACGCCCGGATCGACCGCGTACGGGTCCTCGGGCGGTCCGGCGGAGTACGCCCCGGACGGGCCAAGGCCCGGGGGCGGCGTGGCCGGGTCGGCGGGGTAGGGCTCGGGCGCGAACCGGCCGCCCGGACGGCGTCCCGCCGAGTACCGGCCGGTGGGGTAGGGGCTCTCCGGTGCGGCGGGGCGCCCCTCGCCCGGCCACGTCCCCGTGCCGACCTGCCCGGGGGTGGGGCGCATGTCCCACGGACCCGGCACCGTGCCCGGGGACGCCGGGGCCACGCCCGGGGGAAGGGCCGCCCCCGGAGGCGGGGCGGGGGCCATCCGCGCGGCGACCGGGCGCGCGGGCGGCGGCGCGTCCAGCAGCAGCTTCATTTGGCTCTTGCGGCGCCCGTAGACCAGGTAGATGGCGATGCCGACGATCATCCAGACGGCGAAGTAGGCCCACGTCTCGACGTTCAGGTTCAGCATCAGCCAGCCGATCGCGAAGATCGTCACGATCACGACCAGCGGCGCCGCGGGCATCCGGAACGGCCGGTGCAGGTCCGGCCGGGAGCGGCGCAGCGCCAGCACCGCCGCCGCGACGAACAGGAACGCGAACAGCGAGCCGATCACGACGAGCTGCTCCAGGGTGAGCACGTCGATCGTCTGCGACATCACCACGGCCGCACCGCCCGCGAGGAGCGTGGCGCGGGAGGGCACCTTGTAGCGGCTCATCGCGGCGAGCGGGCGCGGCAGCAGCCCGTCCCGCGAGATGGAGAACACCACCCGGGTCAGGCTGATCATCAGCACCAGGATGACGGTGGTGAGCGCCAGCATGGCGCCCACGTCGACGATCTTGCCCATCGCGCCCGCGCCGACCGAGTCGAAGGCGGCGGCGAGCAGCAGCTTGTCGGGGTTGAGGTTGGCGATGCCGTCCATCCCGACCATGCCCACGAGCGCGACCGCGACGGCCGCGTACAGCACGATCGTGGTGACGAGCGCGGTGAGGATGCCGCGCGGCACCTTGCGGGGCGCGTCGTCGGTCTCCTCCGAGGCGGTCGCGATCAGGTCGAAGCCGATGTAGGCGAACGCGATGGCGGGCGCCGCGGCGAACATGCCCCAGACCCCGAACACGTGCGGGGTGCCGCCGCCGAGCGCGCCGAGCACGGCGTCCAGCACCGTCTGGTCGGCCTCGGGGGCGGGCTGGGACGGCGGCAGGAACGGGGTGAGGTTGCCCGGCTGGAAGAACTTCAGCGCGGTGGCGATGACGAGCCCGATCACGATGACCTTGGCCATCACCATGAACCAGAGCGACTTCAGGCTCATCCGGCTGCCGGTCGCGAGCATCAGGATGACCAGCAGCAGGATGCCGAGGGCGAACAGGTCGGGGCCCTTCTGCTGGCCGATGAGCTCACCGAGCCAGGTCGGGACCGGCACCCCGAAGTCCTGCAGCGCCTGCGCGGCGTACAGCGACCAGACCCGGGCGAGCACGGACGCGGCCAGCAGCAGCTCCATGATCAGCGCCCAGCCGACGACCCACGCCCACACCTCGCCGAACGCGACGTAGCTGAAGGAGTAGGCGCTGCCCGCGACCGGGACGATCGAGGACAGCTCGGCGAAGGCCAGCGCCGCCAGCACGCACACGCCGCCCGCGACGAGGAACGACACGAGCACGCCGGGGCCCGCGGTCGAGGACGCCTGCTCGCCGGCGATCTTGAAGATGCCGGAGCCGATCATGACGCCGAGCCCGAGCACGACGAGATCGCGGGTCCGGTAGACCACGCGGAGGCGATGCCTGCCGCCGTAGAGCCGGCCGGTGGCCTGCTCGACCGGCAGCCGCCGGAACATGTTGTTGCGCATGCGCATGTCCAAGGTCATAGGTGGTCCCCCAAGGCCTGAACCCGCGCCGCTGATCGCGAGGTGCTTGCCGAAGTCCCTAAGAATTCACCAGGTATGAGCATAATCGCAACGTTTTCGTCCTGATTCCCGCCGTCTCGCCGTTGTCGCATCCTGCCAAACCGCAGGTCGGCGACGTGCCGCAGTGGATCCCTCACGCTGGGCGAGGGCGGCCGAATGACTTTCCGGTGGAGCGTTCCGCGGCAATAGGTCCCATTTCCAGAGGCGGAAAGCGCTTTATGATCTTTCGGTGCCGCGGGCCCCGCGCCGCGTCCGGGGTCGGCCGGTGCGGACGGTGGCGCCGGACGAAGATCGGTGGCACCGTAGGGACGCCGATTCGTCTGGAGGTCCGGTGTTCCGCTCCCCGTCGCCCTCGCACGTGTCGCCCTCGCACGCGCCGCCCGCGCGGGCGGCGAAGCCCTCGGGCGGGTCCCGCCGCACGGCCGCCGCCGCGGCGCTCGCCGTCGCCGCGTCCCTCGCCGTCCCGGCCGCGCCCGCCGCCGCGGCGCCCGCGACGGCCCCGCCCCACCCGCGGCCCCCGGTCAAGCAGCCGGTCGCGACGGGGTACGGCGGCGCCGTGTCCACGGTCGACCCCGACGCCAGCCGCACGGCCCTGGAGGTCCTGCGGCGCGGCGGCAACGCGATGGACGCGGCCGTCGCGGCGGGCGCCACGCTGGGGGTCACCGAGCCGTTCGTGGCCGCGATCGGCGGTGGCGGCTACATGGTCTACTACGACGCGAAGACGCGCCGGGTCCACGCCCTCGACGGGCGCGAGTTCGCGCCGAAGCGGATGAGGCAGGACGCCTTCATCGACCCGGCGACGGGGCGGCCGCTCCCGTTCGACCAGGCGGTCACCAGCGGGCTCGGGGTCGGCGTGCCCGGCACCCTCGCGCAGTGGGACCTCGCGCTGCGCCGGTTCGGCACCCGCGACCTCGGCACCCTGCTGCGTCCGGCGATCAAGGTCGCCGACCGGGGCTTCGTCGTGGACCAGGAGTTCCACGACCAGACCGCGACGAACGAGGCGCGCTTCCGCGACATCGTCCCGACCCGCCGGCTGTTCCTGCCGGGCGGGAAGGTGCCCGCGGTCGGCTCGGTCTTCCGCAACCCCGACCTCGCCGACACCTACCGGGAGCTGGCACGGCGCGGCACGGGCTGGTTCTACAAGGGCGGGCTCGGCAGGGAGATCGCCCGGACGGTCGCCGAGCCCCCGGTCGACCCGGAGGCCACGCGCGACGTCCGCCCCGGCCTCATGGAGCGCGGTGACCTCGCCGCCTACCGGGCCGTGCCGCGCAAGCCCACCCACGTGCCCTACCGGGGGACGGACGTGTACGGCATGCCGCCCTCGTCGTCCGGCGGGTCGACCGTGGGGGAGGCGCTCACCATCCTCGGCAACTTCCGCCTGGACGCGCGCGACCCGGTCACGGCCCTCCACTACTACCTGGAGGCGTCCAAGCTCGCCTACGCCGACCGCGGCCGCTACGTCGGCGACGCCGACAAGGTGGACGTCCCCCTGGACGAGCTGCTGTCCTCCGGGTTCGCCCGCGAGCGCGCCTGCCTGATCAAGCCGGACCGGGCGGCGGCGGCCCCCGTCGCCCCCGGCTCGCCCGACGGCTCCTACGCGCCGTGCGTCCCGCCGGGCACCCAGACGAGGGCGCTGGCGTTCGAGGGCCCGCAGACCACCCACCTCAACGTCGCCGACAAGTGGGGGAACGTCGTCGCCTACACGCTGTCGATCGAGCAGTTCGGCGGCAGCGGCATCACCGTCCCCGGGCGCGGGTTCCTGCTGAACAACGAGCTGACCGACTTCTCGTTCCAGCCGCCCGCGCCGGGCCAGGCGCCCGACCCGAACCTGCCGGGCCCGCGCAAGCGCCCGCGCAGCAGCATGTCCCCCACCCTGGTGCTCAAGGACGGGCGGCCGAAGCTCGCGGTCGGCACGCCCGGCGGCTCGACGATCATCACGACCGTGCTGCAGATCCTGCTGAACCGGATCGACCTCGGCATGGACCTGCCCACCGCGCTGAACGCGCCGCGCGCCACGCAGCGCAACACCCCGCAGGTCTTCGCCGAGCAGCCGTTCATCGACCGGTACGGCCGCGACCTGGCCGCACGGGGGCACCGGCTGGAGCCGTTCCCCGGGCCGCCGGCGGGCGTGATCGGCGCCGCGACCGGGCTGGAGTTCCTGCGGCCCGGCCTCGTCCAGGCGGTCGCCGAGCCCTCCCGGCGGGGCGGCGGCAGCGCGCTCGTCGTCCGTCCGGCCGGGTAGGCGCGCGTGCCTGGTGCGTGCGCGGGCGGGGAGCGGGAAGGAGTCGTGCCATGGCCCACGCATATGTCCAGGTGACGACCACCACCGACTCCCGCGCCGAGGCCGCCGAGCTGGCCAGGTCGGCGGTCGCCGAGCGGCTCGCGGCCTGCGCCCAGCTGGTGGGGCCGATCGCCGGCACCTACTGGTGGGAGGACGAGATCGAGTCGGCGGAGGAGTGGATGGTGCTCTTCAAGACCTCCGCCGACCGGTTCGACGAGCTGGCCTCCCTGATCACCGAGGGCCACTCCTACGACACCCCGGAGATCATCGCGACGCCGGTGGTGGCGGGCAGCATGGACTACCTGGCCTGGATCAGCGAGCAGACCGAACCCGGCGAACCGGACGAAGCGGTAGAGGACCCCATCGAGGACTAGATCGTGTGACGTCCGGCGTGGCAGGGTAAGCCTTCGATTACCGGGCCGGTGCCGACTCCCGGCCGCGGCGACGGAAGGCGGGCGACGTGCACGACGAGAGCGAGGAGCGGGCCGACCACGGGCTCTTCGGCCCGGGCTCGGTGACCTGGGAGGTCATGGGCGAGCCCGTGCTGATCATCGGCGGGATCAGGGCGCTGCTGCTCCAGGCGCTGCATCCGCGCACGATGTGGGGGACCGCGCAGAACTCCGAGCTCATGGACCCTGCCGCGGCCTGGGCCAGGCTCGGCCGGACGGTGGAGTTCGTGCGCGTCCGCACCTACGGGACACAGGAGGAGGTCGAGCGGGTGGGCCGCCGCGTCCGCCGGCTGCACTCCAAGCTCACCGGCCTGGACATGCGGACCGGCGAGACGTTCCCGATCGACGACCCGGAGAACCTGCTGTGGGTCCACATGGGCGAGGTCGACTCGTACCTGGACGTGGCCCGCCGCGCGGGAGTGCCGCTGACCGCGCGGGACGCCGACGCGTTCGTGGACGAGCAGCGCCGCGCCGCCGCCGTCGTGGGCCTCGACCCGGCGGACGTGCCCGCCACGGTCGAGGAGATGAGGGACTACTACGCGCGGATGCGGCGCCGGATCCATGCCTGCCGTGAGGCGCGCGAGGGGCTGCGCCGCATGTTCAGCCCGGCCCTCCCGCGCCCGCTGCTGCCGCTGAAGCTCGCCGCGCCCGGCCTCGGGATGCTGGTCGTCTCCACGCTGCCGCGCTGGGCCCGCCGCATGTACGGGCTGCCGGGGCTGCCGACGTCGGACCTGGCCGCGACGCTGACGCTGAAGGGCCTCTACCGCACCACGCACGTCGTCCCCGAGCGGTTCCGGTACTCGCCGGACGCCCAGCGGGCCAGGCGCATCACGCGCGAGCACGAGGCGGGCTTGGGCGGCCTCTCGATCGCCTCCTGAGCCCGGTCAGGCCGGCGGGGGAGCGTCCGGCACCGCGTCCTTCTCGTGGGCGGCGTGCCGTGGCAGCAGCAGCGCCGGCAGGATCAGCACCGCGGTGAGGATCAGCGCGACCCAGAAGGTGTGGCCGAACGCGTCCGCCAGCTTCGGCGCGATCTGCTCGCGGACCCGCTCGGGGATCTCGCTCATGCCCGCCGCGGCACCGTCCCCGCCGGCTGCGGCCCGCGGGATCCGGTCGCCGATCTGGCGGGCCAGGATGACGGCGAGCAGCGCCGTGCCGACCGATCCGCCGAGCTGGACGATGATGTTCAGGGTGCTGCTGGCCCGCGAGACCGCGGCCCGGCTCAGCGTCGTGAGCGCCGCCGACATGGTCGGCATCATCGTGCAGCCGAGGCCGAGGCCCCGCACGTAGAGGGCGGTGCCGAGCAGCCAGTAGGACGTGTCCGCCCCCACCAGGGCGAACGGGACGGTCCCGACGACCAGGAGGACGATGCCGGCCGGGACGATGCGGCCGGCGCCCAGCTTGTCGGTGACCATCCCGGCGATCGGCATCGCGGTCGCGGCTCCGAGCCCCTGCGGCGCCAGCAGCAGCCCGGCCGCGAACGCGCCCTCGCCGCGGCCGATCTGGTAGTACAGCGGGATCAGCAGCATCGAGCCCATCAGCGCGATGCCGACGAAGAACACCGCGACGGCCGCGGTCGCGAACGTCCGGTCGGCGAACAGCCGCACGTCGATCAGGGAGCGCTCGCGGAGCCGCAGGCTGTGCAGCGCGAACAGGGCGACCAGGACGGCGCCGCCCGCGAGCCAGGCGATGGTGGACGGCTCCCCGAACCCGCCGCTGCTGCTCGCCGTGGACAGGCCGTAGATCAGCAGGACGAACCCGGGCGGCAGCAGGACCAGCCCGCGCCAGTCGAGCCCCGGCGCCGCGTGCCCGCCGCTGTGGCGCGGGACCTTCCACCAGGCCAGCGCCAGGGCCATCGCCCCGACCGGAAGGTTGACGAGGAAGATCCAGCGCCAGTCGACGTCCTCGACGAGCCAGCCGCCGAGCACCGGGCCGAGGACGGGGCCGAGCAGCATCGGGACGCCGACGATGCTCATGATGCGGCCCATCCGCCGCGGTCCCGCCGCCATCGTCAGGATGGCCATGCCGGTCGGCATCAGCATGCCGCCGCCGAGGCCCTGCACGACCCGGAAGACGATCAGCGACCCGATGTTCCAGGCGGCGCCGGACAGCACCGACCCGAGGACGAACAGCACGATCGAGGTCATCCACACGCGGCGCCCGCCGAACCGGTCGACGGCCCAGCCGGTGAGCGGGATGACCGTGCCCATCGCCAGCATGTAGCCGGTGATGACCCACTGGATCGTCGACAGGCCGGTGGAGAAGTCGCGGCCGAGCGTCTCCAGCGCGACGTTGACGATCGTGGTGTCGAGGATCGCCATCACGGTCCCCGACACGATCACCAGGCCGAGCAGGATGGTCTGGCGGTCCAGGCGGTCGCTCCCGGAGGTGTCCTCCGGGGGTGCCGCCTTGGTGATCGGGCTCTCGGCCATGGTCGCCCCCTGCCTGCGGTCGCGCGTCCCGTCTCCCCGTCGGTCAAGACGTGAAACGCCTTGAACTTCAACATTTTGCAGTGCATCACGGAATATGTTGAACTTCAAGGTATGTCCGAGGATCGATCTGCCGCCACCGCGGCGGTGGACGCCGACCTGGAGACGATGGTCCAGCTCATGGCCAGGATGATCCGCGGGATCAAGGGCGGGCACGACGGCTCCGAGGAGCTCGTCGACCGGGTGCGCGCCGCCGGCCTCGGGCCCCGGCACGTGCCCGTGCTGATCCAGCTCGTCCTGCGGGGCCCCGTGGCCGTGGGCGTCCTGGCCCGGCGGATGGGGCTCAGCCCCGCCACGGTCAGCCAGCTCGCCGGGGAGCTGGAGCGCGGCGGGTTCGTGGAGCGCCGTCCGGACGAGCGGGACCGCCGGCGCATGATCGTCAGCCTCGGCGAGCGGCACCGCGAGATGGTCGAGCGGTTCACCTGGCGCCGGCTGCGGCCGTTCCGCATGACGCTGGAGTCGCTCACGCCGGACGAGCGGGCGCAGTTCCTGCACGGCTGGCGCGTCCTGGTCGAGACCATCGAGCGCACGAGCGGGCCCGAGCGGGGCGGGGAGGGCTGCCCCGGCGGCTGAGTCAGCCGCGCCGCATGAGCCGCCCGACGGCCGCCATCAGCTCGTTGGACATCGCCTCGCCCTTGCCCTCCTCGGCGCCCTCGGCCACGCAGTGCCGCACGTGCCCGTCCAGCAGGCCGAGCGCCACCTTGTCCAGCGCCGCCTGGACCGCGCTGATCTGCGTGAGGATGTCGATGCAGTAGCGGTCCTCCTCGACCATCCGGTCGATGCCGCGCACCTGGCCCTCGATCCGCGCCAGCCGGGTCTGCAGCTGGTCCTTGGTGGCGGTGTACCCCCGGACGGGGGCCTCGCTGGCCGTCATCTCCAACCTCGCAATCCTTCCGGGGCGCAGGCCCGGGTACCCCTGGGGGACATCCCCACCAGGTACCTTATGCGCTGGGCGCGGCTACCGTACCGGGACGTTCCAGGCGCTGATCACCGGCCTGCCGTGCTCGGTGCCGAGCGCCGACACGGTCCCGGTGCCGAGCGCGAACAGCCGGCCTTGCGCGGGCTCCAGTCCCAGCCACCGCGCCGTCAGGACGCGCAGGAGATGGCCGTGCGCCACGAGCGCCACGTCGCCGCCCCCGAGCACCTCCCGCACCCGCACGAGGACCGCGTCCGCCCGCCCGCCCACCTGCTCGACGGTCTCGCCCGGATGCGCGGCGTCGCCCGGGATCACCCCGTCGTCCCACAGGAACCAGCCGGGGCGCTCCTCGCGGATGGCGGCCGAGGTGATTCCCTCGTAGCCGCCGTAGTCCCACTCCCACAGGTCGGGATCGGTCGCGTCCACCCGCAGGCCCGCCAGCTCCGCGGTCCGCAGGGCCCGCTCCGCCGGGCTGGCCAGCACGAGGGCGAACCGCCGCCCGGCGAGCGCCTCGCGCAGCGACCGCGCCTGCTCCTCGCCCCGCCCGGTCAGCGGAAGGTCCGTCCGCCCGGTGTGCCGGCGGTCACGGCTCCACTCGGTCTCCCCATGACGCACCAGCACCAGTTCGCCCACGAGGCAACTCTAGGGGGACGGGTCAGTCCAGGATCGACGCGAGGGGCGTGTGGGGCAGGCCGTGCGCCTCGGCGACGTGGTCGTAGACGAGCGCGCCGGCGTGGGTGTTGAGGCCGCGGGCGAGCGCGGCGTCGGCGCCCAGGGCGGCGCGCCAGCCCCGGTCGGCGATCTGGACGGCGTACGGGAGGGTGACGCCGGTCAGCGCGTAGGTCGAGGTGTTCGGGACGGAGCCGGGCATGTTGGCCACGCAGTAGAACGTCGAGCCGTGCACCTTGTAGGTGGGGTCGTCGTGCGTGGTGGGGCGGGAGTCCTCGAAGCAGCCGCCCTGGTCGATCGCGATGTCCACCAGGACCGAGCCCGCCTTCATGCCGGCGACCAGGTCGTTGGACACCAGCTTGGGCGCGCGGGCGCCCGGGATCAGCACGGCCCCGATGACGAGGTCGGCGGCGCGGACCTCCTGCTCGACCGTGTAGGCGCTGGACACCAGCGTCCGCAGGCGGCCCTGGTAGATGGCGTCGATGTGGCGGAGGCGGTCGACGTCCACGTCGAGGACGGTCACGTCCGCGCCCATGCCGGCGGCGATCTGGGCGGCGTTGAGGCCGGACACGCCGCCGCCGATGACGACGACCTTGGCCGGCGCGACGCCGGGGACCCCGCCCGGCAGGACGCCCCGCCCGCCGGTGAAGGACATCAGGTTGTACGCGCCGACCTGCGCGGCGAGGCGCCCGGCGACCTCCGACATCGGCGCGAGCAGCGGCAGCGAGCCGTCCGCGAGCTGGACGGTCTCGTAGGCGATCGCGGTGACGCCGGCCGCGAGGAGCGCGTCGGTGCACGCCCGGGACGCGGCGAGGTGCAGGTAGGTGAACAGGACCTGCCCGTCGCGCATCCGGTGGTACTCCGGCGCGACCGGCTCCTTCACCTTGAGGATCAGCTCGCCCTCGGCCCAGACCTCGTCCGCGCCGTCCAGGATCTTGGCGCCGGCGGCGGCGTAGTCGTCGTCGGGGATCGCCGAGCCGAGCCCGGCGCCCCGCTCGACGAACACCTCGTGGCCGTGCCGGGTGAGCTCGTGCGCCCCCGCCGGGGTGATCGCCACCCGGTACTCGTGGTTCTTGATCTCTCGCGGGACGCCGACCTTCACCGCACGCTCCTCCACCGACGCCGACCAGGACTGGTGCCTCCAGCGTGCGGGGCGGACGGACCCTCCGGCCATGTGCAGGATGTCAGGGCATCGCCTGTTCCGTTGACACGGTGTAAAGCGCTTCCGGTGGAGGGTCCGCGGCCGTCACGGCTTGCGGGCGATGCCCCCGTACATGAGGCGCTGGCCGACGCTCAGCTCGTCCGGGACCTCCTCCTCGGGCCGCCACAGCGGCAGCGGGACGAGGCCGGGCTCCAGGAGCTCCAAGCCGTCGAAGTAGCGGGTGATCTCTTCCGGGGTGCGGAACCGGCCGGTGCCGAGCAGTCCCTGGTACTGCACCTCGGCGTCCGCCGCCTCCTGGCTGGACCGGCAGAAGGCCGTGACGAACAGGTGGCTGCCGGACGGGACGGCGTCCATCAGCGTCTCCACGATCCGCTGCGGCCCCTCGTCGTCGTGCAGGTGGTGCAGGATGCCGACGAGCATCACCGCGACGGGCTCGCCGAAGTCGATCAGCCGGCGCACGTCCTCGTGGGCGAGGATCTTCTCCGGCTCGCGGATGTCGGCGGTGACGACCGTGGTGCTCGCGTTCTCGGCCAGCAGCGCCCGCCCGTGCGCGAGCACGATCGGGTCGTTGTCCACGTACACCACCCGCGCGCCGGGAGAGATCCTCTGCGCGACCTGGTGGGTGTTCTGCACGGTCGGCAGCCCGGAGCCGAGGTCGAGGAACTGGCGCAGGCCCGCCTCGGCGGCCAGGTAGCGCACGCCGCGGCCGAGGATCTCCCGGTTGTAGGTGGCCACGTCGTAGATCTCCGGAATGATCTTGACGATCTCGGCCACGAACGCGCGGTCGACCTCGAAGTTGTCCTTGCCCCGCAGGACCACGTCGTAGGTCCGAGCGATGCTCGGCTTGGTGACGTCGATCCCGAGGGATGCCCAGTCGTACTGCTGTTCCGCCATGTGCCGTGCCTGCCTAGCGCCGCTGTTGAGTTCCCGATGACCTGCCGCTCCGTCAGATCGTAAAGGGCTGACCACGCGGTCGCCAGGGAAGTGGCGAATATTCGTTGGAGCGCTCCGATCTCAGGGGTGCGCGGGCGGCAGCCACTCGTCGGCGATCGCCACCGTCAGCTGCTCCAGCAGCGGGCCGGCACGGCGGACGCGGCGCTCCTCGTCCGGCTCGATGTCGGCCAGCGCGTACGCCGCCTGGATGCGCGCCTTGCGCAGCTGCTCGCCGGTGAGGCCGCGGCGGCCGGCCACCGCGACGACGGGCGCGCCCGCGCGGGCGGCGGCGCGGGCCACCCCGATCGGCGCGCTGCCGCGCAGCGACCGGGTGTCCAGGACGCCCTCGCCGGTGACCACCAGCCGCGCGCCGCGCGCCTTGCCGGCGAACCCGAGCAGGTCCAGCATCAGGGACGGGCCCGGCTCGATCGTCGCGCCGAGGAAGGTGAGCGCGGCGAACGCGACGCCGCCCGAGGTGCCCGCGCCGGGCAGGTCGCGGGCCGCCCGGCGGGCCGCCGCCTCCGCCAGGTCGGCCCAGCGGCGCAGCCCCGCGTCCAGCAGCCGCACCTCGTCGCGGGTCGCGCCGCGGCGCGGCCCGTCGACCGCGGCGGCGCCGGTGCGGCCGAGCAGCGGCCCCGCCGAGTCGCCCGCCACCACCACCTTGATGCCCGACATGTCGGGCAGGCCGCGCAGGTCGAGCGCGTGCAGCGAGCGCAGTGCCGCCCCGCCGGGCGGCAGGTCCTTGCCGAGCGCGTCCAGCAGCCGGCCGCCGAGCCCCTGGACGAGGCCCGCGCCGCCGTCGGTGCAGGCGCCGCCGCCGAGGCCGAGGACGATCCGGCGGGCACCGAGGCGGACGGCGTGCGCGACCAGCTGCCCCGTCCCGATGCTGGAGGCCACGAGCGGCCGCGGCTCGCCGCCCGGCAGCCGGCGCAGGCCGGAGGCCTCCGCCAGCTCGACCACCGCGCTGCGGCCGTTGACCGCGAGCCGCGCGGTGACGGGGCGGCCCGTCGGCCCGCACACCTCGACCTCGACCCGCCGCCAGCCGGCCGCCACCGCGGCCTCGACGGTGCCGTCGCCGCCGTCGGCCACGGGAAGCTCCACCAGCGGGACGCCGGGACGCGCGCGCCGCAGCCCGGCGGCGAGATGCCGGGCGGCCCGCGCCGCGGTCAGCCCTCCCGGGAACCTGTCCGGTGCCAGCAGGACGTGACCGTGCGGCGACGGGCGGGAGGGAGAGTCCGGGGACACCACAGCCACGCCTTTCACGCCAGGGGGTAAGGCCCTACCTTCTGCTTACGCCATGACGGCACTATTTGACACCCGCAACCGAGGCCCAGAGTTTCAAATGGGCTGGGAAGTCGCGTCACGCGACGCTCACCGCACGTTCAGCCACTGCTCGATGGGATGGAGCACGAAGAACACCAGGAACAGGGCCACGACCGGCCACAGCCAGACCGAGACCTCGCGCCACCGGCCCCGGGCGAGCTTGATCAGCGCGTAGGCCACCATGCCGCCGCCGATCCCGGTCGTGATCGAGAAGGTGAACGGCATCAGCACGATGGTGAGGAACGCCGGGATCGTCAGGTCGATGTCGTCCCAGTCCACCTTGGCGACCTGCGTCATCATCAGCGCGCCGACCACCACCAGGGCCGGCGCGGCGGCCTGCGCGGGGACGGTCGCGGCGAGCGGGGTGAGGAACAGCGTGACCGCGAAGAGCGCGCCGGTGGCGATGTTGGCCAGGCCGGTCCGGGCCCCCTCGCCGACGCCGGCCGCCGACTCGACGAACACCGTGTTGGCCGAGGAACTGGTGACGCCGCCGAACGCGGCGGACAGGCCGTCCACCGACAGGATCCGGCCGAGCCGCGGAACCTCGCCCTTCTCGCTGACCAGGCCCGCCTCGTCGCTGATGCCGAGGATCGTGCCCATCGCGTCGAAGAACCCGGACAGCACCAGCGTGAACAGCACGACGAGCGCGGTGATGACCCCGGCCCGGCCGAACCCGCCGAACAGATCGATCTCCCCGAACAGCCCGAAATCGGGGGCGGCGAACAGCTTGTCGGGCATGTTCGGGGTGACCACGCCCCAGCCGCCCTCCTTGACGGTCGCGTTCTCCTGGATCGCCACGGCCGCGACCGTCCCGGCGATGATGCTGATCAGGATCGCGCCCGGCACCCGCCGCACGTACAGCACGATCATCAGCAGCAGGGTGAGCGCGAACACCAGCGACGGCAGCGTCTCCAGCCGGCCGCCCGTGCCGAGCGACAGCGGCGGGCTCGTCGCGCTGGAGGTGACGAAACCCGCGTCGTAGAGGCCGACCAGCGCGATGAACGCGCCGATGCCGACCGCGATCGCGTGCTTGAGCGCCAGCGGGATCGAGTTCATGATCCGCTCGCGGATGCCGGTGAGCGCCAGCAGCACGATCACCGCGCCCTCGATCACCACCAGGCCCATCGCCTGCGGCCAGGTCATCACCGGCGCGGCCTGGAACGCCACGACCGCGTTGATGCCGAGCCCGGCGGCGAGGGCGAGCGGCGCGTTCCCGACCAGCCCCATGATCACCGTGGCGACCGCGGCGGACAGCGCCGTCATCGTGGTCAGCTGCGGGATCGACAGCGCCGCCCCGGTGACGTCCTTCGCCCCGCCGAGGATGATCGGGTTCAGCAGGATGATGTAGGCCATCGCGAAGAACGTGGTCACGCCGCCGCGCAGCTCGCGCGGCACGGTCGTGCCGCGCCCGGTGAGGTCGAACAGGCGCTCCAGCGGCCCGCGCCCGCCCGCGGGCGGCGGGTCCGCGGTGCCGGCGGCAGTCGTGTCGGACATGACGGGGGCTCCGATTTCCGCAGCGTGATCAGGCGAGCACAGGGTAGCCGCCCGGTCCGCGGCGGTACTGGACCGGTCCCGCTCCGCGGGCGGTGCCGCGACGTGATTCCCGGTCTCCGCAGCGTGACGGGGGAGCGCGTCCGCTATAGCCTGCCCTGGTGCGAATGCGAGACTCCTCCGAGGCGGCGTGCCTGGACTCCTACGCGCGGCTGCTGGCCTCCGTGCCGGAGCGGACGCGCTCGTCCTTCCGCGCCCGGATCCTCGGCCCGCTGGAGGAGTACGACAGCAGCAGGCAGGCCGATCTCGTGCACACGCTGGAGGTCTTCCTGTCCTGCTCGGGTTCCTGGAGCCGCAGCGCGACACGGCTGCACGTCCATGTGAACACGCTTCGGTACCGAATCCGGCGAATCGAGGACCTGACCGGGCGGGACCTCGGCACACTGGAGGATCGAGTCGACTTCTTCCTCGCCCTGCGCGCGACGCGGCCGGCGAGCACCTGGTAGGCGGTGGTCACACGATGGATCGGGAGACACTGGGGCAGCGCATCCGCGCCCTGCGCATCAGGCAGGGCGTGAGCCAGGCCCAGCTCGCCTTCCCCGAGCTGTCCGACAGCTACATCTCGCTCATCGAGAGCGACAAGCGGGTGCCGGCCCCGAGCGTGGTGGAGCTGCTCGCGGCGAAGCTGAACTGCTCGGCGACCTATCTCGTCAGCGGCGTCAGCGAGGACGTGGTCGACGAGCTGCGCGTCACCCTCGACTACGCCGAGATCGCGCTCAGCAACGGCGCCGCGGCCGAGGCGCGGGCCCGGTTCGCCGAGGTGCTCGCGAGCGCCGACGCGGTGGCGCTGCCGGACATGCTGCACCAGGCCCGCTGGGGGCACGCCCTCGCGCTGGAGGCCGCCGGCGAGCTGGAGGAGGCCATCGCCGGGCTGACGGCGCTGACCCGGGAGGCCTCCGCCGAGGCCGACCTCGACCACTGGGCGAAGGTGCACGTCGCGCTGAGCCGCTGCCTGCGCGAGCGCGGCGACATCAGCGCCGGCGTGGAGGCCGCCGAGAGCGCGCTGCGGCACCTCATCGCGACCGGCGCCGACTCCACCGACGCCGCCGTGCACCTCGGCGCGGCGCTGCTGTCGGCGTTCATCGAGCGCGGCGACCTCGTCCGGGCCCGCCAGCTCGCCGGCCAGCTCGTCGAGCGGGCCGAGCGGATCGGCAGCCCCCGCGCCCGCATGGTCGCCTACTGGGAGGCCGCCTACGTCGCGGAGATCCGCGGCGAGTACGAGGAGGGCGTCGCGCTCGCCGAGCGCGCGCTCATGCTCGCGGGCGACGGCGAGGACCCGCGCAACCTCAACCGGCTCCGCGTCATCTACGCCGGGCTCCTGCTGCGGGCCCGGCCCGACCAGGCCGCCCACGCCCGCGAGCTGCTCACCCGGGTGCGCGGCGAGATCAGCGCCAGCTCGTCCGGGGAGATCGACGTCGCCTGGTGCCTGACGGAGCTGGCCCGCGCCGAGACCGCGCTCGGCCGTCCCGGCGAGGCGGTGGCGCTCGCCGAGGAGGCCATCGACCTGCTCGGGGACGCCCCGCGCCGGGCGACCGCCGGGGCGCTGACGGTGCTCGGCGAGGCGTCGGTGCGGCTCGGCCGCCGCGACCGGGCCGTCGAGGCGCTCACCCGGGCCGCGACCTGCCTGGAGGAGATGGAGTCCTCCCGGGAGGCCGCGCAGGCGTGGTTCGACCTGGCCGAGGTGCTGGCCGAGACGGGGACCGCGGAGGAGTCCCGCATGGCCGCCTACCGCCGGGCGCTCACCTGCGTCGGTGTGTAGCCGGAAATATCGGTGTGCAGCCGAAACTGTTTCGGGCTCCGCCGCGTCCATAAATAGTGCTGCGGATGCCTGAAATGGGAGAGTAGTCGTGTTCGGTGTTGTACGTCCCTGTCGGCACGTCCTGTGCGGGTCCCTGTTCAAGGACTGGATGGCCCATCTGTGCGGGCTGTGCCTGACGCTGCGGGCCGAGCACGGCCAGGCCGCGCGGCTCGTCACCAACTACGACGGGCTGCTGGTGTCGGTCCTGGTGGAGGCGCAGGCGCCGGAGCTGTCGCCGCGCCGCAAGGCCGGGCCGTGCGCGCTGCGCGGGATGCGCACCGCCGAGGTCGTCACGGCCAAGGCGCAGGGCGCACAGCTCGCCGCCGCAGCGTCCCTGCTCCTGGCGGCCGGCAAGACCCGCGACCATGTGGCCGACGGCGACGGGCCCTACGCCCGCCGCCTCGTCGCCGCGGCGGCGGGCCGGGTGGCCGGGCGGTGGGACGCCGCGGGCGGGCGCACCGGCGCCGCCGTCGGCTTCGACCCCGCGGTGCTGCGCGACGCCGTCGCGCGGCAGCCCGCCCTGGAGTCCACGCCCGGCCTCGGGCTGCTGGACCTGACCGAGCCCACCGAGACGGCCGTCGCGGCCGTGTTCGCGCACACCGCCGTCCTCGCCGGCACGGAGGGCAACGCCGGGACCCTCGCCGAGGCGGGCCGGTTCTTCGGCCGCCTCGCGCACCTCATCGACGCGGTCGAGGACCTCGCGGACGACGAGGCGGCGGGCGCGTACAACCCGCTCCTCGCCACCGGCACCGACCTCGCCGAGGCCCGCCGGTACGCCGACGACGCGCTGCACGGCCTGCGGCTCGCGCTCGCCGAGCTGGAACTGGAGAAGCCGCGGCTCGTCCGGGCGCTCCTCGACCGCGAGACGGGCCGCTCGGTCGAGCGCGCCTTCGCCCCCGAGGCCCTGGCGAAGCGCGGCCCACGGCCGCCGCGCCCCGGCTGGCCGATCCCGTGCTTCACCGGGACGCTCGTCTGCGTGACCTGCGGCGTCTTCCAGCCGGAGTGGAGCGCCCACCACGGCGAGTCCTGCGGCAACCGGTGCTGGTGCACCCGGAACTGCGACGGCTGCGACTGCTGCTGCGACGGCTGCAACTGCGACGGCTGCTGCTGCGACGGCTGCTGCTGCGGGTGCGACTGCTAGCGGCGGGCCTTCTGGCGAAACGCCCCATCGTCCGACCCGGAACGTGCCATGGTGGCGGGCTCAGTAGGGTAGACGAAGCCCTTCGACTCACTAGAGAACCCGGCCATCCATGAACATCTTCAAGCCCCGGCGGCCCGTGCGCCGTCTCGGACTCGTCGCCGCCCTCGCGCTCGCCTTCGGCACGTTCGCGGCACCGCCAGCGCTGGCCCACTCGGAGCTGGTCAGCAGCACGCCCGAGAAGGGGGCCACGGCGGCCTCCGTATCCGAGGTCAAGCTCGTCTTCAGCGACAAGATCCGCCTCGCGAAGGTCGTCGTCACCGACGGCGCGAAGAAGGAGTTCCAGGCGGGTGCCGCCGAGCGCTCCGGAACGACCGTCACGCAGAAGCTGTCGGGCCCGCTGCCCGCCGGCTCCTACACGGTGGCCTACCGGGTCGTCGGCGAGGACGGCCACCCGATCGAGAAGAACGACCTGACGTTCAGCGTGGGCGAGGGCGGTGCCGGGGCGTCCGGGGCGCCCGGCGCCGGCGGGGTCGGCGCGGAGCAGCAGACGGGCGACGCCGCCACCGCCGACGAGCAGCCGCTCAAGATCGACCAGCAGCAGGCCGAGGAGAAGAAGGACGACTCCGGCTCCGGCATGGTGCTGTGGGTCCTGATCGGCGCCGGGCTCCTCGTGGGCGCCGGCATCGGCGTCGCCATCGTGTTCCGCGCCAAGCGCACGCAGAAGCCGGCTCCGGCCGAGAGCGAGAAGGAGCAGGTGACGACCGGAAGTGAGTAGGAGCAGCCGGGCCGTCTGGGCGGGCGGCGGGGCCGCGCTGGCCGCGTCCGCCACCGCCCTGGTGGCCGGGCTCGTGCTCGGCGGCTCGGTCACCGAGAAGGTCGTCCCCGGCCTCGGCGACGCGGGGGCCCTCACCCGGTGGGGGCTGCCCGCCTCGCGGGCGGCGATGGACCTGCTGTCCGCGCTCGCCGTCGGCGCCCTGCTCGCCGCCGCCGCGTTTCTGCCGGTCGAGGGCGGGCGCGGCGCCCCGCGGCTGTCCAAGGACGCCGTCGGGTACCTGAACGCCGCTTCCTGGATCGCCGCGGGGTGGGCCGCCGCCGCGGCCGCCACCCTGGTCTTCACGGTCGCGGACGTCCTCGGCCAGCCGGCCGGGACCGTCCTCACCGGCAGCGAGCTGAGCAGCTACGTCGGCTCGCTCCCGCAGGGCACCGCCCTGATGATCGTCGTGCTGCTCGCCGTGGTCGTGGCGCTGCTGGCCCGCACCACCACCACGCCCGCCGCCGCGTTCGGCCTGCTCGCCCTGGCCGGGATCGCGCTGCTGCCCGCGCCGCTGACCGGGCACTCGGCCTCGGCCGCCAACCACTCCGTCGCGACGACCGGCGTCGCCCTGCACGTGGCCGCGGTCGCGCCGTGGGTCGGCGGGCTCGCCGTCGTCTGCGTGCACGCCCTGCTGCGCCGCGACCGGCTCCCGCTCATGGCGGACCGGTTCAGCCGCATGGCCCTGTGGTGCTACATCACCGTCGGCGTCAGCGGCCTGGTGAACGTCGTCGCCAGGCTGCCCGACCCGGCGGAACTGGTCGAGACGAACTACGGGCGGCTCGCGCTCGGCAAGATCATCGCGTTCGCGGTGCTCGGCTGGTTCGGCTGGTGGCACCGCAGCCGCACGCTGCCCGCCCTCGCCGCCGGCCGGCCGTGGTCGTTCGGCCGGTTCGCCACGGTCGAGACGGCCGTGATGGCCGCCACCATGGGCCTCGCGGTCGCCCTGGCGCGCACCGCGCCGCCCCCGCCGGCCGAGCCGGAGTCGGCGGTCAAGGCGCAGCTCGGCTACGACATGCCCCCGGAGATCACCCCGGCGCGGCTGCTGACGCTGTGGCAGTTCGACCTGTTCTTCGCCGTCCTCGTCGTCGTCCTCGCAGGCCTCTACCTGGCCGCGGTGGTCCGGCTGCGGCGGCGCGGCGACTCCTGGTCCGCCCCCCGCACCGCCTCCTGGTTCCTCGGGCTCCTGACCATGGTGGCCGTCACCCAGACCGGCGTCGCCAAGTACGCGCCGATCCTGTTCAGCGTGCACATGGCGCAGCACATGGTGCTGAACATGCTGACACCGATCTTCCTGGTCGTCGGCGCGCCGGTCACGCTGGCGCTGCGGGCGCTCAGGCCCGCCCGGATCCGCGGCGACCGCGGCCCGCGCGAGTGGCTGTCCGCCATGCTGAAGAGCCGGTACCTCCAGGTCATCGCGCACCCCGCGGTCGCGACCGTCATCTTCGTGGCGAGCACCTTCGCGCTGTACTTCACGCCGTTGTTCGAGGCCGCGATGCGCAACCACCTCGGGCACATCGCCATGACGGCGCACTTCCTGGCCGCCGGGTCGCTGTTCTTCTGGGTGCTGCTCGGCGTCGACCCGGCGCCGAGGAAGCTGCCCTACCCCGGGCGGCTCCTGCTGCTGTTCGTGACGATGCCGTTCCACGCGTTCTTCGGCATCGCGCTGATGAACATGAGCCAGGCGCTCGCCCGCGGCTGGTACGCCTCCGTCGACCCGCCGTGGGGCACGACGACGCTGCACGACCAGCACACCGGCGGCGCGATCGCGTGGGGGTTCGGCGAGGTCCCGACGTTCATCGTCCTGATCGTCCTGGCGATCCAGTGGTACCTGGACGACCAGCGGCAGGCCCGGCGCATGGACCGCAAGGCCGACCGCGCCGCGAAGGCCGGCGGGGGCGGCGAGGACGACGAGCTGGCCGCCTACAACGCCCGGCTGGCCAAGCTCGCCGAGCGCGACCGGGAGTCGGCCGGGGAACGGGCGAAACCCGGCAAACAGCCCAAGGCCTGACACGGTTCCCCCTGGCGGGGGAGGGGCCGGCGCGCCCGGTCTGCCAGGATCGGTATGTGCTCCGTGTCCTCCGGCCGCTGATCGAGCGGACGACCTGGCGGCGCTGGTCCCATCTCGTCGTGGGCGGCGCGCTGCTCATGCCGTACTGGTTCCTCGCCATGAGCCTGGCGCCGGTGCTGCGGGTCCGCGACCCCATCGTCATCATCGTGCTGATCCTGGTCGTCCTGCCGGCGGCGGCGACCTTCGTCACCGGCCTCGTGCCGACCGTGCGGCTCCTGGAGAGCTCCCTCGCCAAGGAGCTGCTCCGGGGCCCGGCGAGGGCGCTCGTGCCGGGGTCGGCCGCCTCGTGGGAGAGCCGGATCCGGGCCGGCGCGTGGTTCACGCTGCACCTGGCCACCGGCGTGGTCGTCAGCGGGCTCAGCCTGGCGGTGCCGCCGTTCGCGGTCGTGATGATCCTGGCGCCCGCGGTGACCTGGGACACCCGGTTCCTGGACTCCTGGGGCTGGGAGGACTCCTGGCACCAGTGGCCCGCGCCGCTGATCGGGACGGCGTCCCTGGCGGTGCTGCTCGCGCTGATCGTCGTGGCGGGGGCGCTGCTGTCCCGGGTGGCGCCCTGGTTCCTCGGGCCGTCGGCCGCCGAGCGGATCACCGCGATGGAGGCCGAGGCGGTCAAGCTCGCCGAGCGCAACCGGCTGGCCAGGGAACTGCACGACTCGGTCGGGCATGCGCTCAGCGTGGTGACGCTACAGGCCGGGGCGGCCGGGCGGGTGCTCGACAGCGACCCCGCGTTCGCCCGCGAGGCGCTAGGCGCGATCGAGGAGTCGGCCCGCGCCGCGCTGGAGGACCTCGACCACGTGCTCGGGCTGCTGCGCGACGACCCGTCCCGCCCGGCGCCGCAGGCCACGCTGAAGGATCTCGACCGGCTGCTGGAGCAGACGCGGATCGCCGGAGTGACACTGGACGCGGAGGTGGACCCCGACGTGGAGCACGTCCCGGCGGCGGTGTCGCGGGAGGCGTACCGGATCGTCCAGGAGGGCCTGACCAACGCGCTGCGGCACGCGGGGAGGGTCCCGGTGCGGCTGCGGCTCGGCACGGACGGGGAACGGCTGGAGGTGGAGATGAGCAATCCGCTCGGCGCCCATCGCGGCGACGGCGCCGACCACGGCGGCGGGCGCGGCCTCGGCGGCGTCCGCGAGCGCGTCACCGTGCTGCGCGGGGAGATGACCGCGGGCGCCGAGGGCGACCGCTGGCGGTTCCGCGTCTCGCTGCCGCTAAGGTCCGGAACATGACGATCAAGGTTCTGCTGGTCGACGACGAGCGGCTGATCCGGGCGGGCCTCGCCGCCATCATCGACGCCGAGGACGACCTGGCGGTCGTCGGCGAGGCGTCCGACGGGTCGGAGGTGCCGGGGGAGGTGAAGCGGCTGCGCCCGGACGTGATCCTGATGGACGTGCGGATGCCGCGGCTCGACGGCATCCAGGCGACCCGCCACATCCTGGACACCGTGCCGGAGCCGCCGCGGATCATCGTCGTCACCACGTTCGAGAACGACGAGTACGTCTACGACGCGCTGAAGGCGGGCGCGAACGGCTTCCTGCTCAAGCGGACGCGGCCGGAGGAGATCCTGCAGGCGATCCGGATGGTCGCGCACGGCGACAGCCTGCTGTTCCCGGCGGCGATCCGGGAGCTGGCGGCGCGGCACGGGACGTCCGGCGCCGGGGGCGGCGGCGCGCGCTGGCACGACCGGCTGACCGAGCGGGAGGGGGACGTGCTGCGGCTGATGGCCAAGGGCCGCTCGAACGCCGAGATCGCCCAGGAGCTGTTCGTCAGCCCGCAGACGGTGAAGACCCACGTCGGCAACATCCTCGCCAAGCTGCAGGCCCGCGACCGTACCCAGGCGGTGATCTTCGCCTACGAGACGGGCTTCATCACCCCCGGCTGATTTGACAGGGTGAGCCCATGAGGGACTTCCGGTTCGGGTTCAACGTCTTCGACATCGCCTCGCACGCCGACTTCGTGGAGCGCTGCCGCCGGGCCGAGCGCTACGGCTACTCCACCGCGCTCGTGCCCGACCACCTCGGCGCCCCGGCGCCGTTCCCGACGCTGGTCGCCGCCGCGGACGCGACCGAGCGGCTGCGCGTCGGGACGCTGGTGCTGAACGCCGGGTTCTGGAACGCGCACCTGCTCGCCCGCGAGGTCGCCACCGCCGACCGGCTCACCGGCGGGCGGCTGGAGCTCGGCCTCGGCGCCGGGCACATGAAGTGGGAGTTCGACGCGGCCGGCATCCCCTGGGAGCCGTTCGGCGCCCGCGCGGAGCGGATGACCGGGCTGATCGCGGAGCTGGGCCGGCTGTTCGGCGGCGACGGCTACGCGGCGCACCGGCCGATCGCCGAGCACTTCGGGCTGGCCGAGCTGGCGCCCGTCCAGCGGGTGGGGTTCGGCGGCTCGGGCCCGCCGCTGCTCGTCGGCGGGACCGGCGACACCGTCCTGCGGACCGCCGCCCGCCATGCCGACATCGTCGGGATCGCCGGGGCGTACCAGGTGAAGGGGCGGCCGCCGGGGACGTTCCGGCTGGGCACCGCCGCCGAGGCCGAGGAACGGGTCCGGTTCGTCCGCGAGCACGCCGGCGGGCGGGCGGACGGCATCGAGTGGAACGTGCTCGTCCAGCACGTCCAGGTCACTCCCGACCGGCGCGCCGAGGCGGAGCGGATCCACGCGGAGCGGATGCCGGAGATGCCGGTGGAGGAGATCCTGGACACCCCGTTCGTCCTCCTCGGCACCGAGGCGCAGATCGCCGAGCAGATCCGGGAGCGGCGCGAGCGGTTCGGGTTCACCTACGTCACGGTGCATTCCCCGTTCATGGACGTCCTCGGCCCGGTGATCGAACGTGCCTTCGGGTAGCGCTTACGCCCGGTTTACCTGCGAGTAGCTAGAAAAGAGACATAACCGACAGGTCCGACGATCGGGGGATCATGGACGCCGTCACCCTGTCCGAGCTGCGCAAGCCGAGGCCCTATCCGGCGGTGTCGGTGCTGATGCCGACGCACCGGTCCGGCAGGGAGAACCGCGAGGACCGGATCCGGCTGCGCAACCTGCTCGCGGAGGTGCGGCACCGGCTCCGGGACGATCCCCGGGTGGCGCCCGACGCCGCCGACCAGGTCCTGCGGGGCCTGGAGCGCGCGGCGGAGGAGGCCGGCCCGCGGCACGGCTCCGACGGGCTGGCGCTGTTCGCCGCCCCGAACGGCGAGCACCACGCGTTCACGATCGGGCAGCCCGTGGACGAGCGGGTGGTCGTCGACACCGGGTTCGCGACCCGCGACCTCGTCGCCGACTTCACCCGCACGCCGCGCTACTGGCTGCTGTCCCTGTCGGACCACCGGACGCGGCTCTGGGACGGCCTCGGCGGCGACCTGACCGAGCACACCCGCGACGGGTTCCCGCTCGCGCCCGCGCCGATCGACGAGGCGAGCGCCGGGCGGCTGGCGCGCCGACCCGCCCAGGGCGGTGACGGCGAGCGCCGCCGCCAGGCGGTGCGGGACGCGGTGGCCGCCGTCGAGCGGGTCCTCGCGCGCGACCCCCGCCCGCTGATCGTCGCCGGCGTGACCCGGCACCAGGCGCTCTTCGACGAGGTCGCCGGACCGCACGTCACCGTGGCCGGCCGCGTCGAGGGCAGCTTCGACGGCGCCCCGCCGAGCGTGCTCGCCGAGGCGGCCCGCCCGGCGCTCGCCGCCTACGAGGACCTCCGCGAGGTCGGCGTGCTGTCGGAGCTGGAGGCCGCGCGCAGCATCCAGCGCTACGCGAGCGGGCTCTGCGAGGTGGCGCGCCTGGTCGAGGAGGGGCGCGGCGAGCACCTGGTCGTCGAGCGCGGCTACTACGCGCCCGCCGTGCGGTCGGAGGGCGACCTCGTCCCGGTGGAGGGCAAGCCCGGCGTCCTCAAGGGCGCGGACGTCGTCGACGACGCCGTGGACGACGTGATCGAGACGACGCTGGAGTACGGCGGCGAGGTCACCTTCGTCTCGGACGGCTTCCTGGTCGACCACGACCGCATCGCCCTGGTGACGCGCTACTGATCCGCGTCCCCGCAGGAGGGGGCGTGCCAGCTCACCCAGCCGATCGACCACGTGCGCTCCTCGTGCGGCCGCCAGCCCGCGGGGCGGGCGGGCCATGAGCGCGCGGGCGGCCTCCCGTCCGGCAGGGGGACCAGCACGGTGCACACGCCCGGCGCGGGAGGCCGCCCGTCCCGGATGTCGACGGTGCCGACGCGCGTCCACCACACCGGATGGTGGAGTGCGGTCCTGACCGCCCAGTGCAGCGACCTGTCCGCGACGACGCCGCCCGCCTCCGGGCCGGGGAACGGCGGCGCCGGGCGGGCGCGCCGCGCCGGGAGCCCCAGGGCGAAGGCCAGCGCGGCGGCGTTGACGGCGGCCAGTGCGGCGGCCGTCACCGGCACTGCCTGCCGCCTGCCCAGCCTGGACGACGCGGCCAGCCCGCAGAGCAGGACGCAAGCGGCGAGCGTCGTCGCGCGCAGGTGCAGCGCGCCGCGGTCGCCGGCCAGGAACGTGACCTCGGGGAAGTCGAACGCGATGAACGTGTGCGTGCGGAGCCGCGCGCCCGCGTAGGCGGCGACCCAGAGCCCGGTGACCACCGCCAGGAGTGCAGAGGCCGCCGCCAGCCCGATCGCCGTCCGCATGCCGGCCCGCATGAGCGCGGCGGCGCCGGCGAGGGCGTAGACGAGCGCGAGGCAGGACAGGTACCGCCCGTAGGCGAAGTTGCCGACGCGGTGCTCGTCCGGGAGCGCCGCCGACGAGGCGTACGCGATCGCGCAGGTGGCGGCGAGCAGCACGCCCGCCATGAGCCGGTCGGCCGCCGGAGCACGCCGCCGCAGGAGCATCGCGGTGACGGCGGCGAGGCCCGCCCCGCCGAGGCCCCAGGTGGAGACCACCAGGTACCAGAGCTGGCCGGCGGCTCCCGACAGCGCCCACGCCTGCCCGGGAACCGTGGTGAGCCGCGACTCCAGGATCCCGGCGAGGTCCCGTGCGCCGCCCGGATACAGCTCGGCGCGGACGGAGGCGTTCAGCGCCGCCCCGGCCGCGTACCCGGCGATCCCCGCCGCGCACCCGGGCCAGGCGGCGCGGATCCGCCGGCGCCGGGCCACCGCCGTGACGGCAAGCGCGGCGACGTGGACGGCGAGGAGGACCATCCCGCGGGTGTGCACGGTCGCCGCGTAGGCCGCGATCAGGCTCGCGGTCGCCGCATCCACGGTGCGGCCGCTCCGCACGAAGCGGTCGAGGGCGAGCAGCCAGGCGAGGACGACCGCCGGCAGCACGGCGTCCGCGAGCGCGAAGGCGCCGAAGAACGTCGTGGCGGGCAGCGATGCCGCCCCGAAGGCGAGCGGGAGGGCGGGCCGCCGGGCGAGACCGAGCCGGCGCGCCGCCGCGTACCCGAGCGGGAACAGCGCCGCGCCCAGCAGCGCGTTGATCACCATGACGATCGTGTAGACGGTCGCCGGGTCGTGCGACGTCCAGTACGCCGGCACCAGCAGCAGCGGGTACCCGCCCTGGTAGAGGGTGTTCCCCGAGAGGTCGGCCCCCGGCCCGCCGGCCAGCCAGCGGGCGGCGACCAGGTAGCCGGTCTCGTCCGGGTTCGCGGCCGGCGCCGTCCGGGCCCAGGCGGACCAGAACCGCGCCGCCGCCTGCGCGAGGAACCCGGCCGCGAGCAGCCACGGCAGGGCGCGGGAAGGACGGAGGGCGGGCCGCGGGGGAGCCGGCCGGACGTCCTGGAAGGGCGGAACGAGCGCGAGCGTCATGCGCCCCACGGTTCCGCCGCGCTGTCATGATCTTGTGGCGGCGATGTCCGGATCTCGTGACACAGCGCGCCGGGAGGTGCACGGGCGCCCAATAATGTCCAGGTGGCGAGCATTCTGTTTATCGAGGATGATCCGTCCGCCCGGACGGCCCTGGAGCTGGCGCTGACCCGCCAGGGGCACGGCGTGACCTCCCGGTCCACCGGCGAGGACGGGCTGGACGCGCTGCGGGCGCGGCGCCCCGAGATCGCGATCCTGGACGTGATGCTGCCCGGCATCGACGGGATCGAGGTGTGCCGGCGCATCCGCCGGGAGGACGCGCTCCCGGTGATCCTGCTGACCGCGCGCGGCGACGACCTCGACATCGTCCTCGGGCTGGAGGCGGGCGCCGACGACTACGTGGTGAAGCCGGTGGAGCCGCGTGTCCTGGACGCCCGGATCCGCGCCGTCCTGCGCCGCGCCGACCGCACCCGCCTCGACCGGTCCGTCCACGGGGACCTCGTCATCGACCGGACCTCGCTGAAGGTCACCAAGGCGGGCACCGACCTGCGCCTGACGCCGACCGAGCTGCGGCTCCTGCTGGAGCTGACCCGCCGTCCCGGCCAGGCCCTCACCCGCCAGCACCTCCTCGCCGAGGTGTGGGAGCACACCTATCCCGGCGACTCCCGGCTCGTCGACGCCTGCGTCCAGCGCGTCCGCGCCAAGATCGAGGACGAGCCGGCCGAGCCGCGGCTGATCGAGACCGTCCGGGGCTTCGGCTACCGCTTCACCGCGCCGTGATGCGCGGTCTGCGGTTCACCGGGCTGCGGGCACGGCTCGCCGCGGCCTTCGTCGCCGTCGCGCTCCTGGCGTCCGTGCTCGCGTCCGGCATGTCCTACGTGCTGCTGCGCCGGGCGATGCTGCAGCGCGCGCAGGACGCGGTGCTGGCCGACGTCCGCGGCACGCTCGCCCAGAACGTCCCGGAGAAGATCCCGCCGGACTCGCAGGTCACCCTCGGCGCGGACCTGAAGGCGGCCCTCGACATGGAGGGACGCAAAGTGGCGGTGGTTCCCGCCGGGCTGCGGGGGCCCGTCCTCCTCCCGCCGCCCGGGTCCCTCGACGTCCCGGTCAGCGAGGAGTTCGCACGGCGCGCGATGCGCGGCCTCGTCTTCCAGCGCATCGTCGTCAAGGACCGGTCGGCCGCCGCGCATCCGTACCTGCTGGTCGGCGCGCACGTCACCGGCTACGCCACGACATGGGACGAGCCGGAGCGCCAAACCCCGCCGCTGGTCTTCGTCTCGGTGAGCCTGGGCCGGGAGGCCGCCGACCTGCGCCTTTTCACCAGGGTCCTCGCGACCGCCGACGCGCTGGCGCTGCTGTCGGCGCTCCTGCTCGCGCTGCTGGCGACCCGCGGGGTGCTGCGGCCGGTGCGCCGCCTGGGCGCGGCGGCCCGCGCCCTCGGCGAGGGCGAGCTGGGGAGCCGGGTGCGGGTCAGCGGCCGGGACGAGCTGGCCGACCTCGCCCGCACCTTCAACGGCACCGCGGAGACGCTCGAACGGACGGTCACGGAACTGCGCGCGATGGAGGAGGCGTCCCGCCGGTTCGTCGCCGACGTCTCGCACGAGCTGCGCACCCCGCTCACCTCGATGATCGCGATGACCGGCGTGCTGGCCGAGGAGGCCGCGGGCTCGCCCGACGGCGGCGCCGCGGAACTCGTCGCGGACGAGACGCGCCGGCTCGGCCGGCTGGTCGAGCATCTGATCGAGATCAGCCGGTTCGACGCCGGCGCGGCCGCGCTCGTCCTGGACGGGGTGGATCTCGCGGCCGCCGTCGCAGGCACGCTGTCGGCGCGCGGCTGGACGGGCGAGGTGGAGGTCGAGGGGCCGGACGGCCTGGCCGCCCGGGTCGACCCGCGCCGCCTCGACGTCATCGTGGCGAACCTGGTCGGGAACGCGCTCGGGCACGGCGGCCCGCCGGTCTCGGTGCGCTTCGGCGAGGGAGACCGCGCGGGCGTTCCGGGCGTGGAGATCGTGGTCGCCGACCGGGGGCCCGGTATCCCGGCGGACCTGCTCGCCGTGGTCTTCGACCGGTTCGTCAAGGCGGAGGCGGCCCGTTCCCGCAGCGACGGCAGCGGCCTCGGGCTGTCGATCGCGAAGGAGAACGCCGTCCTGCACGGCGGCGCACTGGAGGCGGCCAACAGGGCGGACGGGGGAGCGGTGTTCACACTGTGGCTGCCCGCCCGCTCCGAGGACGCGGACGGGAGACGCGATGCGTAGGGCCATCGCGGCGGTGCTCGCGGCGGCGGCCGTCGCGGCGACGCTCGGCTGCGGCGTGCGGCCGACCGGCATCCTCAGCGCGGGCACCAAGCCGATCGCCAACGGGCGGGCGTCCACCATGACGCTCTACCTGGTGCGGGAGGCGCGGCTGGTCAAGGTCGTCCGGCCGGGGCTGCCCGGCCATCCCTACCTGTCCCTGTCGCAGCTCGCCGTGCCCGTCACCGTCGGCGAGCGCCGCCAGGGCCTGCACACCGAGGTCCGCGGCCCGGGCGGCCTCTGGCCGTACCTGGCGGAGCGGAGCGTGCTGGTCGTCCGGCTCGCCGATGTCCGGTTCGGCGCGGACGGCGCCGTGCGGTCGGGAGGCCGCTGGTCCCGCATCGCACTGGCGCAGGTGGTGTGCACCGCGCAGGCCGCTCCCGGCGTGTCCGATGTGCAGATCATGAACGAGGCGGACCCGGACGCGAGGGAGACGACGAACTGCGACCGGTTCTCCGATCTGCTCGGCTGATCAGCCCCGGGTGAGCCACTGGGCGGTGGCGTCGCCGAGGACCGAGCGGACGGCGAGGATCGCGATGCCGAGGGACAGGAACGGCATCACCACCCAGCGCTCGACCTTGCCGTCCGTCCTCGGGATGACGGGGACGTCGATCCGCCAGGGCAGCGGCCAGAACACCGGGCATCCCCGCGGCGTCAGGCAGTCGCCGGCGACGTGCGCCAGGCACCCGAGCGTGACCGCGAACCCGACGAAGCTCATGTCGAGGTTGTGCATCAGCCAGACCGCGATGAGCGCGAGCGCGCAGTCGGCGAGGGCGGACTGCGGCTCCTTGCCCTCGAAGTCGAGGCCGACGCCGCGCAGCCCCAGCCCGACGATCATGAAGAGGCAGGCCCACCAGGCGTACACGTAGTGGGTGGCGAGGGCGTCCATCGCCCAGCCGATGCCGACCGCGAACAGGATCGAGTGGGTCGCCTGCCGGTGCCCGCCCGACACCTTGCCGATCCACTTGCACATGTGGCCGGTGATCGGCCCGAAGGTGTTGGCGATGCGCCCGTTGTGGTGGTCGATGTCGGGCAGGATGGCCGCGCCCGCGCACACCACGGCGCCGGCGGCGATCTGCTCCACCGACAGCGAGACCGCGTGGTCGCCGAGCAGCCGCTCCTGCGCGATCACCGGGACGGCCGCCAGCCATGCCAGCGCGCCGCTCAGGGCGTGCGTCTTGCCCATCATGTGCTGTTCCCCCGCCTTTCAGCGCGTACCGCCGCCCGTCTCAGGGCGGGACTCTATTCCGCTCCTGATCGTTTTCAGCGGCGACGCGCCGTACGGGGTGCCGTGTCCCTTTGATGCGGGGCGCGGCCCGCCGGTTCCGTGCTAGCCGGCGTGCCTCTCGCGGGCGGACACGACCGCCTCGACGTTCTCCTCGGCCCAGTCGCTGACGGCCTTGATCGGCGTCTGGAGCGAATGACCGAGCGGGGTGAGGGCGTACTCGACGCGCGGCGGGACCTCGGCGAAGACCGTCCGGGTGAGGAGGCCGTCACGTTCCATCGCGCGGAGCGTCTGGGTGAGGACCTTGGGGGTGACGCCGCCGATCGTGTCGCGCAGCTCGGTGAACCGGCGCGGCCCGCCGGCCAGGAGGAGCACGACGAGGACCGACCACTTGTCGCCGATGCGGTCCAGGATCAGCCGGGTCGGGCAGTTCGGGTCGAACGCGTCACCTCTCATGGTTTCCATAGGGTACCAATGGCACGTTGAAGTAACCAGTATCCGATGGATACCGTCACGTTCGACGACATCGGAGGAGGTCACATGAGGATCCTGCTGATCGGCGCGACCGGCATGATCGGGCGGCGGATCGCCGCCGAGGCGCGCGAGCGCGGCCACGAGGTCACCGGCGTCACCCGCACCGGGAACGAGGGGACGGCCGCCGCGCAGGCGAGCGACGCCGCCGCGATCGCCCGGCTGGCCGCGGGCCACGACGCCGCCGTGCTGACCGTCCCGCCGCCCCGGGACGGCTCGGAGACGACGGGGCCGCTGCTGGCCGTCACCCGCGGCGTGCTCGACGGCCTGCGGCGGGCCGGCGTCCGGCGCCTGATCGTGGTCGGCGGCGCGGGCAGCCTGGAGGCCGCCCCGGGCGTCCGGCTCGTGGACACCCCCGAATTCCCCGCCGTCTACAAGGCCGAGTCGCTCGCGGCGGCCGAGCAGCTCGGCGTCATCCGGGCCGAGGCCGGCGACCTGGACTGGACGTACATCTCGCCGTCCGCGGTCATCGAGCCCGGCGAGCGCACCGGCACGTTCCGCGTGGGCGGCGACCAGCTCCTCACCGACGCCGAGGGCGCCAGCAGCATCAGCGCCGAGGACTACGCCGTCGCGCTGGTCGACGAGCTGGAGAAGGGCGAGGCCGTCCAGCGCCGCATCACGGTCGGGTACTAGCTACGACGGGATGAAGCGCCAGGCGTCCGACTCCTCGCCGGGCGCGTAGGGGGAGTCGAGGCGCTTGGCGACCACGCCGGGCAAACCCTGCTCGCGGGCCGCGTCCCGGACGGCGCCGCCGTCGCCCGGGAACCAGGGGGCGGTCTGCCACAGCCGCCCCGACAGCCCGAGGTCGTCGAGCCGCTCCCGCCGTTCCCGGTAGGGGACGTCCAGCAGCGGCCGGCCGTCCAGGTGCGGCAGGTCGTAGATCATGTACGTCTCGCGGCCGTCCAGGACGGCCCGCTCCCCGTCGAGCACCGCGGGCCGGGCCCCCAGCTCGGCGCCGAGCCGGGAGCCCAGCCCGCCGGGGCCGTCGACGGCCCGGCCCCGCTCGTCGGTGAACCGCGTCCGGCCGCCCTCGACGTAGGCGAGCATCCGCCTGCCGCCCCACGCGAACTCGAACCCCCACGCCTCCTGGTCGCGCGGCAGCCGCGCCTTCTCGACCGGGCGCATGGGCCGCAGCGACTCCGGCAGCGGCTCGGCGTCCGGATCCTCCGGCGGGTCCATCCGGTGGATCATCCAGTTCCGGCCCCGCGTCCTGAACAGCACGTACCGGCCGGACACGCGCGAGCCGTGGATGACCACCTTCACCTCGCGCTCGGACCACTTCTCCGTCTCGTACGTCCCGCGGTCCCAGATGATCATCTTTCCGGCGCCGTACTCGCCGCGCGGGATCTCGCCCTCGAAGGAGGCGTACTCCAGCGGATGGTCCTCGGTGTGCACGGCCAGGTGGTTGGTGTCGGGGCTCCACGGCAGGCCCTTCGGGACGGCCCAGGAGACGAGCACGCCGTCGCGTTCGAGGCGCAGATCCCAGTGCAGGCTGCTCGCGTGGTGCTCCTGGACGACGAACGTGTCGTCGTCACCGTGCGGCAGGGCCTTCTCGTCCGGGACCGGCTCCGGCGTCCTCCCGGCGTCCCGCCTGCCCCGGTACTCGGCGAGCCGGTCGCCCTCGCGCGCGGGGGGCTTCGCGTTGTTCTCCGGCTTCTTCGGGCTCACGCCGGGTGCATACCCGCGATCAGCGGATGAAGACGGCGTAGTCGGCCACGTCGCCGGTGAGGGACGGCGGCAGCCCCGCCACCGCCGACAGCTCCTCGGCGGACATGAACCCGCCCGTCTCCGCGCGCACCCGCTCGATCTTCGCCGCGAGCTCCGGGGTGATGCCGGGCAGCAGCGTCAGCGCCTCCGCGGGGGCGTGGTTGACGTCGATCAGCCCGCCGTCGTTGTACTGGCGCGGCAGGTCGGGGCGTCCGATGCGCAGCTCTTTGGCGAGGCCCGGGTCGGACGCGGCCAGCTCGCGCGCCTTCTCCCGCAGCAGCCGCCGGCGCTTGACCCGCTCGACGACGGCCTCGTTGTCCACCGCCGACAGCCCGTGCGGATCGAACACCCGGCGCCGGATCAGGAACGCGTGCCCGCAGCCGACCACCGCCAGCAGGAACAGCAGCACCCCGACGGCCCGCTCGGTGCCCTCCTCCTCGCCGATGTCCGGCAGCAGGGCCAGCATCAGCGCGAACACGCCCGCGTACACGGCGGTCGACACCAGCAGATGCATGCTCCGCCGCCACAGCAGCGCCGCCGCGAAGGTGAACGGCGTGGCGTACCCGAGGGTCAGGAAGGGCAGGGCCGCCCACGTCACGCTCAGCGCCGCGCGTCCGGGGGGCATGCTGTCGGACGGAACCCTCGGCTCGTACGGCGCTGGGGCGTTCATCTCCAGAGGGTCTCCCGGCCGGAAGTGGGGGCGAATCGGACTCTAGATCAAGAGATGGGTCACGGCAGGGTGAGGATTTCGTGGCCGTCCCCGGTCACCAGGAGCGTGTGCTCGAACTGCGCCGTCCGCCTGCGGTCCTTGGTCACGACCGTCCAGCCGTCGTCCCACATGTCGTAGTCGTGCGTGCCGAGCGTCAGCATCGGCTCGATCGTGAACGTCATCCCCGGCTCGATGATCGTCGTCGCCCGCGGGTCGTCGTAGTGCGGCACGACCAGGCCGGAGTGGAACGTCGTGCCGATGCCGTGGCCGGTGAAGTCGCGGACGACCCCGTACCCGAACCGCTTGGCGTAGGACTCGATGACCCGCCCGATCACGTTGAGCGCCCGCCCCGGCTTCACCGCGCGGATGCCCCGCATCGCCGCCTCGCGGGTCCGCTCCACCAGCAGCCGCGACTCCTCGTCGACGTCCCCGCACAGGTACGTCGCGTCGGTGTCGCCGTGCACCCCGTCGATGTAGGCGGTGATGTCGATGTTGATGATGTCGCCGTCGCGCAGGACCGTGTCGTCCGGGATCCCGTGGCAGATCACCTCGTTGATCGAGGTGCACAGCGACTTCGGGAAGCCGCGGTACCCGAGCGTGGACGGGTACGCGCCGTGGTCGAGGAGGAACTCGTGCCCGACGGCGTCCAGCTCGTCGGTGGTGATCCCGGGCCGGACGTGCCGGCCCACCTCCTCCAGCGCCTGCGCGGCGATCTTCCCGGCCACCCGCATCTTCTCGATGATCTCGGGTGTCTTGACGTCCGGCTCGCCCGTCTTCGGCCGCTTCTTCCCCACGTACTCCGGGCGCGGGATGCTCGACGGGACCTTGCGCATCGGGGAAACCCGGCCGGGCCGGAGAAGCTGGGTCGTCATAGTGATGGAGTGTAGTCAGCGGGATCGGGGCAACGAATCCCCGCGAACGCGTGATCGAGAGGAGCGCCGATGGCCGGTGACGACGGTGACTGGTGGTTCTGCCTGAAGCACATGAAGGTCGAGCACGGGCCCGGCTGCCCCGGCAAGGACCGGATGGGCCCGTACGAGACCGAGGGCGCCGCCGCCGGCGCGCTCGCCCTCGCGCGCGAGCGCGACGAGGCGTGGCGCAGGCAGAACGGCGAGGACTGAACGGCGGGCCTGAACGGCGGGGACCGACGCGGCGGGCTTCAGTCGACGACCGGGCCCGACACCGCGTCGAGCAGCCGGGCGAGCCGGTGCCGGAGCCCGCGCGGCCCGCGGCCCGGCTCCTCGCCGGCCGCGGCGCTGACGAGGTGCTGCGCGCCGTCGAACGACAGGAGGGCCTCGCCCGGCGGGACGGTCAGCGCCTCGTGGGCGAGGCCGCGCAGCTCGCGGTCGCCGCCCTCCAGGGCCAGGACCGTGGCGCCGGTGCGGCGCGCGTCGTCGACCCGCTCCAGCAGCGGGGCGGGCGCGTCCTCCTCGGCGACGACGAACAGCGTCTCGCCGCGCCGCGCCGCCTCCAGCCGCTCCAGCCCGATCCGCAGGTGCCCGGGAGCGTCCGCGGGGGGCTTCCAGCGCACCAGCGTGGGCGCCAGGCCGGGGGCGTCGCCGAGCCGGCTCTCGTCGTCCAGGTGCGCCGCGAGGTGCCAGGGGTCTCCGGCGGGCGTGCCGACCAGCAGCAGCCCGCCGGGCGTGCGGGAGGTGGTCCGCAGCGCGTGCCCGAACTCCCGGGTCTGCTCCAGCCAGCCGGTCGTCGACAGGACCTCGCGCAACATCGTGATCTGCTCGGCGTCCACGGCCACCATGGTGCCGCATCGGACGTCCTGGTCAGGCGGTTTTCCGCCATGCCGGAACCCTCCGCGGCCCGCCGCACGGGCCGCCTGGCAGACTCGGCCGCATGACTGAGCAGCAGCAGAAGACTCCCTACGACCTCCCTGACGTGAGCGGCCTGTCCATCGGCATCCTCGGCGGGACCGGCGACCAGGGCAAGGGGCTCGCGCGCCGGTTCGCGCTCGCCGGGCACCGGGTGACGATCGGGTCGCGCAGGGCGGAGCGCGCCCAGGCCGCCGCGGACGAGCTGGCCGGTGAGGGCGAGGGCCTGCCGGTCTCCGGCGCGGAGAACCCGGTCGCGGCCGGGGAGTCCGACGTGGTGATCGTCGCGGTGCCGTGGGACGGCCACAGGGCCACGCTGGAGTCGCTGCGCGCCGAGCTGGCCGGCAAGATCGTCGTCGACTGCGTGAACCCGCTCGGCTTCGAGAAGGGCAAGGGCGCGTTCGCGCTGCCGGTCGAGGAGGGCAGCGCCGCCGAGCAGGCCGCCGCCGTCCTGCCGGACAGCCGGGTCGTCGCCGCGTTCCACCACGTGTCGGCCAAGCTGCTGCTCGACCCCGGGGTGGCCGGGATGGAGCTGGACGTGCTCGTCCTCGGCAACGACCGGGAGGCCACCGACCTCGTCCAGGCCCTCGCCGGCCGCATCCCCGGCATGCGCGGCGTCTACGGCGGCCGGCTGCACAACGCCGGCCAGATCGAGGCGTTCACCGCCAACCTCATCTCCATCAACCGCCGCTACAAGGCGCACGCGGGCTTGCGCATCACCGACGTCTGATCGCTAGTCTCGGGACGGTGCCGAGCATCGACGACGCGGACGCGGCGCGGCGCCCGCTTGTCCTGCTGCCGTCCCCCGGGCAGGGGCCGCTGCGCGCGGTCGCCCGGCGGGTCGGCATCGCGCTGCTGCTGATGTTCGCGGTCGTGGCGGTGGTGTACGCCGACCGCGGCGGCTACCGCGACGGCAGCGACGGGACGGTGTCGCTGCTGGACGCCTTCTACTACGCCTCGGTGACCATCTCCACCACCGGGTACGGCGACATCACGCCGGTCAGCGCCGGCGCGCGGCTCGTCAACATCGTCTTCATCACGCCCGTCCGGGTGCTGTTCCTCATCGTCCTCGTGGGCACGACCCTCGAGGTGCTGGCGGAGCGCACCCGCGACGACTGGCGCAAGTCACGCTGGAGGGCGCAGGTGCGCGACCACATCGTGGTGGCCGGTTACGGCACGAAGGGCCGCAGCGCCATCAAGACCCTGCTGAGCAGCGGGGTGGAGCCCGGCTCGATCGTCGTCGTCGACCCGGACCCGCGGGTGGTCGCCGAGGCGGCGGAGGCCGGGTTCGTCGGCATCGTGGGGGACGCGACGCGCAGCTCGGTGCTGAAGCAGGCGTCGGTCCACCGGGCCCGCGAGATCGTGGTGGCGAGCGCCCGCGACGACACCGCGGTGCTGATCACGCTGACCGCCCGGCAGCTCAACCCGCACGCCGGCATCCAGGCGTCGGTGCGCGAGTCGGAGAACGTCCCGCTGCTGCGGCAGTCGGGCGCCGACCGCGTGGTGACCTCGTCGGAGGCGGCGGGGCGGCTGCTCGGGGTGTCCAGCACCCAGCCGAGCGTCAGCCAGGTCATCGAGGACCTGCTGGACCAGGGCAGCGGCCTCGACCTGGTGGAGCGGGAGGTCCGCCCGGAGGAGGTCGGCGGCCCGCTCGGCGCGGTGCGGGAGCCGGCGCTCGCGCTCGTCCGGGACGGCCGGATGCTGCCGTTCGACGACGCCGGGTGCGGCGCCCTCGAACCGGGCGACCTGCTGATCGTGGTGCGTTCCTCGCGGAAATAGGGAGCGGACCGGACGCATGCCGCGTCCAAGGGCTGACGTACCATCGTGGTGGCGACATGCGGGGTGGAGATGAGAGAGATCCGGTCGGCAGATCCGTGGAGCGCGTTCCTCACGCCTTCGGGACGGGACGCGGGGCGCCGGCCCCCCGGTGCGGCGCCCGCGGGTGAGCCCGGCCACACCCCCCCGCATGCCGAGCCCGGCGCCGAGGACGCGTGCCGGCGGGTGCTGGGGCAGTTGGAATCGGCCGGCGGCCCGCTCTCGCTGGAGCAGATCCACCATGCGACGCGGCTCGGGCTGATGGAGGTCGCGGAGGCCGTGGACATGCTGCGCGAGCGCGGCCTGGTCGCCGTGGAACGCGAGATCGACGAGGTCGTCCGGCTGACCGGGGAGTGACCGGGCCCGATGATCGGATACGTCGTCGCCGTCTCGCTGAGCTGCCTGGTCGGCATCGCCGAGCTCGTCAGCCGCTACCGGGACCGGCCCACCACGCTGGTCCGGGTGCCGAGCACCTGGGCGTACGTGCTGATCAACGGGGGAGCGGGCGCGGGCTCGCTGCTGCTCCTGCACACCTTCGACTGGCGGTTCGGGGTCCGGTCGGGGGACGTCGCCGCGGCCACGCAGGTGCTCGTGGCGAGCCTCGGCTCGATGATGGTGTTCCGCAGCGCGGTGTTCACCGTCCGGGTCGGGGACGAGGACGTGGCGGTCGGCCCGAGCACGCTGCTGACCTCGCTGCTCGCCGCCGCCGACCGGGGCGTCGACCGGATGCAGGCCAAGACCCGCGCGCACGAGGCGGGGGAGATCATGCGGGGCGTCTCGTTCGCCAAGTCGCGGCTGGCGCTGCCGACCTACTGCCTCGGCCTGCTGCAGAACGTGTCCGCCGAGGACCAGGCCGACCTGCGCACCGCCGTCGACGCGCTTGCCGGCAGCGAGATGACCGACGGGCAGATGGCCCTCAACCTCGGGCTGCTGCTGATGAACGTCGCCGGCCCCGACGTGCTGCGCTCCGCCGTGGAGACGCTGCACGGCGAGATCATGGCGGACGGGGCGGAGCCGCGCCGCGTCCCGGCGCCGCGCGACGGCCAGACCCGCGAGAGCGGGACGCAGCCTCCCGAACCGGCCCGCTCCAACCCCGACCAGTAGCCGGCCCCTTCGGGCGAGCGGGCCCGGACGCCGGAACGCCCGCACGGCCACGCCGGGGCGGGGGCGGCCGTGCGGGCGGGGACGTCCCGCACGGCCGGGTGGGCGGCGGCGGGACAGGGTCCGGCTAGCGGTAGGAGTGCTCGGGCGCCGGGTAGGCGCCGCTCACGACTTCCTCGGCGTAGGTGCGCGCCGCCTCGCCGAGCAGGGTGTTCATGTCGGCGAACTTCTTGACGAACTTCGCGGTGCGCGGGGTGAGCCCGGCCATGTCCTGCCAGACGAGGACCTGCGCGTCGGTCTGGTTGCCGCCGCCGATGCCGATCGTCGGGATGGACAGCGACGCGGTGACCCGCGCGGCGAGGTCCTCGGGCACGCACTCCAGGACGAGGGAGAACGCGCCGGCGGCCTGCAGCGCCTTGGCGTCCGCCATCAGCTCGTCGCCGTCCTGGCCGCGGCCCTGCACCCGGTAGCCGCCGAAGACGTTCACCGACTGCGGGGTGAGGCCGAGGTGGCCCATCACCGGGATGCCCGCGGCGACCATCGCCTCGACCTGCGGGAGGATCCGGCGGCCGCCCTCCAGCTTGACGGCGTGCGCGCCGGTCTCCTTGAGGAACCGGGTGGCGGCCGACAGCGCCTCGGGGACGCCCGTCTGGTACGAGCCGAACGGCAGGTCGGCGACGACCATCGCGCGCTTGGACCCGCGGACGACGGCCGCGGTCAGCGGGATCAGGTCGTCGACGGTGACGGGGATCGTGGAGTCGTAGCCGTACACGACCATCGCGGCGGAGTCGCCGACGAGGAGCACCGGGATGCCGGCCTCGTCGAAGATCCGGGCGGTGAGGGCGTCGTACGCGGTCAGCATCGGCCACTTCTCGTGCCGCTCCTTGGCGGCGGCGATGTCGCGTACGGTGACCCTTCGCCCGCTCGTACCGCCGTACAGTGCGGTCGGCTGTGCAGGGGGTGCGACGGATGAGGACATGCGTGTGAACCTCCGGTCTTGAGGCGCCACGGTGGCGTACCCAGACGGAACCGATCGTGCCACTAGAGAAACGATTTCGGTAGACCCCGAGATTCCCTGAGATTCCGGGAATGAGTTCAGAAACGATACGGTTCCGTATCGGTATGGACCCACAGACGATCCAGCGGCGCCGGTGGTACATCCTCGGCGTCCTGACCATGAGCCTGCTGGTGGTGGTGCTGGACAACACCATCCTCAACGTGGCGCTCAAGACGATCGCCGACCCCCAGAAGGGGCTCGGCGCGACCCAGAGCCAGCTCGAATGGGCGATCAACTCCTACACGCTGGTCTTCGCCGGGCTCCTGTTCACCTTCGGTGTGATCGGCGACCGGCTCGGCCGCAGGCGGGTGCTCGCCGGCGGCATGATCGTGTTCGCCGTCGCCTCGCTGCTGTCGGCGTACGCCCAGACCCCCGAGCAGCTCATCTACGCCCGTGCCCTGATGGGCCTCGGCGGCGCCGCGGTGATGCCGCAGACCCTGTCGATCATCACCAACGTGTTCGAGCCGCACGAGCGCGCCCGCGCGATCGGCATCTGGGCCGGCGCGGTCGGCCTCGCCGTCGCCATCGGCCCGCTCACCGGCGGCCTGCTGCTCGCCCACTTCTGGTGGGGCTCGGTCTTCCTGATCAACGTGCCGGTCATCACGGCCGGCGTGCTCCTGATCGCCTTCCTCGTCCCCGAGTCGCGCAACCCCCGGCCCGGACGGCTCGACCCGCTGGGCGTCGTCCTGTCGGTCGTCGGCCTGGTCACCCTGTCGTACGGGATCATCGAGGGCGGTGAGAAGGGGACCTGGCTGGAGACGCCCGTGCTCGGCCCGATCCTCGCCGGCCTGGCCGTGCTCGCCCTGTTCGCGTGGCACGAGGCCCGCACCGCGTCCCCGGCCTTCGACGTCAAGCTGTTCCGGGACCCGCGGATGTCGGCCGCCGTCGCCTCCATCGCGCTGTGCTTCTTCGCCGCGACCGGCGTGTTCTTCTTCGCCAACTTCTACATGCAGTCGGTGCGCGGCCTGACCCCGCTGCAGTCCGGCGCGATGGTGCTCCCGTTCGCCATCGCCCAGCTCGCCTTCGCGCCGCGCAGCGCCGCGATGGTCCGCCGCTTCGGCGCCAAGGCGGTCTGCACGACCGGGCTGTCGCTGGTCACCGTCGCGCTGGCGAGCTACCACTTCGTCGGCACCCACACCTCGCTGTGGGTCCTCGGTGCGATCTTCTTCGTGCAGGGCGCCGGGATGGCCAACGTCATGCCGCCCGCGACCGAGTCGGTCATGTCGGCCCTGCCGCGCGAGAAGGCGGGCGGCGGGTCGGCCATCAACAACGTCGCCCGGCAGGTCGCCGTCGCGATGGGCGTGGCCGTGCTCGGCTCCGTCGTCGCGTCCGTCTACCGCGGCGACCTGCGCGACCGGCTGGCCGCGCTGCCCGCGGGCGCGCGCGAGGCCGCCGGCGAGTCGATCGAGGGCGCGCACGCCGTCGCCGCGCAGCTCGGCCCGGCCGGGCAGAGCCTCGTCGGTCCCGCCGACGCCGCCTTCGTGCACGGCATGCACGCCGCGTCGGCCGCCGCCGCGGTCGTCTCCCTCATCGGCGCCCTGGTCGTCCTGAAGTGGATGCCGGGACGCGCCGCGGCGCCCGCCGAGCCCGCCCCGGCGCCGGAGCCGGAGTCGCGACCGGAGCGGGCCGGCGTGTGAGAGCGTGATCCGCGATGAGCACTGAGACCGGGCCGAGCGCTGAGACCGAGCGGCGGCAGGCGGGCCGGCCCCGCAGCGAGCGCGCCGACAAGGCCATCGTCGAGGCGACCCTCGACCTGCTGGCCGAGGAGTCGGGGGTGGCGGGCGTCTCCATCGAGGCGGTCGCCGCCCGCGCCGGCGTCGGCAAGACGACCATCTACCGGCGCTGGCCGAGCAAGGAGGCGCTGATCGTGCACGCGCTCGGCGCCGTCAAGGAGCCGCTGCCCGAGCCGTCCGGCCGGTCCGCCCGGGAGGACCTCACCGCGATCGCGCGCCGGCTCGCCGGCCGCCGGCACAGCAGGTACTCGCGGTGCTTCTGGAACGTCACCGGAAGCGCGGAGAAGTATCCCGACCTGTACGCCCGCTACCAGCAGGACGTCATCGAGCCGCGCCGCGAGATCATCCGCCGGGTGATCCGGCACGGGATCGAGACCGGCGAGCTGCGCGCCGACCTCGACGTGGAGGTCGTCCTGTCGCTGCTGCTCGGCTCCCTGACCGCCCGGCGGCCGAAGGAGACGGTCCCCGCCGGCTACGCCGAGGCCGCCGTCGACACCCTCCTGCGCGGCATCGGGACCGGGCCGCGATGACCCCGGGGCGGGTGAACCGCGCCCAATTCGGCGTGGTAAGCGTGATCTTCTCCCACTGCGGCGGTGTCATGCCCCATACTGTCGCTGGGTAGTGCTGAGACGACCGGCTGTCTGGAGCGCGCAGGTGAGATCCGTGATGGCGCCGCGAGGCGAGGCGCCCGCCACCGATTCGGCGTCCCGGACCCTTGTCCTGGGCATAGACGGTGCCCGGCGCATCGTGCAGTGCGGACCGAACGCCAAGGGGGTCCTCGGCCGCGCCCCCGGCGACCTGATCGGCCGCCCCGCCACCGACCTGGTCGGCGACGAGGCGAAGGCCGAGCTGGAGGCGCTGCTGGAGCCGAACGACGCCGGCCAGGAGCGCAACGGCGTGATGGCCGTGCTGCGCGGCGACGACGGCGCGACCGCGAGCGCGCTCGTCACCGTCCAGCCGATGGTCGGCGGCGACTCGGGCACGGCGCCCGCCGCGCTGCTGTTCGTCCGGGTCGAGCTGCCGCCGAGCGAGCGCTACCAGGACCCCGCGCTCATGCGGCGCGCGCTGATGGACGACCCGCTCACCCGGTTCGGCGCGACCCTCGACCTCGACCAGTCCGCCCGCGGGCTCGTCGACGTCGTCGTCCCGCACTTCTGCAACGCCGCGTCGGTGCTGGTGCTGGAGAGCCTGGTCGCCGCCGACGAGGTGCACACCGAGTCGGGCTCGGCGGTGCTGCGCCGCATCGCGGTCACCTCCGACGACGGCAACCCGGCGTGGACGTCCACGTTCCCCGTCGGCGAGGTGCTGGTCTTCCCGGAGGGCACCCCCTACCGGCAGGTGATGGAGACCGCCCGGCCCGTCCACCTGCCGCACATCGACCTCGACCGGGCGAGCGAGATCGGCCGGCTGTGGCGGCGCGGTCCGGCGGGCGAGCTGCTGTCCAACGTGTCGATGGTGCTGCTGCCGATGATCGCGCGCGACACGCTGCTCGGCTTCATCGCCTGCACCCGCGTCCCCGGGTTCCGCAAGTTCGACGCCTACGACGTCGAGATCGGCATGGAGTTCGCGGCCCGCGCGGCGATCGTCATCGACAACGCCCGGCGGTACAGCCGGGAGCGCGCGACCGCGCTGGCGCTGCAGCGCAGCCTCCTGCCGATGCGGCTGTCCGCGCCGTCCTCGGTCGAGGTCCGGCACCGCTACCTGCCGGGCAGCAAGCTCGTCGAGGTCGGCGGCGACTGGTACGAGTCGATCGCGCTGCCGGGCGCCCGGGTCGCCCTGATCGTCGGGGACGTGGCCGGGCACGGCGTCCGCGCCGCGGTGACGATGGGGCGGCTGCGCACCGCGCTGCACACGCTCGCGAACCTGGAGCTGCCGCCCGCCGACGCGCTGCACGTCATGCACGAGCTGATGATCGAGCTGGGCGAGCAGGAGCCGCACTTCGCGACCTGCGTGTACGCGGTCTACGACGCGACGACCGGCACCATCGAGATCGCCTCCGCCGGGCACCTGCCGCCGCTGCTGGCCGCACCGGGCGGCGACAACGAGTACCTCCAGGTGCCGCCCGCGCCGCCGCTCGGCGTCGCCGGCGGCGCCGCCATCGAGAGCCGCGAGTTCACCGTCGAGGACGGCAGCCTCTTCGTGATCTACACCGACGGCCTCGTGGAGAACCGGGGCCGCGACATCGACGACGGCCTCGCCCGGCTGCAGCGGATCTTCGGGCCCGACTCGGTCGACCGCTCGATGGAGGACCTCGCCAAGGCCACCCTCGCCGGCGTCTACGCCGACCAGCACCGCGACGACATCGCCGTCCTCATCGCCCGGCTGCGCCGGCTCCCCGAGGACCGCTACGCCTCCTGGACGCTGCCCGCCGACCCCGCCGCCGTCCGCCGCGCCCGCGGCCTGGTCAGGGCGCGGCTGGAGGAGTGGGAGCTGGACGAGCTCGACTACACCACCGAGCTGCTGGCGTCCGAGCTGATCACGAACGCGCTCCGCTACGCCCCCGGCCCGATCGAGCTGCGCCTCCTGCTGGAGCGCACGCTCGTCCTGGAGGTCCTGGACCGCTCTGCCGCGCTGCCCCGCCTCCGCCGCGCCGAGGACGACGACGAGAACGGCCGCGGCCTCCTCGTCGTCAGCCAGCTCGCGCACCGCTGGGGCACCCGCCGGACCGCCGCGGGCAAGGTCGTCTGGTGCGAGCAGATCGTCCCCGGCATCGACCCCGACGCCTCCGAGCAGGTCCCCGCCTGGCCGGACGAGGCCTGGCCGGGCGAGAACCACCACCGCGAGTAGCGCGCGCCACCTGCTCGCGCCGGGCGCTACTTCTCGCGCCAGGCGTTGGTGATGGGGAGGCGGCGGTCGCGGCCGAAGTTCTTCGGGGTGATCTTCGGGCCGGGCGGGTACTGGCGGCGCTTGTACTCAGCGATGTCGACCAGGCGGATGACGCGCTCGACGAGGGCCGGGTCGTGGCCGGCGGCGACCAGCGCGTCGCGGCCCATGTCGCCCTCGACGTAGTCGGTGAGCACCGGGTCGAGCTCGGCGTACTCGGGGAGGGTGTCGCGGTCGCGCTGGTCGGGGCGCAGCTCCGCGGACGGCTCCTTCTCGATGATCGCCTGCGGGATGGGCTCCTGCGCGAACCGGTGCAGGAGCGCCGGCTCGCGGCCCGCCTGGGCGTTGCGCCAGCGGGCGAGCTCCCAGACGGTGAGCTTGAAGACGTCCTTGATGGGGGCGAAGCCGCCCGCGGAGTCGCCGTAGAGGGTGGAGTAGCCGGTCGCCAGCTCGCTCTTGTTGCCCCCGGTGAGGACCAGGTGGCCGTGCTCGTTGGACAGGCCCATCCACACGTTGGCGCGGATGCGGGCCTGGAGGTTCTCCTCGGCGAGGCCGTGCAGGTCCAGATGCTTCTCGAACGACTCCACCATGTCGGCGATGGGGACGATGCGGGAGTTGATCCCCTGCCGCTTGACGAGCTCCTCGGCGTCCACGACGGACCCCTCGGAGGAGTAGCGGCTCGGTAGCAGGACCGCGTGGACGTTCTCCGGGCCGATCGCGTCCGAGGCGATGGTGGCGACCAGGGCGGAGTCGATGCCGCCCGACAGGCCGAGGACGACCGAGCGGAAGCCGTTCTTGCGGATGTAGTCGCGGGTGCCGAGGACCAGCGCCGCGTAGACCTCGGCGAGGTCGTCCAGCGGCTCGGCGACGGCCGGGGGCCGAGCCGGGTAGGCGGGCAGCGGGTCCGGCGACAGGATGTGCCGGTCGATGGTGATCGTGGTGCCGTCCAGGGCGTCGACCGGCGTGCTGCCGGGTTCGCGCGACGGGTCGGCGGCCGGGAGCGCGAGGTCGGCGACGAGGAGGTGCTCGGTGAACTGGGGTGCGCGGGCGAGTGAGGTCCCGTCGGGCCCGACGATGACCGAGTCGCCGTCGAAGACGAGCTCGTCCTGGCCGCCGACCATGTTGACGTAGGCGAGCGCGCAGCCGGCCTCGCGGGCGCGTTCGGCGCACAGGTCGAGGCGGACGTCGTCCTTGTCGCGCTCGTAGGGGGAGGCGTTGATGGAGAGCAGCAGGCCCGCCCCGGACGCGTGGGTGACGCTGACCGGGCCGCCGTCCTGCCAGAGGTCCTCGCAGATGACGGTGGCCACGTCGACGCCGTGGACGCGGACGACGGGCAGCCGGTCGCCGCGCACGAAGATGCGGTACTCGTCGAACACCCCGTAGTTCGGGAGGTGGTGCTTGGCCGAGCGGGCCAGGACCTCCCCTCCGTGCAGCCACGCCGCGCCGTCGAGCGGCGCCCCGGCGGGCTGCCCCGAGCGTGCGGCCCGGGCGGTGCGGCCGACCGCTCGCCGGTCGAGGTACCCGGTGACGACCGGCAGGTCGCCGAGGTCCTCGTCGGCGAGGCGGCGGGCGAGCCGTTCCAGCGCGCGCCGGGACGCCTCGACGAAGGACGTGCGCAGCGCGAGGTCCTCCACCGGGTAGCCGGTCAGCGCCATCTCCGGGAAGGCGACCAGGTGCGCGCCGGCGTCGGCGGCCCGCCCGGCCCATGCCACCACCTTCTCGGCGTTCCCGTCGAGGTCGCCGACGGTCGAGTTCACCTGCGCGAGCGCGATCCTGAGCTGTGCCACCGTCCCAGGGTAGAACGCCGGACCCGGTTTCGTCACTCTGACGAGAAGGGTGTGGCGAGCGCCACGGCCCGCCGCCGCCTGAGCGCGGGGGCGAGCGCGAGCTGCGCCGCGGCGGCGCCGAGCGCCAGCCCCGCGCAGGTCAGCCAGAGCGCGGGGACGCCGCCGGCGCCGAGCAGCTGGGTGCCGCCGAGCGGCGCCAGCAGGAACCCGCCCGACCACGCCATCCCGTACAGGCCGCTGTACCGGCCGCGCAGGCCGGCGGGGGCCAGGTCCGCGACGACGGCCTGCAGGACGGACGCGGCCGTGATCTCCCCGAGCGTCCACACCAGGATCGTCGCGGTGTAGGCGGCCAGGGACGCGGCGAACGCCGTCAGGCCGTAGCCGAGCGCGACCAGCACGAACCCCGCGACCATCACCAGGCTGTGGTCGCGCCGCGCCAGCCACGCGTTCACCAGCGGCTGGACGATGATGATCAGGACCCCGTTCGCGGCGATCGCGAGGCCGTAGTCCTGCGGGCCGAGCCCCGCCTCCTTCATGGCGAGCGGCATCGTCGTCATGCCCTGCATGAGCACGAAGGTGTAGACGAGCGTGACCAGCACGTACGCCACCATCACCCGGTCGCGCAGCACGCGTCCGAACCCGCCGGCCCGCTCCGCGCGGGCGCCCCGCGCCCGGGTCTCGGGGACGGCGCGCCACACCAGCAGCCCGAAGGCGGCGCAGGTCAGGGCGTCGATCCAGAACAACCACAGGAACCCCTGCCGCGCGAGCGTCCCGCCGAGCACCATGGCGACCGCCCAGCCCAGGTTGACCGCCCAGAACAGCAGCCCGAACGCCCGGGGACGGTCTCCCGGGGAGATGACGTCCGCCACCATCGCCTGCGACGCGGGCCGGTACATGTCCAGCAGCAGGCCGAGCAGCAGCGCCGCCGCGACGATCGCGGCGAGGCCCTCGGCGTAGCCGAGCGCGAGCATGGCCGCGCCGGTGCCGACGGTCGCCAGCGTCAGCGTGACGCGGCGGCCGATCCGGTCGGCGAGCGCGCCGCCCGCGAGCTGGCCGCAGAGGGACCCGGCGCCGAGGACGGCCATCACCATGCCCGCCTGGGTCAGCGACAGCCCGCGCATCGTCGTCAGGTAGAGGCCGAGGAAGGGTTCGACCATCGTCCCGAGCCGGTTGAGCAGCGTGCCCGCCCACAGGACCCAGAACGTCCGGGGGAGGCCGCCGACCTTGGGACGCAGGAACGCCGCGAACCGTCCCGGGGCAGGGTCGACAGGAGTGTCTTCCAGAGTGGTCACTTGCACGATGGTGGGGGCTCCCGGCACGCGGAGATAATCATTTAGCCTGGGCTGAATGATCGAGTTCGTCCTCGCGCCGGACGACGTCGCCCGGGTCCGGTTCGCGTTCTCGCCGCTGTGGGAGATGGTGCGCAGCCTGCGGGTCCTCGCCGACCCGTCGGGCCACGCGCTGCACCTCCCGTGGGTGCGCACCGTCCGGCCGCGGCTGCGCGGGCTCGGCATGGGGCCGCTGCGCGAGGTCGTCCAGCCCACCGGGTACATCCCGGACTTCCTCACCCCGCCGCCGCGGTCGCCGCTTCCCGACATCGGCGCCGAGCTGGAGACCGTCCGCGCCACACCGCCGGAGGTCGTCGCCGCGGAGCTGAGCTGGACCGAGCCCGGCAGCCCCGCGGGCGCGGCCCGCCTCGCCATGGCCGCCGACCCGGAGGGCACCCTGGAGCGGCTCGCCGGCCTGCTCGAACGGTACTGGGAGGTCGCCGTCGAGCCGTACTGGCCGCGCGTCCGCGACCTGCTGGAGGGGGAGGTCCTGCGCCGCGCCGGCGCGCTCGCCGCCGAGGGCGCCGCCGGGGTCTTCGGCGACCTGCACGAGGCGGTCTCCTGGCGTGCCGGGACCCTCACCGTCGACCGCCGCTGGCGTTTCCGCGGCGAGCTGGCCGGACGCGGGATCCTGCTCGTCCCGAGCGCCTTCGTGTGGCCGAACGTGTCGGTGATGGTGCCGCCCTACCAGCCGATGCTCAGCTACCCGCCGCGCGGCGTGGCGACGCTCTGGGAGACCGGGCCGCCGGACGGCGGCCGGGCGGGCGCGCTCGCCGCGCTGATCGGGCGCCGCCGCGCCGAGCTGCTCACCGCGCTGGCCACGCCCGCCTCGACCACCGATCTCGCCCGGCGGGCGGGCGTCACCGCCGGGGCGGTCAGCCAGCACCTCGGGGTGCTGCGCGCCTGCGGCCTCGTCTCCGGGCACCGCCTCGGCCGCCGCGTCCTCTACGTCCGCACGCCGGCCGGGGACGCGCTCGCCGGGGCTCAGCGCAGCGACGCGAGGGCGTCCAGGCGCGGCGGCGCGGGCGCGTCGCCCGGGACGTAGCGGCCCGACTCGGCGAGCCAGTCCACGTGCGCGCGCGGCGTGTCCAGCAGCACCTTGACGACCTGCGCGGCGGCGGCGCGCTGCGCGACCGTCATCTCCAGCCGGTCCAGCATCTCCGGCAGCCTGCGGGCCGCCGTCCACGCCTCCTCCAGCCGGTCGGCGACGCGGTCGGCGACCGCGGCCGCCGCCTGCTCGGGAGACAGGCCGTGCGCCCGCGCGAGGACGGCGGGCAGGCCGTGGACGTCGCCGCGCGCCGACTCCAGGTCGTGCGAGGCGAGGTCGTTGGACCAGGCCACGGCGTCGGCGACGCTGTCGGCGAGGGTCTTCCACCGGGGCGTGCGCAGCAGCCGCGACGGCAGCTCGACGCCGAGGACGGGCTCGATCAGGTCGTACAGGAACGGCCCGCACGCCCGGCGGCGCAGCTGCGGGTACTCGGCCTCGCCGGGGACGTGCCGGATCCGCCGGTTGACCGCCTCCTCCGCGCAACCGTCCCGGTGCGCCTCCAGGTGCAGCATGAAGCGCCGGCGCCAGTCGCGGCTCATGTCCCTGGACGTGGTGTGCCACAGCTCCACGAGCGCGGCCTCCAGCGGCCGGGCGCCGGGCCGGGCGTGGCCGCGGCGCATCGCGCGCAGCAGGTCGTCGTAGAGCGCGTGCACGGCGCTGCCGCTGTCGGCGAGCGGCGGGTGGTCCAGCGTGTCGTCCAGCGCGAGCGTCCAGGTCAGCCAGCGGGCGAACAGGTCCACGCCCGCGAGGTCGGCGTTCGGGAACACCCGGGCGGCGAGCCGCTCGCAGCGGGCCCGGCCGAGCGGCGAGGTGTCCGGGTCGCCGAGCACGAGGCCCCGGCCGCGCGCCCAGGCCTCCACCTGCGCGCACAGCTGCCACGACTCCGGGTGCATGGCCGACGGACTGGCCAGCGCGGTCACCCGGTCGCTCATCGAGAGAAGAGGTGAGATGTCCACGACCCTCCTCACGTTAATGATCACTTCGTGCGCGGAACTCGATCGCCACGTCAATTTTCGGGAAACGGATATCGGGGGACGGTCACCGGCGGGCCCGCCGCGGGCCCCTGCCCCCGCGGGGGCGGACGTGGGATAGTTCGTTGATCGACAAGCGGCTCAATCAGGAGGAAACGTGTCCGGACGAACCCCGCGACGGGCCCTGGGTGCGGGGCTGGCGGCCCTCGCGCTGGCCGCGTCGGCGTGCGGCGGCGACGACGGCGCCACCGTGCAGGGCGTGAAGCTCATCGAGAAGGGCGCGCTCACCTCGTGCACGCACCTGCCGTACCCGCCCTTCCAGTCCGAGGACAAGAAGACGGGGAAGGTGGTGGGCTTCGACGTCGACATCATCGACCTCGTCGCCAAGAAGCTCGGCGTGACCCAGAAGGTCGTCGACACCCCCTTCGAGACGATGAAGACGGGGTCGGCGCTGAACGCCGGCAAGTGCGACATCCAGATGGGCGGGATGACGATCACCGACGAGCGCAAGCGCTTCATGGACGTCTCGGACCCCTACTTCGACGCCACCCAGGCGCTGCTGGCGAAGAAGGGCAGCGGCGTCGCGTCGCTGGACGACGTCAAGTCCAGGAAGCTCAAGCTCGGCTCGCAGGCCGGCACCACCGGTGAGGACTTCGTCAAGGGCAAGGGCTTCGACCCGCGCTCGTTCGACAACTCCACCGCCGAGCTGGACGGGCTGCGCACGGGCCAGGTGGACGTGATCGTCCAGGACGACCCGGTCGTCCGCGGCTGGCTGAAGGACCCGGCGAACGCGAAGTTCGAGATCGTCGCCAACCTGAACACCGGCGAGCAGTACGGCATGTGGATGCGCAAGAACCACAACCCCGAGCTGGTCAAGCTCACCAACCAGGCGATCGCGCAGGCGAAGTCCGACGGCACCTACAAGGCGATCTACGAGAAGTGGATCGGTCCAATGCCGGCCGCCGCCGGCGGCGGCTCGTGACCGCCGAGCCCGTCAAGGCGGGGCCGCCGGGGCCGGGGGCGCCGGGCGGGATGTCCCGCCGGACCCGCCGGCGGCTCTCCCTCGGCGGCCAGTACGGGCTCTTCGCCGCCGTCGTCGTGCTGGTCGCCGTGCTGGCCGACTGGCAGACGCTGCGGGTGAACTTCGCCAACTGGGAGGTCGCCAAGAGCCTCTTCCCGGACATCATCACGATCGGCCTGCGCAACACCGCCGTGTACACCGCGGTCGGGTTCGGCATCGGGCTCGGCGGCGGGCTGATCATCGCGCTGATGCGGCTGTCGTCCGTCCCCCCGTACCGGTGGTTCGCCACCGCCTACATCGAGATCTTCCGCGGCCTCCCGCTGCTGCTGATCTTCATCTTCGTGGGCGTCGGCGTGCCGCTGGCCTTCCCCGGCACCAACATCCCGGGCGGGGCGGCCGGGCAGGCGGGGCTGGCGCTCGGGCTCGCCGCCACCGCCTACATGGCCGAGACGATCCGGGCCGGGATCGAGGCGGTCCCCCGGGGGCAGTTGGAGGCGGCGCGCTCGCTCGGCATGTCGCACGCCCGCGCGATGCGGTCGATCGTCATCCCGCAGGCGTTCCGGATCATCATCCCGCCGCTGACGAACGAGCTGGTGCTGCTCTGCAAGGACTCCTCGCTCGTGCTGTTCCTCGGCATCACCCTCGAGCAGCGGGAGCTCACCAAGTTCGGCCGCGACCTCGCGGGCGAGCAGGGCAACACCACCCCGATCATCGTGGCGGGGATCTGCTATCTGATCATCACGATCCCGCTGAGCCTGCTGGCCCGGCGGCTGGAGGCGCGGCAGCGCAGGGGGCAGCGATGACGGGCCTCGGCAAGGACACGTCCGGCGGGAACGCCGTGGAGATCAGCGGGCTGCGCAAGTCGTTCGGGACGAACGAGGTGCTGCGCGGCATCGACTTCCACGTCGCGCCGGGCGAGGTCGTGTGCGTGATCGGCCCGTCCGGGTCCGGCAAGTCGACGCTGCTGCGCTGCGTCAACCTGCTGGAGGAGCCGTCGGCGGGGACGATCCGGGTCGTCGGCGCCGACGTCACCGACCCCGACGTGGACATCGACGCCGTCCGCCGCCGGATCGGCATGGTCTTCCAGTCGTTCAACCTGTTCCCGCACCTGACCGCGCTCGGCAACGTGATGATCGCCCAGCGGAAGGTGCTGAAGCGGGGCCGGGAGGAGGCGGAGCGGGTCGCGCGGGAGAACCTGGAGCGGGTCGGGCTGGCCGACAAGATCGGCTCCTACCCGGCGCAGCTGTCCGGCGGCCAGCAGCAGCGCGTGGCGATCGCCCGCGCGCTCGCGATGGGGCCGGAGGTGATGCTGTTCGACGAGCCGACGTCCGCGCTGGACCCGGAGCTGGTCGGCGACGTCCTCGGCGTCATGCGCGGCCTCGCCGAGGCGGGGATGACCATGCTCGTGGTCACCCACGAGATGAGCTTCGCGCGGGAGGTCGCCGACCGGGTGGTGTTCATGGACGGCGGCGTGGTCGTGGAAGAGGGCCCGCCCTCCCGCGTCATCGCCGCTCCCTCCCACGAGCGGACCAGGACGTTCCTGTCCCGCGTCCTCGATCCCGCCGCCGCGCGGGTCGGTGAGGGCGACTAGTCGGGTATGTTCCGAGCACCGGCCCCGGACGCGTAACGTCGCGGTAACAGCGGCCGGGCATACTGCGAAGGTAGCCGGACCGGCGTCCGCGGCCGGCATACCCGGCCCGCGTCCGAGACGAGGGCAGCACCGAGGGAGAGGGCATTGGACCGTCAGCAGGAGTTCGTGCTCCGGACACTGGAGGAGCGCGACATCCGCTTCATCCGGCTGTGGTTCACCGACGTGCTCGGGTTCCTGAAGTCGGTGGCCGTGGCCCCCGCCGAGCTGGAGGGCGCCTTCGGCGAGGGCATCGGGTTCGACGGGTCGGCGATCGAGGGCTTCGCCCGCGTGTACGAGGCCGACATGATCGCCAAGCCGGACCCGTCCACGTTCCAGGTGCTGCCCTGGCGCTCGGAGTCCCCCGGCGTGGGCCGCATGTTCTGCGACATCCTGATGCCGGACGGCACGCCGAGCTTCGCCGACCCCCGCTACGTCCTCAAGCGGGCCCTGGCCCGCGCCGCCGACCTCGGCTTCACCTTCTACACCCACCCCGAGATCGAGTTCTTCCTGCTCAGCGACAAGCCGGAGGACGGCCGCGAGCCCGAGCCCGCCGACGCGGGCGGGTACTTCGACCACACCCCGCACAGCGCGGCGCACGACTTCCGGCGCAACGCGATCACGATGCTGGAGGCGATGGGCATCTCGGTGGAGTTCAGCCACCACGAGGGCGCCCCGGGCCAGCAGGAGATCGACCTGCGGTACGCCGACGCGCTCACCACCGCCGACAACATCATGACCTTCCGGCTGGTGATGAAGGAGGTCGCGCTGGAGCAGGGCGTGTTCGCCTCGTTCATGCCGAAGCCGTTCACCGAGCACCCCGGCTCCGGCATGCACACCCACATGTCCCTGTTCGAGGGCGACCGCAACGCCTTCTACGAGCCGGGCGCGGAGTACAAGCTGTCGAAGGTCGGGCGGGCGTTCATCGCCGGGCTGCTGCGGCACTCCGCCGAGATCACCGCGGTGTGCAACCAGTGGGTCAACTCCTACAAACGGCTGTGGGGCAACGTCGGCTCGGCCGCCGGCGCCGGGGGAGAGGCCCCGTCCTACATCTGCTGGGGGCACAACAACCGGTCGGCGCTCGTCCGCGTCCCCATGTACAAGCCGCACAAGGGCCACTCGACCCGCATCGAGTTCCGGTCGCTGGACACGGCCGCGAACCCCTACCTGGCGTTCGCGGCGATCCTCGGCGCCGGGCTGAAGGGGATCGAGGAGGGCTACGAGCTGCCGCCCGGCGCCGAGGACGACGTCTGGGCGCTCACCGTGGCCGAGCGGCGCGCCCTCGGCATCGAGCCGCTGCCGCAGAACCTGGACGAGGCGATCCACGCGATGGAGCGTAGCGAGCTGGTGGCGGACGTCCTCGGCGAGCACGTGTTCGACTTCTTTCTGCGCAACAAGCGCCAGGAGTGGGAGGACTACCGGCGCCAGGTGACCGAGTTCGAGCGCAAGCGCCTGCTGGCGGTCCTCTGAGCGACTCCTCCGGATTACGGTTGACCCTGTGACCGAGTCCTGGACCTCCGACCGCCGTCCTTCCCTCGCCGGCCGCCTGGCGAGGCTCGGGTTCACCGACGCCGCGCGGGCCGAGCGGCTCCTGGAGGAGGCGCGGCGCGACACCGGCTCCGGGCTGTCGGACGAACTGCTCGATGCCTTGGGCGGCACCGCCGACCCGGACCTCGCTCTCGACGGCCTGCTGCGGCTGCTGGCGCGCGCGGACGAGCGGGGCGTGGGCCGCGACCTGCGGGACGCGCTCGCCCGCGAGCCGGGGACGCGGGAGCGGCTCACCGCCGTCCTCGGGGTGAGCGCCGCCCTGGCCGACCACCTGGCCCGGCACCCGGAGCACTGGAACGTTCTGCGCGACGGCCGGGCCGGCCCGGCGGCCCCGCCCCGCGACGAGCTGCTGGCCGCGGTGGGCGCAGACCCGTCGGCCGATGAGCCGGTGGCCTCCGCCCCGGACCCCCTGCTCGCGCTCCGCGTCGCCTACCGCCGGCGCCTCCTCGCGCTCGCCGGACGCGACCTGATCGGCATCGCGGACGTCGCCGACGTCGCCGCGGAGCTGGCCGACCTCGCCTCCGCCGCGCTGGAGGCGGGCCTCGCGATCGCCCGCGCCGAGGTCCCCGAGCACCGGACGTGCCGGCTCGCCGTGATCGGCATGGGCAAGTGCGGGGGCCGCGAGCTGAACTACGTCAGCGACGTCGACGTGATCTTCGTGGCGGAAGCGCGGGGGGACGAGCCGGAGGACGCCGCCCTGCGCGCCGCGACCCGGCTGGCGTCGGCGATGATGCGGGCCTGCTCGGCCTCCACGGAGGAGGGCGCGCTCTGGGAGGTGGACGCGGCGCTGCGGCCCGAGGGCAAGTCCGGCCCGCTCGTGCGGACGCTCGCCAGCCACCGCGCCTACTACGAGCGCTGGGCCAAGACCTGGGAGTTCCAGGCGCTGCTGAAGGCCCGCCCGGTCGCCGGCGACGCGGGGCTCGGCGCCCGCTACCTCGACACGATCACCCCGATCGTGTGGAAGGCCGCCGAGGGCGAGGACTTCGTCGAGGACGTCCAGCACATGCGGCGCCGCGTCGAGGCCGACCTGAACCAGCGCACCGCCGACTCCGAGCGCCAGCTCAAGCTCGGCCCCGGCGGGCTGCGCGACGTGGAGTTCTCGGTGCAGCTGCTCCAGCTCGTGCACGGCCGCGCCGACGAGACGCTCCGCAGCCCGACCACGCTGGACGCCCTGGCCGAGCTGTCCCAGGGCGGCTACGTCGGCCGCGACGACGCGGCGGTGCTGGCGTCGGCCTACCGGTTCCTGCGGCGGGTGGAGCACCTGGTCCAGCTGCACCGGCTGCGCCGCACCCACCTCGTCCCGGGCGACGAGGCCGACCTGCGCCGCCTCGGCCGCGCCCTCGGCCTGCGCACCGACCCGGTGGGGGAGTTCACCGCGCTGTGGCGGCGGCACGCCCGCGAGGTCCGCCGCATCCACGAGAAGCTGTTCTACCGGCCGCTGCTGCGGGCCGTCGCCCGGCTGCCGGGGGAGGAGGCGCGGCTCACCCCGGAGGCCGCCCGGACCCGGCTGGAGGCCCTCGGCTACGGCGACCCGGCGGGCGCGCTCCGGCACATCGAGGCGCTGACCTCGGGGGTGTCGCGGCGTGCCGCGATCCAGCGGACGCTGCTGCCGGTCATGCTCGGGTGGTTCGCCGACGCGCCGGACCCCGACGCGGGCCTGCTCGGGTTCCGGCAGGTCAGCGACGCGCTCGGCACCACGCCCTGGTACCTGCGGCTGCTGCGGGACGAGGTCGCCGTCGCAGAGCGGATGGCGTGGGTGCTCGGCTCCAGCCGCTACGCCACCGACCTGCTGCTGCGGGCGCCGGAGGCGGTCGCGATGCTCGGTAGCGACGCCGACCTGGCGCCGCGCCCGGCCGAGGCGCTGCGCTCGGAGGCCCTCGCCGCCGTCCGCCGGCACGGGGACTTCACCGCGGCGCCCCCGGGTGAGCGGGCGGCCGCGGCCGCCCCCGCCGAGGAGGCGGCCGCGGTGGTGCGGGGCCTGCGCCGCCGCGAGCTGTTCCGCGTGGCGGTCGCCGACCTGCTCGGCCTGGTCGACGTCCGGACGGTGGGCGAGGCCCTCACCGGCATCGCCGCCGTCACCGTGGAGGCGGCGCTGCGGGCCGCGATCAAGAAGATCGAGCTGGAGTCGCGCGAGCCGCTGCCGACCCGGATGGCCGTCGTCGCGATGGGCCGGTTCGGCGGGCACGAGCTCGGCTACGGCAGCGACGCCGACGTGATGTTCGTGCACGACCCGCTGCCCGGCGCGGACGAGCGGGCCGCCGGACGGGCCGCGCACGCCGTCGCCGAGGAGCTGCGCCGCCTTCTCGCGCTGCCCGCCCCCGACCCGCCGCTGGAGATCGACCCGAACCTGCGGCCGGAGGGGCGGCAGGGGCCGCTGGTGCGCACCCTCGCGTCCTATGCCGCCTACTACGCCCGCTGGTCGGAGCCCTGGGAGGCGCAGGCGCTGCTGCGCGCCGACCCGCTGATCGGCGACGAGGGACTGCGGGACCGGTTCCGCGCGCTGATCGACCCCGTCCGGTGGCCGGAGGACGGCATCGACGACGACGCCGTCCGGCAGATCCGGCGGCTGAAGGCGCGGATGGAGTCCGAGCGGCTCCCGCGCGGCGTCGAGCGGCGGCTGCACATCAAGCTCGGCCCCGGCGGTCTCGCGGACGTGGAGTGGGTCGCGCAGCTCCTCCAGCTCCGGCACGCGCACGACGTCCCGGGGCTGCGCACCACCCGGACCCTGGACGCGCTGGACGCCGCCGTCGGGGCCAGGCTCCTGGACGCCGGCGACGCCGCCGTGCTGGAGAACGCGTGGTGCCTGGCGACCCGCATCCGGGGGTCGATCATGCTGGTGCGGGGCCGCGCGTCCGACCTGCTGCCCACCGACCACCACCGGGAGCGCAGCGCCGTCACCCGCGTCCTCGGCTATCCCGGGACGGGTGACCTTCTGGAGGACTACCGCCGCCACGCCCGCCGGGCCCGCTCGGTGGTCGACCGCGTGTTCTACGGGGCGGACTGAGCCTGGAGGATGACCCGGCTACTACCGGAGTCGTAGGCGGATCACGAGCGGCCGGCGCCGCCCGCGGCGGCGGACCCGGCGCCCGAGCCGCTCGTGCCGCGTTCCGGACGCTGCGCGAGGCGGTGCCGGACGTGGGCCCGCGCGATGAGCAGCGAGGCGGGGCACCGCATGTAGAGGACGTAGGAGACCCAGAGCGCCCCGCTGATCAGCGCCATCCCGGCCACCGCGTCCAGCACGTAGTGGTTGGCGGTGGACAGGATCACGTACACGGTCGTCGCCGGGTAGAGCACGCCGAGGGCCTTGGCCCACTTCTGGGTCGCCAGCCTGACCAGGATCACCCCGCACCACAGCGACCATCCGGCGTGCATGGACGGCATGGCCGCGTACTGGTTGGTCAGGCTGCCGGACGCGTCGCTGGCGTACAGGCCGAGCGAGTGCAGCGCGGTCACCGGGTCGACGAAGCCCTCGCTGTGCAGGAACCGCGGCGGTGCCAGCGGGTACAGCCAGAAGCCGATCAGCGCCACGGCCGTGGCGATCATGATGGAGGCGCGCAGCCACCGGTAGTGCTGGGGCCGGTAGCGGTACAGCCAGACGACGATGCCGAGGGTCACGATGAAGTGCATCGTGGCGTAGAAGACGTTGGCGGTGCGCGCCAGCCACGGCACCGACAGCAGCGTCTGGTTGAGGTGCAGCTCAACGTCCAGCCCCAGGTAGCGCTCCACGCGCAGGATCTGGTCGGCGTGCGCGAACGCGGGCCCGGTGCCGTCCTGAACCAGGACGATGCGGGTGAGCGTATAGCCGGTGTAGAAGAGGACGACCAGGAGCAGCTCACGCCAGACCGGGGGCGCGGTGAGGACGCGGCGCCGTAGTCTCGCGGCGCCGGCCTCGCCTCTGCGGGCCGTTGGGGGGGCGGGTTGAGCCATGGTACCTATCTTTGCCTCAGGGCCCCCTGAATGAGATCACCGCGGCGAATGGTCTTCATCTCAGACTTGAGTAGTACGACCCTGATGCGGTATCCGGACTTTCGGGGGAGGGGGTCGGGGACGGTGGGTGGACCCCGGTCACCTACCCCGCAGCGCGGAGCCTATGGACTTGATCAGGAGTCAGCATAGGAGGCCCTGGGTAGGTCCAGGGCGCCCCCCGCGAGTCGACGGGGGGACGAATGGCCAGGTATTCGGGTATACCGGGCGTAATGCCGGTCTTGGTCGGGTCACTGGCCGTTTTCGGACTGATCTCCCTGTCCCTCGCGGGAGGGACGCCCGTCCCCCGGACGGTGGCCGCCGAGCACCGCGCGGCCCCCGGCGCCCCGCCCCCGGCCGTCCCGCCGCTCCGGTGGAAGAGCTGCACCGGGCTGCCGCCCGCGCCGCCGGGGAGCAAGACCCCGCGGGCCGGGTTCCGCTGCGCGACGCTCCATGTGCCGTTGAGCCATGCCGACCCGGCGGGCCCGCGGATCGGCATCGCCCTGCTCAAGGTGCCCGCGACCGACCGGCGCCACCGCATCGGCTCGCTGGTGTTCAACTTCGGCGGGCCCGGCGGCGACGGCGTCGACACGCTCGCCCAGACCGCGGGCGAATACGCGGCCCTGCGCGCCCGCTACGACCTGATCGGGTTCGACCCCCGCGGCGTCGGCCGCAGCACCCCCGTGACCTGCGTGGGCGGCCGCGGGCTGGACAGGCTCCTCGCGGAGGACGACAGCCCCGACACCGCCGCCGAGCAGAAGGCGTACATGGCGCGCCGCGCCGCGTACGCGCGGGCCTGCGAGGCGCGATCGGGGGCGCTGCTCCCGCACGTCGGCACGCTGGACGCCGTCCGCGACCTCGACCTGATCCGCGCCGCGCTCGGCGAGCGGAGGCTGAACTACTTCGGCGTCTCCTACGGCACCTGGCTCGGGGGCGGCTACGCGCACCGGTACCCCGCCCGGGTGGGGCGGGCCGTGCTGGACGGCGCCGTCGACACCGGGAAGGACCCCGCCGAGCTCGCGCTCGGGCAGGCCGCCGGGTTCCAGCGGGCCCTCGGCGAGTTCGGGGCGGCGTGCGCCCGCCTCGGGCGGAGCCTGTGCCCGCTGGGGAAGGACGGGCCGTCCGCCGTCGCGTCGATCGGCCGGATCCTGGCCGGCCTCGACCGCAGGCCGCTCCCCACGTCGTCCGGCCGCAGGCTCACCCAGAGCCTCGGCACGACCGCGGTCGCCGCAGGCCTGTACTCCCGGAAGGCCTGGCCTTACCTCGCGCAGGGCCTGGCCGACGCCGTGAAGCGCCGCGACGGCTCCCTGCTGCTGTTGCTCGCCGACCTGCAGAACGGGCGGCGCGCGAACGGCGCCTACAGCAACTTCTCCGCCGCCAACACCGCCATCACCTGCGCGGACGGCGCGGACCGCTACACCGCGGACGACGTGCGGGAGCTGCTGCCGACGTTCCGCGCCGTCTCGCCGATCTTCGGGCCGTCCATGGCCTGGGGGCTGACCCAGTGCACGGGCTGGCCGGTGGAGGGCGACGACGACGCGCGCGAGGTGTCCGCGCCGTCCGCCGGCCCGATCCTCGTCGTCGGCACCACCGGCGACCCCGCCACCCCGTACGCGTGGGCGCCCGAGCTGACGAGGAGGCTCGGCGGTGGCGCCACGCTCCTCACCCTCCGCGGGGAGGGGCACGGCGCCTACGCCACCGGCGACCGCTGCGTCCGCCGGGCCGTGAACGCCTACCTCCTGCGCGGAAGCGCGCCCCCCGCCGGCATGACCTGCGGCTAGACGACCTGCTCGACCTTCATCGGCTCCCGCAGCGCGCTGCCGACCGTGCAGTACTTCTCGTGGACCCGCCCGGCCACGGCCTTCAGGACGTCCGCGGCCTCGGCGTCCCCCTCGGGGAGCTCGACGTCATAGGTCACGGTGATCGTGCCGAGCGTGCTCGTCGCGATCTTGTCGGCCTGGACGGTCGCGGCGAGCCGCGCCATCCGGTGCCCGCGCTTGGCGGTCAGCGGCTCGACGGTGACCAGCTCGCAGCCGCCGAGCGCCGCCAGCAGCAGCTCGACCGGCGTGAAGACGCCCTCGGTGTCCCCGTCGCCGATGGCGACGCTCGCGCCCCGCCCGTTGACGGCCCGGAAGCCGTCCTCGGTGCGCTCCACCCTGACCTCGGCCATGACATCCCCTTTGATCGTCCGGTCTCCGCCCACCTGAACACGGAAGCCCCGGACGTTCTTCCCTACATCCCGAGCCGCTCCTGCTCCTCCGCGACGATCTGCCGCGCCAGGGCCTGCTCGGAGATGTCCACCGCGTCCGGCGTCTGCTCCGCGAGGTCGCTGCGGCGCGCGTACTCGTCGAACAGCATCGTCTTGGCCTGCAGGATCTCCAGCATCCGCGCGTCCACGCCGCCGGGCGTCAGCAGCCGGTGCACCTGCACCGTGCGGACCTGCCCCATCCGGTGCGCGCGGGCGACCGCCTGCGTCTCCATGGTCGGCTTCACCTGCGGCTCGCACAGGATCACGACGGAGGCCGCCTGGAGGTTGAGCCCGACCCCGCCCGCCTGGATCTGGGCGAGCAGGACGGCGTGGCCGGGCTCGGCGGTGAACGCGTCCACGATCTCCTGCCGCCGCTCGGGCGTCGTCCCGCCGGAGATCGGGCCGCGCGCCGCCGGGCCGAGCGCGTTCTGGACGGCGGCGAGCACGTCCCGGAAGTAGGAGAACACCACCACCTTCAGGTCGTTGGCGTCCGCCTCCTCGACCAGCTCCACCAGGCGCGCGAGCTTGGCCGACCTCTTCGGGACGGCGTACGCCGCCCGGCGCATCGCCATGAAGTTGCCCTCCGCCACCGCGTCCCGGTAGGCCCGCGCGTCGGCCCGGCTGAACTCCTCCAGCTCGTCCACGTGCACGACCTCGGGCAGCTCGACCAGCACGTCCCGCTGGTTGCGCCGCAGGTACACCGGGGCCACGGCCGAGCGGAACGCCCGCGCCCCCATCGCCGCGTCGCTCGTCCGGACCTCCTTGGCGAGCTCGGGACGCAGGTGCGCGACCAGGCTGCGGAACTCCTCGACCCGGTTCTCCATCGGCGTCCCGGTCAGGAACAGAACATGCTCGGTCCGGCGGCACCACGCGCCGACGGCGCGGGCCCGGCGGGTCTGGTGGTTCTTGGCGTAGTGCGCCTCGTCGACCACGAACATGCCGACCGGCACGTCGTCCGGGACGTCCAGACTGTGCAGCGTGGCGAGCGTCGTCACGGCGATCCCGCCGTCCCCGGCCCACTTGCGCAGCGCGGCGGCGCGCCCGGACCCGTGCAGCGGGTGCGCGGCCATCGTGCTGCGCGTCTCGATCTCCCGCACCCAGTTGATCAGCACGCTCGCGGGGCACGCCACCAGGAAGTGGGTGGCGCCCTCCGCGCGCAGATGGGCCATCGCGGCGATCGCCTGGATCGTCTTGCCGAGCCCCATCTCGTCGCCCAGGATCACCCGCCGCTGGACGAGCGCGAACCGCGCCCCGAACGCCTGGTACCCGCGCAGCGACACCCGCCGGTGGGCGTCGTCGAGAGCCTGCGCCTTGACCCGGGCGGCGAGATCGCCCGGCAGGAAGCCCTGGGCGGCGTCCCGCTCGGGGTCCTGCGCCGCCACCTCGGCCAGCAGGGTCTGGTAGTCGGACGCGCGCAGCTCGAAGTCGATCCACGCCTCGTCCGGCGACACCGCGGGCCGCAGCAGGTCCACCGACGCCTGCGCCACCAGCAGCCGGGTCCCGCGGCCCTCCTCGGTCCGCAGGGCCTCCGCCAGCTCGCCGACCGCCTCCCGCGCCCGCTCCCGCCGGGCGGCCCGCGCGAAGATCCGCCGCCACCACGATCCGGCCGGCCGCGCGTCGCGCACCAGCGGCCCGAACCGCTCGTCCACGCCGTCGGCGGCGGCCCGCGCGCGCGGCAGCTCCGGGCCCGCGTTCACCAGCCGGTGCAGCGCGGTGACGATGGGCGTCATGGTCTCGTCCCGCCGGTCGACGTCGACCCGCACCGACGCCGACCGCTCCGCCGCCTCCCGCAGGCTCTCCGCCGCCGCGTGGAGCTGCCGCGCGGTCTGCGGCCCGATCCCGGGCAGGAGCTGGAGGCGGTACGGAGTGGCGTCCAGGACGTCCGCGACGGTCGCGTACCCCGCGTCCTCCAGGGGCCCGAGCCGCAGCCGCCCCTCCGTGACGTCCTTCAGCCGCGCCAGCGGGATGGACCCGAGCTGCTTCCGCGCCGCCTCCGCCCGCAGCGGCGCGAGCGCCCGGTGCACGTCCGCGAGGGCGCGCCGATGGTCGGCGATCAGGTCGCGCGCGGCGCTCAGCAGCGCGTGCCCGCCCCGCAGGATTTCCTTGGCGTCGTCCGTCATCCCGATCCCTCGCCGCTCCACTCGTCCACGGTCCCGGGCGCGACCAGCCGGTGCACCCGCAGCATCCCTGCCGGGCCGGCCCCGAGCACGCGCCCGACGGCGCGAGCCTCCGCGTCCGGATCCTCCTGCGGCTCGCAGAAGACCATCAGGGACACGCCCCGCGGGCTCGGCCCGTCCGCTCCCGACCCGGCCACCAGCACGGCGTGCCCGTCCTCGGCGGCGAACGCCTCCGCGATCACCTGCCTCCCCCCGGTCCCGAGCACCTCCCGGGCGGAGGCGAGCACCTCCGGGAAGCGGGAGAGGACGACGACCTTCCGCCCGTTGGCCTCGGCCTCCCTGACCAGCTCCTTCAGCCGCCGGAGCCTGGCCGTCCTCCGGCCCGGCGCCACCAGCTCGTCCACGCGCACGACGTCCGGCAGTTCCGTCAGCACGTCCCGCTGGTCGCGTCTGAGGTGGACGGGCGCGACCGCCACCCGGAACGCCCGCTTCCCCAGGGCCGCCTCCTGCGGGCGGATCCCCTCCGCCGCCTCGGGCGGCAGATGCCCGACCAGGCTGCGGAAATCCTCGACCCGGTCCTCCATCGGCATCCCGGTGAGGAGCATGACGTGCTCCGTCTCCTTGCACAGGCGGGCGACCGCCCGCGCCCGATGCGTCCAGGAGTTCTTCGTCTGATGGGCCTCGTCCACCACGAACATCCCGAGGGCGGGGCGGACCTCCATGTAGGGCAGCCAGTCCAGCGGCGCCACGGCGACGCCGCCCCTGCCGGACCATCTCTCCAGCGCCGCGTCCCGGTCCGGGCCGTGGATCAGATGTGCCTCGACCGAGCTGAAGGTCTCGATGTCGCGGACCCAGTTGAGCAGCACGCTCCCCGGGCAGGCCACCAGGAAATGCGTCGCGCCCTCACCCCGCCGGTGCGCGATGGCGGCGATCGCCTGGACCGTCTTGCCGAGCCCCGCCTCGTCCCCCAGGATCACGCGCCGCCGCAGGAGCGCGAACCGCGCCCCGAACGCCTGGTACTCCCGCAGCGACACCTTCAGGTAGGTGTCGTCGAGGGGCTCGTCCCAGACGTCCGCCGCCAGCCCCTCCGGCAGGAACCCCTCGGCGGCCTCCCCGGCGGACACCAGCCCCGCCACCTCCGCGAGCTCGGCATGGTAGGCGTCGGCGTTCCGCTGGAAGTCCTGCCAGGCATCGTCCACCGGGACACGGCCCCCGATCAGGCCCGGCGACCTCAGCAGCGCGGCGCTCGAACTCTCCAGGAGGCCCGAGAGCTCGGCGGTCGCCTTCCTCGCCAGGTACCGCGCGTCCGGCGGCAGCAGCACCCTGCGCCACCCCACCGCCCGCCTCGCGTCGTGAACGTTCCTGATGCAGAACGTCTCCACCCATTCGGCGAACTCCACGGCGCGCCGCAGCTCCGGGTTCCCGTTCAGCAGCCGATGCAGCGCGACCACGAGCGATTCGGTGCGCTCGTCCCGCGGGCCGATCGTGATCCGCAGGCTCGCGGAGCACGTCGCCGTCGCGAACAGCTCGACCGCCGCCGCGTGGAGCCACTGGGCGGTATCGGGCCCGAGCCCGCGCAGCAGCGCGAGCGCGCCCGGCGTCGAGCCGAGCACGTCCGCGACGGTGACGAACTCCGCCCCGCGCACCGCGCCGAGCCGGATCGGCCCGTTCGCGACCTGCTTCAGCCGGGCGACAGGAACGGACCCGAGCCACTCCTGGGCCGCCACCGCCCGCCGCCCCGTCGCCACCGTCTCGACGTCGGCGCACACCAGCCGGTACTCGGACCTCAGCTCGCGCGCGGCACGCCGCAGCACCTCGATGTCCCGCAGGACGCGCTTGGCGTGCTTGGTCATCCCGCCCTCCGCGGACATGATGCCAGCCCTCACCGACACCCGGCAGGGAGCCGTCACCCGGCCCGGCCCGGCGGTCCTGCCGCGCACGTCGTCCCGGTCGCGGAGCCGCCCGCGAGCCACCGAACCCGTTCGGCCTGACTCCCGCTGGTGCGACGCGTGCGGTCGGCGAGCTGCGACGCCCCCCATGAAGCAGACACCGCGCCGGCAAGGTCATCGACAGACGGCCGCCGGCCGTGCCTTCCTGCTCGGAAGGGCACGGCCGGCGGCCCAGATGGCCCGGGAGCGCGGAAGTCCGCGCTGACCTGGGGTGATCTTAGATGTCGTAGTACAGCTCGAACTCGTGCGGGTGGGGGCGGAGGCGGATCGGGTCGATCTCGAACTCGTTCTTCATCGCCATGTAGGTCTCGATGAGGTCCGGGGTGAAGACGCCGCCTTCCAGCAGGTAGTCGTGGTCGGCCTCCAGGGCGGCGAGGACCTCGGGGAGGCTGCCGGGGACCTGGGGGATGGCGCGGGCCTCCTCCGGCGGCAGCTCGTAGAGGTCCTTGTCGACCGGCTCGGCGGGCTCGATCTTGTTCTTGATGCCGTCCAGCCCGGCCATCAGCATGGCGGAGAAGGCCAGGTACGGGTTGCAGGACGGGTCCGGGACGCGGAACTCGATGCGCTTGGCCTTCGGGTTCGAGCCCGTGATCGGGACGCGGATGCACGCCGACCGGTTGCGCTGCGAGTAGACCAGGTTGACCGGCGCCTCGAAGCCGGGGACGAGGCGGTGGTAGCTGTTCACCGTCGGGTTGGTGAAGGCCAGCAGGGACGGCGCGTGCTTGAGCAGGCCGCCGATGTAGTAGCGGGCGTTGTCGGACAGGCCCGCGTAGCCGACCTCGTCGTAGAAGAGGGGCGAGCCGTCCTTCCAGAGGGATTGGTGGCAGTGCATGCCCGAGCCGTTGTCACCGAAGATCGGCTTCGGCATGAACGTGACGGTCTTGCCCTCGGCGCGCGCGACGTTCTTGACGATGTACTTGTAGAGCAGCAGGTTGTCGGCCGTCTTCAGGAGCGTGTCGAAGCGGAAGTCGATCTCGGCCTGGCCGGCGGTGCCGACCTCGTGGTGCTGCATCTCCACCTGGATGCCCGACGCGATGAGCTGGGACACCATCTCCGAGCGCAGGTCGGTGTAGTGGTCCATCGGCGGGACGGGGAAGTAGCCGCCCTTGTAGGGGGGCTTCGCGCCGAGGTTGCCGCCGGCCTCCTCGCGCCCGGTGTTCCAGGCGCCCTCGACCGAGTCGAGGTAGTAGTAGCCCGCGTTCTGCCTGGTCTCGAAGCGGACGTCGTCGAAGATGTAGAACTCGGCCTCGGGGCCGAAGTAGCACGTGTCGGCGATGCCGGTGCCGCGCAGGTAGTCCTGGGCCTTCTTGGCGACGTTGCGCGGGTCGCGGCTGTAGGGCTCGCCCGTCAGCGGGTCGTGCACGAAGAAGTTGAGGATCAGCGTCTTGTGCTGGCGGAACGGGTCGACGACCGCGGTGCTCGGGTCCGGGAGCAGGAGCATGTCCGACTCGTGGATCTCCTGGAACCCGCGGACCGACGAGCCGTCGAACATGAGCCCCTCGGTGAAGACGCTCTCGCCGAAGCTCTCGACGGGGAACGTGAAATGCTGCATCTTGCCCGGCAGGTCCACGAACCGGCAGTCGACGAAACGCACACCTTCGTTCCTGATGTAGCTCAGGACCTCTTCGGCGCTGCTGAACATCCAGCCTCCTCAGGGCGGTTCTTGGCTCACTGCACGCTATGGCGGCGCCGTTTCCCGGCCATGTCTCGTATGTTTCCGCTGTGTTACGCGTCACTCCGGGCCTGCCGGGGGAGCCGCGTCGGGGGGCCGCGGGGGACCGGATAGCGTAGGGGCCATGAGCGGTGGCAAGGGGCGGCAGGAGGCGGCCGGGCCGCGGTGGACGCAGACCTGGCTCGGCGGGGCGCGCTCCGCCGGCGCCGACCTCGGCGAGCCCGGGAAGCGGATCGGGCTGCCCGCCGGCGGCAGCGGCGCCGTCGCGTCCTACGGCCGGCGGCTCGTGGCGCTGTTCATCGACTGGGGCCTGTCGATGCTGGTGGCGAGCCTGCTCGCGCGCTCGCTCGGCTGGGAGCCCGCCGAGCGCAGCATGGTGACGCTGCTCGTCTTCGGCGTCCAGGCCTGGGTGCTCACCGCGTTCCTCGGCACGACGATCGGCAAGCGGCTGTGCGGCATCCGCGTCGCCCGCCTGGACGGGCGGCCCGTCGGGCTCGGCTGGGCCCTCGTCCGGACCCTCCTGCTGCTCCTGGTCGTCCCCGCCCTGATCTGGGACCGCGACTACCGGGGGATGCACGACCGCGCCGGCAACACGGTCGTCGTCAACATCTAGGCCGGAAACGGGAAAGCGCCCCCGAGGGGGCGCTCCTCCCATGTCCGTCAGCGCATCTTCGGCTTCGGGCCCTTCGGCATCTTCGCGCCGCGCGGCATCGGGCCCTTCGGCATCTGCATCGAGCGGGGCAGGGCCTGGAGGCGGTCGTTCAGCTCCGCGACCTGCCCCTTGGTGAGGTTGCGGGGCAGCTTCATCAGGTGGCGCTGGAGCTTGCCGACCGGGATCTGGCCCTCGTCGTCCCCGACCTGGACGTCATAGATCGGCACCTGCTGGGCGGCGCGGGAGATGCGCTTCTTCTCGGCGCCGAGCAGCGGGCCGACGCGGCTGCGGGGCCCTTCCGAGACGAGCACCACGCCGGCGCGCCCGACCGCGCGGTGCACCATGTCGAGGTTGCGGTTGCCGCTGACGGCCTCGGTGACCGTCCAGTTGCCGCGCATGTTCTTCAGGATCGCGGCGGCCGCGCCCGGCTGCCCGGCGATCACCTTGTACTGGGCGCGCTGCGCGAGCTGCCCGAAGACGATCATGCCGACGGCGGCCGCGGCGAGGACCCCCAGCGGGATGAAGAACCACAGCTGGCCGATGATCAGCCCGATGAGGATGACGACGACCAGGGTGCCGATCGCGGACGCGAACACGATCGGCAGTGCCTTCGGGTCGGCCTGGCGCAGCACCTGGGCGACCATGCGGATCTGCTTGAGGCGACCCGGACTCTCCTGGGCCCCGTCCGTGGGCTTTTTCGACATGAATCCAAGGATAGTCCGGCCGGGGTGGTCGCGGGTTCACCCCTCGCGCGCGGAGATCGCCTGCTGGTAGAGGCGGCCGGCGCGGTAGCTGGAGCGCACGAGCGGGCCGGACATGACGCCGGCGAAGCCGATCTCCTCGGCCTCCGCGGACAGCTCCACGAACTCCTCCGGCTTCACCCACCGCTCCACCGGGTGGTGGCGGGGGCTCGGCCGCAGGTACTGGGTGATCGTGACCAGCTCGCAGCCCGCCTCGTGCAGGTCGCGCAGCGCCTGCGAGACCTCCTCGCGCGTCTCGCCCATGCCGAGGATGAGGTTCGACTTGGTGACCAGGCCGTCCTCGCGGGCCCGGGTGAGGACCTCCAGGGACCGCTCGTACCGGAACGCGGGACGGATCCGCTTGAAGATCCGCGGGACGGTCTCCACGTTGTGCGCCAGCACCTCCGGCCGGGACGAGAAGACCTCGGCGAGCTGCTCGGGGACGGCGTTGAAGTCGGGGATCAGCAGCTCGACGCCGCAGCCCGGGATCGCCGCGTGGATCTGCCGGACGGTCTCGGCGTACAGCCAGGCGCCGCCGTCCTCCAGGTCGTCGCGGGCGACGCCGGTGACGGTCGCGTACTTCAGGCCCATCGTGGCGACGGACTCGGCGACGCGGCGGGGCTCGTCCCGGTCGAGGGCGGCGGGCCGGCCGGTGTCGATCTGGCAGAAGTCGCAGCGGCGGGTGCACTGGTCGCCGCCGATCAGGAACGTGGCCTCGCGGTCCTCCCAGCATTCGTAGATGTTGGGGCAGCCGGCCTCTTGGCACACCGTGTGCAGGCCCTCGGATTTCACCAGGCCCGTGAGCTCGCGGTACTGCGGGCCCATCTTCAGCCGTGTCTTGATCCACTCGGGCTTGCGCTCGATCGGGGTCTGGCTGTTGCGCGCTTCGACGCGCAGGAGCCTGCGCCCCTCTGGAGTCACCGTCGTCACGCGTCCCAGACTACGTCCCGATCTCCGGTGCCGGCACACCGGCCACCCGCCGCCGGGCGCGGCCTCCGGGGGCTTCGAAGCCGTATCGGACCGATCTCGAACGTATGACAGTACCTCGATCGTGCAGCCGATTCGCGTGTTTCGGCCATGTCCAACTGTGGACCTCTCTAGGGTGACTCCCTGTCGTCACGCAACAGCGTCAGCAGGAGGACCACCGTGGGTCTGGCAATGTCGTACCTCAGGGTGCCGCCCGTGCTGGAGGGGGAGCCCGATCCCGGCCGGATCGCCCGCCACGTCTTCGGTGACGCGAACTGGCGCCGGCGCGGCTCCGCGGAGCTGTTCGACCTCGGCTGGGCGTGGCAGGCGATGCACTACCTCGTCACCGGCGACCCGTGGGAGGGCCGGCAGCCCGAGGCGGACGTGGTGTGCGGCGGGCGGCTGCTCACCGAGGACGGCGCCGACGAGCTGGGCATGGACGTCATCTACCTGGCGCCGGACCGGGTCAAGCCGACCGCCGACCACCTGGCCGCGACGCCGTTCGCGAAGGTCGCGGACCGCTACGACCCGGCGGCGATGGGCCGGGCCGGGGTCCAGGACGCGGGACGGCTCGACGGCGCCGCCCGCGACAAGGTCCTCAAGCCCGCCTACAAAGGCCTGACCGAGTTCTTCCAGGCGGCCGCCACCGAAGGGCAGGCCGTCTACAAGGTGATGGCCTGACCGTCCGGCGCCCGGACCCGAGCGCCGGCGGCGGCGATGTCAGAGCGCCAGCTGCGCCGTGGTGCGGTGGAGCGGTTCCGCCGCGCCCAGCGCCGCCGCGAGATGCCGCTCGACCAGCGGGACGGTCTCGGCGACCGTGACCCGGCGGCCGAGCTCCAGGCTGAGGTTCGTCGACCCCACGTCCCGGATCCCGCAGGCGACGATCTTGTCGAACCAGCCCATGTCGTTGTCGCAGTTGAGCATGAAGCCGTGCATCGCGACGCCGCGCGCCACCCGGATCCCGATCGAGCCGATCTTGCGGTCGGGGGCGCCGGGCACCCAGAGCCCGCTGCGGCCCTCCACCGTCACGGTCTCCAGGCCGAGCTCCGTGCAGACGTCCATCATCATCTGCTCCAGCAGCCGCACGTATCCGACGACGTCCGCCGGGTCGGGGAGCCGGACGATCGGGTAGCCGGTGAGCTGCCCCGGGCCGTGCCAGGTGATCTTGCCGCCGCGGTCCACGTCCACGACCGGGGCGCCCGGATCGCCGAGGGGCCGGTCGAGCGCCGCGGTCCGCTTGCCCGCGGTGTACACGGGCCGGTGCTCCATCAGCAGGACGGTGTCGGGGATCGCGTCCTCGACCCGCAGGGCGTGGGTGCGCTTCTGCAGCTCCCAGCCCTCGTCGTAGGGGACGGCCGCCGTGCCGAACCCCGCGTGCACCACCACCAGCTCGCGTACGTCCACATCGCTCACGCCTGTCAGCTTATGCCGTGGACGTGCCGGCCCGCGCGTCAGAGGGCGGCGAGCAGCCGGGGCTCCAGCCGGTACTCCTTCGCCGTCCCGGGCCCGTCGGGCTCGATGCGGTAGGCGCCCGCCTCCCGCCGGTACGAGACGGCCTGGACGAACTCGGCGCCGACGTAGTGCAGCGCGACCTTCTCGTCGGCCGCGTAGCCGCCGGGCAGGGTCCCCTCGCCGACGAGCTGCTGCAGCAGCGGCCGCCGCTGCGGCTCGCTGTCGTAGTGCACCCCGCACGAGTACGGCAGGAAGCCGAGCCCGTCGGTCATCGGGCGGAGCTGCGGGCCGAAGGAGTCGGTATTGCCGCCGACGTGCCAGCACAGTGCCCCCGCGCTTTGCCCGGACAGGACGACGCCCTCCTGCCACGCCTCCCGCAGGATCTCGTCGAGCCCGTGCAGCCGCCACAGCGCCAGGAGGTTCGCGACGCTCCCGCCGCCCACGTAGACGAGGTCCTGGGCGAGCAGGTGCGCACGCATGTCGGCGATGTTCGGCATCGGGAACAGGGCCAGGTGGCTGACCTCGGCGTCCATGGAGGAGAACGCCGCGTAGGAGCGCGCGATGGCCTGGAGGCCGTCGCCCATGGCCGTCGCGATGACGCACACCCGGGGCCGGTCCTGCCCGGTCAGGTCGAACGCGTAGCGCAGCAGGGGGCTCGGCAGGAACCCGTCCCGGCCGTCCGGAACGAACGAGCCCCCGCCGATCGCGAGGATGTGCGGCTGTCCGTCGGTGCTCATTCCACCCCTCCTCGTAGGCCGGGTCGCCTCTGTGTCACCGTATGGGCACGGAGCGGAACCGGGTCGGACTTTGACGATTCTTGGCGGTCACAAGGCCACTGGTGGTCACAGGGCCGCGGCGATGGCCGCCTCGACGTCCTCGTGCGCGAACCGGAACCCGCTCTCCTCCAGCCGCCGCGGCAGGACCCGCTGGCTGATCAGCGGCCCCTCGTCGGCGAACCCGCGCAGCGCCGCCCGCAGCGCGAACCGGGGGACCGGCAGCCGCGCCGGCCGGTGCAGGAGGCGGCCGAGCGTCCGCGTGTACTCCTCGTTCGTGACGGGGTTCGGCGCGGTGAGGTTGACCGGCCCGGCGATCTCGTGGTCGATGAGGAACCGCAGCGCGGCGACCTCGTCGGCGAGGGAGATCCAGCTCGTCCACTGCCGGCCGTCGCCGAGCGTGCCGCCGAGCCCCAGCCGGAACAGCGGGAGGGTGCGGCCGAGCATCCCGCCCTCGCGGGCCAGCACGACGCCCGTCCGCGGATGGAGGACCCGGACCCCGGCCTCCCGTGCGGGAGCGGCGGCGGCCTCCCAGTCGCGGACGAGCTCGGCGAGGAACCCCTGCCCCCGCGCCGCCTTCTCGTCCACCTCCTGGCCGCCGGTGTCGCCGTAGTACCCGATCGCCGACCCGCAGACGAGCACGCGGGGCCGCGGGTCCGCGGTCGCGATCGCCTCCGCGAGCGTCCGGGTGCCGGCGAGCCGGCTCTCGCGGATCCTGCGCATGTACGCCCTGGTCCACGGGCGGTCGCCGATGCCGGCGCCCGCGAGGTGCACGACGGCGTCCGCGCCTTCCAGGGACGCCTTGTCGACGCACCCGTCCGCGGGCGACCACTGCGCCTCGTCGGATCTGGACGGCTCCCGCCGTATCAGCCGGACGACCTCATGGCCGTCCGCTCGAAGTGACTGCACCAACGCCGAGCCGATGAGACCCGACGAGCCCGTGATTGTGACCCTCATGCTCCCAGCCTAGGGCGATCACGCCACCGGGCGGTGAGAATCTCAGCCGGGTCCCGCGTTTCCCCGGACATGCGGACGCCCCGCCGCCCGGACCGGGCGGCGGGGTATCCGCGGAGTCGCGGGAGGTGTCAGAGGCCCAGCTCGGCCTCGAAGTTGCCCTCCTCCAGGCGGTGCTTGACCGTGGCGAGGAAGCGGGCGGCGTCCGCGCCGTCGATCAGGCGGTGGTCGTAGGTCAGCGCCAGGTAGACCATCGACCGGACCGCGATGACCTCGCCCAGCTCCGGGTCGTCGATGACGGCCGGGCGCTTGACGACGGCGCCGGTGCCGAGCATGCCGACCTGCGGCTGGTTGAGGATCGGGGTGTCGAACAGCGCGCCGCGGCTGCCGGTGTTGGTCAGCGTGAACGTGCCGCCGGCCAGCTCGTCCGGGCTCACCTTGTTGGTGCGGGTGCGCTCGGCGAGGTCGGCGATCCGCTGCGCGAGGCCGCCCAGGTTCAGCTGGCCCGCGTTGTGCACGACCGGGACCATCAGGCCGCGCTCGGGCACGTCCACCGCGATCGAGAGGTTCTCCACGTCGTGGTAGGTGACCTCGTTGGTCTCGGCGTTGATGACCGCGTTCAGCTTCGGGTGCGCCTTGAGGGCCTCGACGGTCGCCATCGCGAAGAACGGCAGGAACGACAGCTTGACGCCCTCGCGCGCCTGGAAGTCGGCCTTGGCCTGCTCCCGCAGTCGCGCGATCTTGGTGATGTCCACCTCGACCACGGTGGTGAGCTGCGCCGACACCTGGAGCGACTCGACCATGCGGCGGGCGATCGTCTGCCGCATCCGCGACATCTTCTCGGTCCGGCCGCGCAGCGCGAGCTGCTCGGCGGGGGCGGCGGCGGGCGCCGGGGCCGCGGGCCGCGCCGCGGGGGCCTGTGCCGGGGCCGGGGCCGGGGCGGCGGGCGCCGCTGGGGCGGCGGCCTGCTGGGCGGCCTGCTGCGCGGCGCGGGCCGCCTCCAGGACGTCCTGCTTGCGGATGCGGCCGCCGACGCCGGTGCCCTTGACCGTGGCGAGGTCCACGTTGTGCTCGGACGCCAGCTTGCGCACCAGCGGGGTCACGTACGGGCCGTCGCCCGGCTCCGCCTGCGGCTGGGCCTGCTGGGACGCCGGGGCGGGGGCGGGCGGCTGCGCGGGCTGCGCCGGCTGCGGAGCCGGGGCGGGCGCCGGGGCGGGCGCCGGGGACGGTGGGGCGGCGGGCTGCTGCTGCGCCGGCGGCGGCCAGGCGGCGGGCGGCGGTGCCTGCTGCTGGGGCGCCTCCTGCGCGGGGGCGGCCTGCTCGGCCTGCGGGGCGGGCGCCTCCTGCGCGGGCTCCTGCTCCGCGGCGGCCGGGCCGCCGCCGCCGGACGGCGCGTCGCCCTCGTCGCCGATGACGGCCAGTTCGGCGCCGACCTCGACGGTTTCGTCCTCGGCGACCGTGATGCTGGTCAGGATGCCCGAGGCGGGCGAGGGGATCTCGGTGTCGACCTTGTCGGTGGACACCTCGAGGAGCGGCTCGTCGGTCTCGACGCGCTCGCCCTCCTTCTTGAGCCAGCGGGTGACGGTGCCCTCGGTGACGCTCTCGCCGAGCTGGGGCATGGTGACGGAGACCGGCATGTCTCAGCGACTCCTTCGTATTACTTGTGCGGCGTTCAGCCGTGCACGTGCAGTGGTTTGCCGGCGAGGGCGAGATGTGCCTCGCCGACCGCCTCGGACTGGGTCGGGTGCGGGTGGATCAGCTGGGCGACCTCGCCGGGCAGGGCCTCCCAGTTGTAGATGAGCTGCCCCTCCGCGATGAGCTCGCCGACGCGTGCGCCGACCATGTGCAGGCCGAGGACGGGGCCGTCCACGGCCGCGATCACCTTGACCTCGCCCTGCGTCCCCAGGATCTTGCTCTTGGGGTTGCCCGCGAGGTCGTAGGTGACCTCCTTGATCTCGTACCCGCGCTCGCGGGCCACGGCGGACGTGATGCCGACCGAGGCCACCTCGGGGTCGGAGTAGGTGATGCGCGGGACGCCGTCGTAGTCGATCGGCGGCGGGGTGAGCCCGCTCAGCCGCTCGGCGACGAGGATGCCCTCGGCGAACCCGACGTGCGCCAGCTGCGGCGTCGGGATCAGGTCGCCGACCGCCGAGATGGTGGGGACGCTCGTCCGGCAGTACTCGTCGACCTTGACGAACCCGCGCTCGGTCTCGACCCCGGCCTCGGCGAGGCCGATGCCGTCGGAGACGGGGCCGCGCCCCACCGCGACGAGCAGCAGCTCGGCGTCGATCGTCTTGCCGCCTTCGAGCGTGACGGAGATGCCGCCCTGCGTCGTCTTGGCGCTCTCGAAGCGGGTGCCGAGCTCGTACTTGATGCCGCGCTTGCGGAAGGCGCGCTCCAGCCGCTTGGAGCTGCTCTCCTCCTCCAGCGGCAGCAGGTGCGGCAGCGCCTCGACGATCGTGACGTCGGCCCCGAACGAGCGCCACACGCTGGCGAACTCGACGCCGATGACGCCGCCGCCGAGGATCACGACCGACGCGGGGACGTGCTCCAGCCGCAGCGCGTGGTCGCTGGAGATGACGCGCTCGCCGTCGATCTCCAGGCCCGGCAGCGATTTGGGCGCCGAGCCGGTGCCGAGCACGATGTGCCCGGCCTCGATGGTGCGCGTCCCGTCGGCGGTGGCGACCTCGACCGTGGTCGGCCCGGTCAGCCGGCCGGTGCCGTGCACGACCTCGATGCCGCGCGACCTGATGAGCCCGGTGAGGCCCTTGACGGTCGTCGAGACGACCTTGTCCTTGTAGGCGTTCACGCCTGCGACGTCGATCCCCTCGAAGGTGGTCTTGACGCCGAACTTCGCCGCCTCGCGGGACTGGTCCGCCACCTCCGCCGCGTGCAGCAGCGCCTTGGTGGGGATGCAGCCGCGGTTGAGGCACGTCCCGCCGAGGGAGTCGTCCCGCTCGATGAGCGCGACGGACCTGCCGAGCTCGGCGGCGCGCAGCGCGCACGCGTACCCGCCGCTGCCGGCACCCAGGACGACGATATCGAAGGGGCCGTTGTTGGCCACTGGAGGCTCCCTTTCCCCGGTTTGCGGCGCCGCGTGGATCACGGCGCCCGTGGGTGGGCGGGCGCGCCGGTCACCGGGCGCCGCGCCGCCACGAGAAATCTATTCTGTTCTCCGCCCGGTCACAGCGGGCGGGTCCCCCGCAGAATTCCCGCCGCCCTCTACAGGACGCCCGCGGCGACGTCCTCGGCGATCTGGACCAGCGTGCGCGCCGCGGCGCCCGTGCCGCCCTTCGGCGTGTACCCGTAGGCCTCGCCCTTGTTGAACGAGGGGCCCGCGATGTCCAGGTGGGCCCACTTGACGCCGTCCGGCACGAACTCCTTCAGGAACATCCCGGCGACGAGCATGCCGCCCCACCGCTCACCGCTGATGTTGGCGATGTCGGCGACCGCCGAGTCGAGGCCCTTGCGCAGCTCGGCCGGCAGGGGCATGCCCCAGGACGGCTCGCCCGCGCGCTCGGCCGCCGCGACGACCTTCTCGCGGACGGCGTCGTCGTTGGCCATGACGCCGGTGGTCCGGGTGCCGAGCGCGACGAGCTGCGCGCCGGTCAGCGTGGCGACGTCCACGATCAGGTCGGGGGAGTCCTCGCCGGCCCGGACGAGGGCGTCGGCCAGGACGAGCCGGCCCTCGGCGTCGGTGTTGAGCACCTCGACGGTCTTGCCGCCGTAGATGCGCAGGACGTCGGACGGGCGCTGCGCGGTGCCGCTCGGCATGTTCTCGGCGATGGCCAGGTAGCCGACGACGTTCACCTTGGGGCCGAGCTCGGCGATGGCGGCGAGCGCGCCGAGCACGGCGGCGGCGCCGCCCATGTCGGACTTCATCCAGTCCATCGCGTCGGTCGGCTTGAGGGACAGGCCGCCGGAGTCGAAGGTGATGCCCTTGCCGACCAGGGCGATGGTCTTGGACGCCTCGGGGTGGGTGTAGGCGAGGCGGACGAGCCGCGGCGGGTTGACCGAGCCCTGCCCGACGCCCGCGATGCCGCCGTAGCCGCCCTCGACGAGGGCCTTCTCGTCCAGCACCTCGATGGCCAGCCCGGTGTCGGCGGCGACCCGCTCGGCCTCGCCGGCGAGGTCCTCGGGGGAGAGGTGGGACGGCGGGGTGTTGACCAGGTCGCGGACGAGCGCGACCGACGCGGCGAGGGTGCGCGCCCGCTCGACGGCGGCCTCCTCGGACGCGGGGCCGATGAGGACGATCTCCTCGACGGGGCTCTTGTGGCCGTCGCCGGTGCGGAACGAGTCGAAGGAGTAGGCGCCGAGCAGCGCGCCCAGCGCGGCGGCCCCGACGGCCTCGGCGCTCTCGGCCGGCAGCGCGACGGCGACCCGGGCGCTGCCCGCGAGGGAGCGGACGGCGGCGCCGGCGGCGCGGCGGAGGTCTTCGGCGGTCGGGTCCTCGCCCAGCCCGGCGGCGACGATCACCTTGGCGGCGACGGCGCCCAGCGACGGCAGCTTGGTGACCTCCCCGGCCTTGCCGGTGGCGCCGAGCGCGGTCAGCGCGTCCGCGAGCCGGCCGTCCAGCGCGCGGTCGAGCGCGTCCGTTCCGGCGGCCGGTGCGGCACCGGACCCTCCCGGGCTGACGCCGATCACGATCGCGTCGACGTCGACGCCGGCCAGGTCTGCGCTGTCAAGGCTGATGCTCGTCACGTAGCCCGATAGTAGTCCTCCCGGTGACCGGTTTCGCCCTTTTGGATCAAGCATTGCCCTGCCCGGCGGGTCGTTCCGGCAGGGCTCGCCGGGCGCCGCGGGCGGCCGGACCGGCCCGGCCGCCCGCCGGCCGGGGTGGCGGAACTCGGCCCGCCGGGCGTCCCCGCGCAGGTGGGAGCGGGGGCGCCCGGCCTGCGGGGTGACGTATCGGGGGCCCTATTCATCTATTCCGATTGATTTAGTAGGTTAACGGCGGTGACCAGGAGAGACACCGCCACGGCGACGCCGGCGGAGGCGCGGCGGCTGCGCGCCGACCGTGGCGTGGATCTGCGTGATCTCCGCCGAGATGATCTCCGCGGCCGTGGCGATCGGGCGGTCGCCGCGGCTGCTCGAACTCCAGCGGCTCGCCGAGACCGGGCCCGCCGTCGCCGCGATCACCCCGTACCTCGCCGATCCGGACCCGAAGGTGCGGCGGGCGGCCGTCGCGACCTCACCGAGGTCGCGCCCGACGGCGTCGCCGGAGCCCTCGCGACGGCCCTCGCCGACCCGCACGGGTCGGTGCGGCGGGCCGCCGCGACCGCGCTCCGGGAGCTGGTCGAGATCCTGCCCGCCACGGCGGAGGTCCGGAACGGCCTCACACTCGCCCTCGGCAGCGGGGACGCGCTGGTGCGGGCCGCCGTCCTGGACGTCCTGCGCGCGCTCGGGCTGGGCTCGCGGGCCGCGTTCCGCGGCGCTCGGCGGCCTCATCCGGGACGGCGACGACCTGGTCAGGGCCGCCGCCCTGCACGAGCCGGCCTGGCAGGTCCGGACGGGCGCCGCGCGCGGGCTCGCCGCCGCGTCCCCGGACGCCCTCGCCAGGGCGCTGAGCGACCCGGACGCCGAGGTCGCGCCTACGCCCGGCACGCCCTCAGCTGAGCGCGGCGAGAGCCACCAGGGCGGCCGTCGTGGCGACCTCGACCAGCGCGCCGAAGACGTCGCCGGTGACGCCGCCCAGGCGCCGGACGGCGCGGTGCAGCACCGGGGCGGCGGCTGCCAGGCCGGCGGCCACCGCCGCGACGCCGTGCAGCGCGCCGCCGATACCGCCGGCGGCCGCCCCGGCGCCCGCGGCGGCCACCAGGACGGTCCCGGTGGCGGCCAGCGCCGCGCCCGCCGGGACCGAACCCGCGACCAGCGCGCCGAGGCCGCCGGGCCGCGCGGACGGGACGCCCTTCCGGCAGGCCCAGGGGAGGGTCAGGCGGCCGGCGACGGACGCGACGAGCACCGCGACGGCCGGCTGGGGCGCCGAGGCCAGGGCGGCGACCTGGACCAGCAGGGTCAGCAGCAGCGTGACGACGCCGAACGGGCCGATGTCGGACCGCTTCATGATCGCCAGTGCCTCGGCGGCGGGCCGGCCGCTGCCGAGCCCGTCCGCGAGGTCGGCGAGGCCGTCCAGGTGCAGGGCGCGGGTGGCCGCCGCGGTCGCGGCCACCGCGAGCGCCGCCGCCAGGAGCCGGGAGAGGCCGAGCAGGTCGCCGGCGAGCAGCACCAGGGCGGCGGCGCCGCCGGTGATCAGCCCCACGGCGGGGGCGAGCAGCATGGCCGGCCGCGCGGTGTCCCGGTCGGCCCGGCCGGTTCCGAGCGGCACGACGGTGAGCAGCGTGACCGCCAGCCGCAGCCCCGCGATCACGGGAGGTCCACGACGCGTCCCGCCACCACCAGCGCCGCCTCCTCGGACTCGGCCGCGAGGCGCTGGTTGAGCCGGCCGAGCGCGTCGCCGAACGCCCGTCCGGACGCCGTCGCGGGCACCAGCGACAGGCCGACCTCCTCGCTCACCGCGACGACCCGCGCCCGCGTGCCGCGCCAGGCCTCGACGAGGGCGTCCAGGCGCGGCCGCACCCGGGAAGGGTCGTCCCAGGCGCCGGTCTCGTCCATGGCGGCGGCCAGCCACGTGCCGATGCCGTCCACCAGGACAGGTCCGGTCGCGTACCCGAGCACGCCCGCGAGGTCGGTCGTCTCAGCGGTGCCCCACCAATCGGGACGGCGCCGCCGGTGTGCGGCGACCCTGGCCGTCCATTCCGGGTCGTCGTCCCGCACCGGGCCCGTGGCGACGTAGAGGACGTCGGGGCACGCCGCCAGCCGCAGCTCCGCCTCGGCCGACTTGCCCGACCGCGACCCGCCGAGGAGCAGCGTCCGGAACGGGCCCTCCTGCGGCCGTCTCCAGAAGGCCATGCGCCGTTCCAGCTCGGACGGCGACGGCAGGCGGTGGTCGGCGTGGACCGCGAGGACCTCCGTCCCAGGCGTCACGGCCCCGGTGCGGCGCAGCAGACCCAGATGTTCGGGGGAGCCCGCCAGGTCGAGCAGGACGGCCTCGTACTCGGCGCCGGTCGGCGGCTCCGGCCTGCCGCCCGGTCCCGACGCCACCAGTGCGCGCCCTCCGCCCGGCGCGCGCACCTCGTACCCGCCGGGCACGTCGGTCCGCGGCAGATCCTCCAGCGCCACCCCGTCCACCACGGCCTCGAACGGATCGAGCCGGACGCCGGCGGCGCGCAGCCGGCCGCACGACGCGCACCGGCACTCCGGCGCCGGCCACCCCTGGCCGGAGGCGATTCCCTTGACCTCGACGTTCATCTCGGTCGGAACTCTACGGCTACTCTCACCCCTACGGATGACAGCGTCACCATCAGGAGGAGCGCCGGTGGGCAACCCCCCGAACCCGCACTGGCCGGGCCCGCCGGGCCCGCCGGGCCCAGGCGGGCCGCAGCCGCCCTATGGACCGCCGCCCGTCCCGCCGGGCGGGCCCTTACCCGGAACGCCGGGCGGTCCCGGCTGGCAGCCCGGCCCGCCCCCGCCCCCGCGCAAGGGCGGCGGCGGGCTCGTGATCGCGCTGGTCGGCGGGGGCCTGGTCCTGGTGCTGGTCCTGGCGGCGGTCGTCGTGCTGGTCGCCCAGAGCGGCGGCGACGACGCAGGGGGCGGCGGCGACGTGCCGCTGCGGGTCGGCAAGATCGCCGGCGGCGCGGAGGCCCGGCCCCTCGCGGACGGGAGCCTGGAGATGGCCCGGCCGGGCGTCACCTCGCCCGTCGTCGACATCTACGAGGACTTCGCCTGCCCGCCCTGCGGCGCGTTCGACCGCAAGCACGACCCGATGCTGAAGGAGATGGCGGTCGCGGGCCGCGCCAAGGTCGTGTTCCACCCGATGCTGGTCTTCGGCGAGAGCGTCCAGCCCGCGCACGACAACTCGCTGCGGGCCGCCGCCGCGCTGCGCTGCGTCGGCGACGGCGCGCACTGGCTCTCGTACCAGGACGCCCTCTACGCCCACCAGCCGGCGAGCGAGAACACCACCGGCTACACGACCGACGAGCTGCTCTCCTACGCGAGGCCGCTGGGGCTGACCGGCGACGACTTCACGTCCTGCGTGAAGCAGCAGACCCACGCCGACAGCGTGAAGACGGTCAGCCGGCGCTACATATCCTCGGGAGTCCGGGGCACGCCGAGCGTGCGGATCAACGGGCGGACGCTCGACTCGTCCGACACCGGGAGCCCCGAGGAGCTGCGCCGCGCCATCGAGGCCGCGTCCTGACGGGGCCGGGCGGGGAAGCCCGCTAGTCTCACCGCGACGAGGGAGGTCGAGCGATGGCGTGGAGCTGGCGTTTGGAGAAGGCCGACGGGAGCGCGGCCGGCATGTCGGAGGAGACCTTCTCCACCCAGGCGGACGCGGAGAGCTGGCTGGGGGAGAACTGGCGGGGACTGCGCGCCGAGGAGGTCGACAAGGTGACCCTCCTGGACGGCGAGACGATCGTGTACGGGATGAGCCTGCACGACCCGGAGTGACCTGACCCGCTGAGGCGAAAGGGCCGCGGAGCGCGACGCTCCGCGGCCCTCGTGCACGCGGCTCAGGGCCGGCGGCGCGGGCTGGCCGTCTTGGCCGGGTCGCGGATGACGACGTCGCCCAGCACGTCGTCGATCCGCTTCAGCACGTCGGCCTCCAGCTTCACCCCGGCGGCCTTCACGTTGTCGGTGACCTGCTCCGGGCGGGACGCGCCCACGATCGCCGCCGACACGTTCGGGTTCTGCAGCGTCCACGCGATCGCCAGCTGCGCCATCGACAGCCCGAGGTCGTCCGCGATCGGCTTGAGGTTCTGCACGCGGGTCAGCAGGTCGTCGTTCAGGTAGCGCTTGATCATGTCGGCGCCGCCCTTGTCGTCGGTGGCGCGCGACCCCTCGGGCAGCGGCCGCCCCGGCAGGTACTTGCCGGTCAGCACCCCCTGAGCGATCGGCGACCAGACGATCTGGCCGATGCCCTCGCGCTCGCACAGCGGCACGACCTCCTCCTCGATGACCCGCCACAGCATCGAGTACTGCGGCTGGCTGGAGACGATCCGGTCGAACCCCATCTCGTCGGCGATCTTGAGGGCGCGCTCGATCTCCTCGGCCCGCCACTCCGAGACGCCGACGTAGAGGACCTTGCCCTGCCGGACGAGGTCGTCGAACGCGCGCATGGTCTCTTCGAGAGGGGTCTCGTAGTCGAACCGGTGGGCCTGGTAGAGGTCCACGTAGTCCGTCCGCAGACGGCGCAGGGAACCGTTGATCGACTCGAAGATGTGCTTGCGCGACAGGCCCCGGTCGTTCGCGCCGGGCCCGGTGGGCCAGTAGACCTTGGTGAAGATCTCCAGCCCCTCGCGGCGCTGCCCCTCGAGCGCGCGTCCGAGGACCTCCTCGGCGCGCGTCCCGGCGTAGACGTCCGCGGTGTCGAAGGTGGTGATCCCCTCGTCGAGGGCCGCCCGCACGCACGCGCGCGCCGCGTCCTCCTCGACCTGGGAGCCGTGGGTGAGCCAGTTGCCGTACGCGATCTCGCTGATCTTCAGACCGCTCCGGCCCAGGTTTCGGAACTCCATGGCACCGACCCTAGCCGGGCGGTGATCTGTGCCGGGAGGGCGGACGCCGCCGTCAGACGTTCTCCTTCTCGCCGATCCGCACCTGGGGGTTCGGGATGCGCAGCCGGCGGATCTGCATGGCGCGCATCGCCGCGTACATGCCGATGCCCTTGGTGTCCTCGCTCGGGTAGCGCTCGGCGGCGAGGCGCTTGATGCCGCGGCTGAGCAGGAAGCCCTCGGCGAACACCACGACGAGCAGCAGCGGCGGCGCGAACAGCACCAGCAGCCGCGCGGCCGGGATCGGCAGCATGCTCAGCAGCACCATCGCGAACATCGCGTACATCAGGTACGAGCCGACCGTGCGGCGGGAGTCGACGTAGTTGCGGGCGAGCCGGCGGACCGGGCCGCGGTCGCGCTTGAGCAGATGCCTCTCGTCGCCCTTGGCCATGCCCTCGCGCGCCTTGGCGCGCTCGGCCGCCTGCCGCTCCCTGACCTTCTTGTAGGCCTCCTTGCGGCTGGCCGGAGCCGTGATGGGCTGCCGGCGGAGCTTCTCGGCGTCCCTCCGCTTGGGGGTGGGACGGCCCTTGCCTCCCGGCTTTACTACCTGAGGAGGATCCGCCGGGGCCTCCGGGGTACGACGCTTGAACACAGGGATCAGCCTACCGGCTGCGAACATCGTGGCTGCCTCGCGCGTTAACGCGTAGGGTGATAAGAACCCCAGCAGTGGTCATTGAGCCCAGTTCACGACTGAGGCGACAGCACGAAGGGACCGGCGCCGCGCGATGAGCGTGATGAAGCGAATGTCGATGATCTTCAAGTCCAAGGCGAACAAGGCTTTGGACCGCATGGAAGATCCTCGGGAGACCCTCGATTACTCCTACCAGCGCCAGCTGGAGATGCTGCAGAAGGTCCGTCGGGGGGTCGCCGACGTCGCCACCTCGCGCAAGCGTCTCGAACTGCAGATCAACCAGCTGGAACAGCAGCAGAGCAAGCTGACCGACCAGGGCAAGAAGGCGCTGCAGGTCGGCCGCGAGGACCTGGCCCGCGAGGCGCTGACCCGCCGCGCCGGGCTGGAGGGTCAGCTCAACGACCTGCGCGGGCAGTACCAGCAGCTGCAGGGCGAGGAGGAGAAGCTCACGCTCGCCTCCCAGCGCCTGCAGGCCAAGGTCGACTCCTTCCGCACCCGCAAGGAGACGATCAAGGCGACGTACACCGCCGCCGAGGCGCAGACCAAGATCAACGAGGCGTTCTCCGGCATCTCCGAGGAGATGGGCGACGTCGGCCTGGCGATCCAGCGCGCCGAGGAGAAGACCGACACCATGAAGGCCCGCGCCGGGGCGATCGACGAGCTGCTGGCCTCCGGCGCCCTGGAGGACTTCTCCGGTCCGAAGGACGACATCCAGGCCGAGCTCGACCGGATGGGCTCCGGGCCCGGCGTCGACATGGAGCTGGAGCGCCTCAAGGCCGAGCTCGGCCAGGGCCCCGCGCCCAAGGAGCTGAACCAGGGCACGCCGACGGCGCAGCCGCAACAGCAGCAGCAGGACACCCCCCAGCAGGCCCCGTGGCCGCAGAACCCCGGGGGTGCCCAGTGATCGTCCGCCTGATGGGCGAGGGCCAGCTCGACGTGGCCGAGGACGATCTGTCCGCACTGAACATCCTCGACGACGAGCTGGAGAAGGCGATCGAGTCCGGCGACGAGACGGCGTTCCGCGCCGCCCTGCACGCCCTGCTCGACAACGTCCGCAAGGTCGGCCGGCCGCTCCCGCCGGACAGCCTGGAGCCGTCCGATCTGATCCTGCCCCCTGCCGACGCGCACATCGACGAGGTGCGCTCGATGCTGGGGGACGAAGGGCTCATTCCCGACTGACGCGCACGAGGCCCCGGGTCGGTTATGGACATTCAGGCACAAAACCCGGGTCTCGTGCGTTCCTACAACTGAATAGAACATGTACCGGGGGGTGGTGGCATGGCCAGAACGCGGTACGCCTCCGACCGGGGGCTGACATCGCGGATGCTCGTGACGATGTTCCTGCTGGGGCTGGTGTACGTCGTCTTCGTGGGGGCCTTCTTCGTCTTCGTGCCCGAGTGGGCGGGCGTCGCGCTGGCCGTCGCGGTGATCTTCCTGATCGCCCAGTACTTCTTCTCCGACCGGATGACGCTGTTCGCGATGCACGGCCGCGTCGTCACGCCGGAGGAGGCGCCCGAGCTGCACGGCGTCGTCGACCGCATCTGCGCGATGTCGGACGCCCCGAAGCCGCGCGTCGCGATCGCCGACACCGACGTGCCGAACGCGTTCGCCACCGGTCGCAACCAGAAGAAGGCCGTGGTCTGCGTGACGACCGGCCTGCTGCGCCGGCTCGACCCGGTCGAGCTGGAGGGCGTCCTCGCGCACGAGATGGCGCACGTCGCGCACCGGGACGTCGCGGTCATGACGATCGCCTCGTTCCTCGGCATCCTCGCCGGGCTGGTCACCCGGTTCGGGCTGCAGTGGGGCCTGTGGGGCGGGTTCGGGCGCCGCAGCAACGACCAGAACACCGGGCTGATCCTGCTCGCCGTCGTCGCGGCCAGCGCGCTCGCCTACGCGGTCAGCTTCCTGCTCACCCGGGCGCTGTCGCGGTACCGCGAGCTGTCCGCCGACCGGGCCGCCGCGCTGCTGACCGGCCGCCCGTCCGCGCTCGCCAGCGCGCTGACGAAGGTCACCGGCGAGATCGCGCGGATCCCGACCAACGACCTGCGGTCCGCGCAGCCCTTCAACGCGTTCTTCTTCACCCCGGCGCTGGGCAGGGGCTTCAGCGTCTCGTCGCTGTTCTCCACCCACCCGCCGCTCGACAAGCGGCTCGCGCAGCTCTCGAAGATCTCCGCACAGCTCAGCAGGGGGGTCTGACCGTGGGTTTCCTCGACACCCTCCTCGGCCGGTCCAAGCCGGCCAAGCCCGACCTCGACCAGATCTTCGGGCTGTCGACGGCGGCGGTCACGCTGGAGGCGGCGACCGGCTTCACCCCGACGGGGCTCGGGTCGGTGTGCTTCCGCGCGGCCGAGGGCGGGGCGTTCGCGCGGCTGCAGGCCGACGTCCAGGAACTCCTGGACGCCGATGCCGGACCCAAGGTCGAGATCAGCACCGACACCTACGGCTACACGTGGCTGCTCGCCAAGCATCCGCCGGAGGAGCTGCCGGAGCTCGTCACCGACCTGCACGCGGTGAACGCGACGCTGGAGTCGGGCGGGTTCGGGCCGCACCTGCTGTGCTCCCTGGCCGGCTTCCAGGGGCCGGACGGGCGCCGGCTCGCGCTCGTCTACCTGTACAAGCGCGGCACGTTCTACCCGTTCGCGCCGCTGCCCGGAGCTGTGTCTCACCCCCATGGCTACGCCCCGCCACCCCCCAGGCGGGACAACGCCCTCGAACTCCAGGTGCGCGGCGCGATCGGCGCCGACCTGCCGTTCGAGGAGGACCTCGGCCGCTGGTTCCCGGTCTGGGGTGCCCCGGGCCTGTGACCCCCCGCGGCCGAGCTGCACGGCCGCTTTGTGCCACACGACGCGGAAAGGCCCTCCGGACCGTTTTAACTTGATCCCATGGCGCCCTCCCGCGACGCACCAGAGCCGGGCCTGACCTGGCGGATGTTCGCCACGGTGATCCTGGTCGCGCTCGTCTACGCGGCCGCCGCGCTGCCCGCGTTCCTGGCCGGACCGGTCTGGGGCGCGGCCGCGGTGGCCGCCGCCGCGGCCTTCGCGGTCGTCTCGGCGCGCGCGGGGGACCGGCTGGCGCTGCGCGCGATGGACGCCCGGCAGGTCACCGCCGACGAGGAGCCCGACCTGCACGCGGTCCTGGACCGGCTCTGCATGTCGTCCGGGCTGCCGAAGCCGCGGCTCGCCGTCTCCGGCCTGGACGCGCCGAACGCCTTCGCGGCCGGCTCCGGCCCCGGCTCGGCGGTCGTGTGCGTCACCGACGGGTTGCGCGCCCGGCTCGAACCGGCCGAGATCGCCGCCGTCCTCGCCCACGAGACCGCGCACGTCGCCAACCGGGACGTCCTCGTCGGCGCGGTCGCGTCGTTCCCGGGCATGTGCGCGGAGCTGCTCCTCGGCTGGTGGACGGGCCTGATCGGCGGCCGGGGCCGGGCCGGGGCACGGCGCGCCGCGGCCCTGCTGTGCGGCATCGTCCTGCTCCCCGTCGGGGTGGCGGCGGCGGTGCTGTACGCCGCCGGGACGCTGACGTGGCTGGCCCTGTCGCGGCACCGCGAGCTGTGCGCCGACACCACCGGGGCGCTGCTGACCGGCCGTCCCGGCGACCTCTCCTCCGCCCTGGTCAAGATCAGCGACGCGGTGCGCGACGCGTCCCGGGACGACCTGCGGCGGCTGCGCCCCGTCAGCGCCCTCTGCGTCGTCCCGGCGCGCCGGGCGGCCGCGGACGGCGGCGTGGAGGGCATGCTGTCCTCGCACCCGACGCTGCGGCGGCGCCGCGAGGGGCTGGAGGCCGTCTCGTGGCGGCTGGCGCGCGGGGGCTGACGTGGGGATCAAGGACGGGCTGCTCGGCCGTCCCGCGCCCGCCGCGCCGGAGCTCGACCGGCTGTTCGCGCTGCCCGCCGCGGCGCCCGCGCTCGCGGCGGGGACGGGGTTCGTCCCGGACGGGTCGGGCGGCGTCTGCCACCGCATGGTGGAGGGCGGCGCGTTCGGCGCGTTCGCCCGCGCGCAGCGGGAGGCCCACCGGCTGCTCGGCCGCGGCGAGGGGCACGAGGCGGGGATGAGCGCCGGGCCGTACGGCTGGGGCTGGGCCCGCGTCAGCGGACCGCCGGACCGGTTCGAGCGCCTCGTCGGCGATCTGCACACGGTCAACGCGACCCTGGACGCGGCCGGCTACGGGCCCTACCTGCTGTGCACGGTCGTCTGCTTCCGCCGGGGGGACGGCCCGCAGCGGCTGTTCATCGTCCATTCGCCGGTCCGGGGGACGTTCTACCCGTTCGCGCCCCGGCCCCCGGACGTTCCGGGCGAGAACCGCCGCAACAACCTGGTCGAGAGGCACGTCAGGGACGCGCTCGCGGACGAGCTGCCCATGGAGCCGGACACGGCCCGATGGTTCCCCATCTGGGACGCGCCCGGCCTCTGAGCGGCGTGCTCTACGGAAGGGCGAGCATCTGGTCGAGGGCGACGCGGGCGTAGTGCGCGGTCTCCTCGTCCACCTCGATGACGTTCTCCACCCGGCCGGCGGCCAGCGACTCCAGCGAGAGCACCAGGTGCGGCAGGTCGATGCGGTTCATCGTGGAGCAGTAGCAGACGGTCTTGTCGAGGAACATGACGTTCTTGTCCGGGTGGGCGTTCGCGAGCCGCCGGACGAGGTTCAGCTCCGTCCCGACGGCCCAGGCCGATCCGGGCTCCGCGGCCTCGATGGTCTTGATGATGTACTCGGTCGAGCCGATCTGGTCTGCGGCCGTGACGACCTCGTGCCGGCACTCGGGGTGCACGAGGACGTTCACGCCGGGAACGCGCGCCCGGACGTCGTCCACCGACTCCTTGGTGAACCGGCCGTGCACCGAGCAGTGGCCGCGCCAGAGGATCATCCTGGCGTCTCTGAGCCGCTGCGCGGTCAGGCCGCCCTCGCGGCGGTGCGGGCTGTAGACGACGCAGTCGTCCAGCGAGAAGCCCATCTCCAGGACGGCGGTGTTGCGCCCCAGGTGCTGGTCGGGGAGGAAGAGGACCTTCTTCCCCTTGCCGTAGGCCCAGTCCAGGGCCCGCTTGGCGTTGGACGAGGTGCAGACCACCCCGCCGTGCCGCCCGACGAAGCCCTTGATGTCGGCGGAGGAGTTCATGTAGGTGACGGGGACGACGTCGTCGGCGACGCCGGCGTCCTCCAGGACGTCCCAGCACTCCTCGACCTGGTCGAAGGTCGCCATGTCGGCCATGGAGCAGCCGGCGCCGAGGTCGGGCAGGATCACCCGCTGGTGGCCGGCCGTCAGGATGTCGGCCGACTCCGCCATGAAGTGGACGCCGCAGAACACGACGTAGGGCGCCTCGGGGCGCGCCGCCGCCTGCTGGGCCAGCTTGAACGAGTCGCCGGTGACGTCGGCGAACTGGATGACCTCGTCCCGCTGGTAGTGGTGGCCGAGCACGAACACCCGGTCGCCGAGCGCCGCCTTGGCCGCGCGGGCCCGCTCGACCAGGGCGGGGTCGGAGGCGGGCGGCAGCTCTCCGGGACAGTCCACGCCGCGTTCGCTCGCGGGGTCGGCGCCGCTGCCGAGCAGCAGCAGCGGAAGGTCGCGCACTGGAGTGGTCACGGCGGTGTCTCCCTTCGCGACGGGACTTATCGTCGCTTTGACGACTAATGATGGCACATCCCGGGCCCGATGGTGATGTGACGTAGACCGCACCGTCCCAGGGCGTTAAACATGGCCGATAAGCGGAATGGGCCTGTGGCGAGGTACGTTGTCCTACGGGAAGAGGCGTACGACGTCCTCCAGGACAAGCGACAGTCCGCCGCACCGCGGCGCAGCGAGACCCGGGAGCTGAACACATGACGGTTTCAGGCGAGACCACGCAGGAGACCACGCAGCAGGGCGTCATCCTCACCGACGCCGCCGCCGAGAAGGCCAAGGGCCTCCTTGAGCAGGAGGGCCGCGATGACCTTGCGCTGCGTGTCGCCGTGCAGCCGGGCGGTTGCTCCGGCCTGATCTACCAGCTCTTCTTCGACGAGCGGGAGATGGACGGGGACCAGATCCAGGACTTCGGCGGCCTCGCGGTGCGGGTGGACCGGATGAGCGCGCCCTACCTCACCGGCGCCACCATCGACTTCGTGGACAGCATCGAGAAGCAGGGCTTCACGATCGACAACCCCAACGCCTCGGGCTCCTGCGCCTGCGGCGACTCCTTCAACTGATCGTCCGCGGTGCCCGGCCTCCCGCGGAGACCGGCCCGTGAGAAGGGGCGGCGGAGCATCTGCTCCGCCGCCCCTTCCGTTCGGGCCTGCGCTGAGGTTGCGATCTGTGGTGCGATGGGCAAGTAGTCTTTCCCGGGTTCGAAACAGCCGGTGAACAGCCGGACGACCACGACGAGGAGAGCGACGCCGTGCGCATCGCCGTGACCGGTTCCATTGCGACCGACCACCTGATGACCTTCCCCGGAAGGTTCACCGACCAGCTCCTGCCCGACCAGCTGCACCAGGTGTCGCTGTCCTTCCTGGTGGACGAGCTGGACATCCGCCGCGGCGGCATCGCCGCCAACATCTGCTTCGGCATGGGCAGCCTCGGCAAGGAGTCCGTCCTCGTCGGCTCCGTGGGCGACGACTTCGCCGACTACCGCTCCTGGCTCGAGCGGCACGCGGTCGACACCGCGTCCGTGCACGTCTCCGAAATCCACCACACCGCGCGGTTCCTGTGCACCACCGACCAGGACCAGAACCAGATCGCCACGTTCTACGCCGGCGCCATGAGCGAGGCCCGCTCCATCGAGCTGCAGCCGGTCGCCGACCGCGTCGGCGGCCTCGACCTCGTCGTGATCAGCCCCAACGACCCCGAGGCGATGCTCCGGCACACCGACGAGTGCCGCAACCGCGGCATCCCGTTCGCCGCCGACCCGTCCCAGCAGCTCGCCCGCATGGACGGCGCCGACGTCCGCCGCCTCATCGACGGCGCCGCCTACCTGTTCAGCAACGAGTACGAGAAGGCCCTCGCCGAGGAGAAGACCGGCTGGACGGGCGAGGAGATCCTGTCCCGCGTCGGCGTCCGCGTCACCACCCTCGGCGCCAAGGGCGTGGTGATCGACCGGAAGGGCGAGGAGGGCGTGCACGTCCCCTGCGTCCCCGTCGAGGACATCGCCGACCCGACCGGCGTCGGCGACGCGTTCCGCGCCGGCTTCCTGTCGGCGACCGCCTGGGAGCTGCCGCTGGAGCGCGCCGCCCAGGTCGGCAACGCCATCGCCGCGCACGCCCTGGAGGCCGCCGGCCCGCAGGAGTACACCCTCGGCCGCCAGGCGTTCCTCGACCGCTTCGGCGCGGTCTACGGCTCCTCCGCCGCCGCCGACATCGAGCCCCACCTGTCCTGCCCGGTCCCGTAAGGGACCGCAACGCCGGAGGGCCGCGCCGTGCGACGGCGCGGCCCTCCGGCGTGCCCGCTCAGTACGTGCGGCGGATGTGGAAGCCCCAGCCGCCCTGGTGCAGGGTCTCCTCCCGGACGAAGTCCTGCGACTTCATGCGGCACCAGGCGGGGACGTCGGTGCGGGCGGCGGCGTCGTCGGCGAGGACGGCCACGACCTGCCCGACGGGCACCTCGCGGATCCGCTCCGCCAGCATGATGATCGGGATGGGGCACTTGCGGCCGAGCGCGTCGATGACCAGCACCGGCGGCGGGCCCTCCGGCGCGGCGGGGGGCGGCGCGGCGTCGCCGGGCGGCGGCCCTGCCTTGGCGCGGCCTCGGAACCTCATGGGCGCGACCGCCTCCCTGTCTCGAAGGTGTTCATCGTCGTCCGGCGCAGGCGGGCGACGGTGTCGGGCAGCACGGCGAGGAACCGGCCGACGTCCTCCGAACGGACGCCCAGCGGCAGCGATACCCGCACGTTCCCATGGGTAATCACTCCCATCGCCTCCAGCACGTGACTTGGACGCAGCGTATCCGCCGTGCACGAGCTGCCGGAGGAAACCGCGAAACCCAGCCGGTCCAGTTCGGTCAGCAGGGCCTCGCCCTCCACGTACAGGCACGAGAACGTCACCAGGTGCGGGAGCCGGCGCACCGGGTCGCCGACCACCTCGACGTCGGGGACGTCCCGCGGGACCTCCGTCCGGATGCGGTCCACCAGCGCGGAGACACGCGGCGCCTCCGCCGCCATGTCCGCGCGGTACGCCTCCAGCGCGGCCGCCGCCGCCACGACGGCCGGGACGTTCTCGAACCCGGGGACGCGGCGCGCCTCCCGCTCGTCGGCCGGCAGCGGCGAGCGCCACCGGGTGCCCTTGCGGACGGCGAGCACGCCGACGCCCGCGGGGCCGCCCCACTTGTGGGCGCTTCCGGCGAGGAGCGACCAGCCGCCCGGCACGTCCGCCCGGCCGAGGGACTGCGCCGCGTCCACGAACAGCGGCACGCCGGCGGCGCGGCAGGCCTGCACGGCCTCGGCGACCGGCTGGAGGGTGCCGACCTCGTGGTTGGCCGACTGCAGGCACGCGAGCGCGGTGTCCGGGCGCAGCGCCGCGGCGAACTCCGCCGGGTCGACGCGGCCCGTCCGGTCGACGCCGACCACGGTGGTCTCACCGCCGTCGCGCTCGTGCAGCTCGGCGGCGTGGAGCACGCTGGAGTGCTCCACGGCGCTCACGACCAGGTGCCGTCCGGTGCGCCGGCGCGCCTGGAGCCCCCCGAGGACCGCCAGGTGCACCGCCTGGGTGCCCGAGGAGGTGAACGACACCTCGTCGGGACGGGAGCCCAGGACGCCCGCCACCCGCGCACGGGCCCGGTCGAGCAGCATCCGGGTGGCGCGCGCCGTGCCGTACAGCCGCGCGGGGTCGGCCCACGCCGCGTCCAGCGCCTCCAGCAGCGCGGACCGGGCCGCCGGGTGCGGCGGCTCGGTGGAGGCGGCGTCGAAGTAACCGCCCGGCGTGCTCGGTCGGGCCACGCGGAAACACTAACCGGGCACCCGATCAGGGGTTCGCGCGACCCTCACGCTAGGGTGTCCACCACACGTGTAAACACTGATCTCACCGCCCGGCCGACCGGGCTTTCATCCGTGGGGAAGGCATTCCGTGAGTCCGACCCGCTCTAGGGAGCGGCGTACGCCTGTGCGCAGTCGCCGCGCATTGAGAAGCGCCGGCGTGCTGGCGCTGCTGGCGCTGTCCGCCACCGCGTGCAGCGGCAGCCGCCTGGGCATGCCCGAGCCGATCAGCGTCCAGGGCGAGCGCATGCTGAAGCTCTGGCAGGGCTCCTGGATCGCGGCGTTCGCGGTCGGGGCCGTCGTCTGGGGCCTCATCATCTGGGCGGTGCTGTTCCACCGCAAGCGCTCCGACGACCTGCCGCCGCAGGTCCGCTACAACATGCCGATCGAGATCCTCTACACGGCGGTCCCGTTCGTCATCATCGCGGTCCTGTTCTACTTCACCGCCCGCGACGAGAACTTCGTCGAGAAGACCACCAAGAACCCGCAGGTGGTCGTGGACGTGACGGCGTTCCAGTGGAGCTGGCAGTTCGACTACAAGGAGAAGGACGCCACGGGCAAGGAGCGGACGGTGGCCTCCGTCGTCGGCCAGCCCGTCGCCCCGAACGGGCCCGCCCCCGCCAAGCCGGTGATGACGATCCCCTCGGGCGAGACGGTGCGCGTGCGGCTGCACTCCAACGACGTCATCCACTCGTTCTGGGTCCCGGCGCTGATCTACAAGAAGGACGTCATGCCGGGCTACGACAACGAGTTCGAGTTCACGGCGAACAAGCTCGGCACCTATGAGGGCCGCTGCGCCGAGCTGTGCGGCGTCGACCACAGCCGGATGCTGTTCCAGCTGAAGGTCGTGACGCCCCAGGAGTTCGACAAGTACATCGCCGATTCGAAGCAGGCTTTGGCCGCGGGAGGTGCCAGGTGACCGCGACGAGTCACGCTCCGAGCACGCCGCTCGCCGCGCCGCGGACGAGCAAGGGGCGCATCCTCGCCTCGTGGATGTCGTCCACCGACCACAAGGTGATCGGCTACCTGTACCTGATCACCTCGTTCGTGATGTTCCTGTTCGGCGGCGTGCTCGCGCTGATCATGCGCGCTGAGCTGTTCGAGCCCGGCCTGCAGGTCGTCAGCAACGAGCAGTTCAACCAGCTGTTCACCATGCACGGCACGATCATGCTGCTGATGTTCGCGACGCCGCTGTTCGCCGGCTTCGCCAACGTCGTGATGCCGCTGCAGATCGGCGCGCCGGACGTGGCGTTCCCGCGCATGAACATGCTGGCGTACTGGCTGTTCCTGTTCGGCAGCCTGATCGTCATCGCGGGCTTCCTGACCCCGGGCGGCGCGGCGAGCTTCGGCTGGTTCGCCTACGCCCCGCTGTCGGACGCGGTGCGCTCGCCGGGCGTCGGCGGCGACATGTGGGTGATGGGCCTCGCCATGTCGGGCTTCGGCACGATCATGGGCGCGGTCAACTTCATCACGACGATCCTGTGCATGCGGGCGCCGGGCATGACGATGTTCCGGATGCCGATCTTCACGTGGAACGTCCTGCTGACGTCCATCCTCGTGCTGCTGGCCTTCCCGGTGCTCGCCGCGGCGCTGCTGGCCCTGGAGGCCGACCGCAAGCTCGGCGCGCACATCTTCGACGCCGCGCACGGGGGCGCGCTGCTCTGGCAGCACCTGTTCTGGTTCTTCGGGCATCCGGAGGTCTACATCATCGCGCTGCCCTTCTTCGGTATCGTGACGGAGATCCTCCCGGTGTTCAGCCGCAAGCCCGTCTTCGGCTACATCGGCCTGGTGTTCGCGACGATCAGCATCGCGGGCCTGTCCATCACCGTGTGGGCGCACCACATGTTCGTCACCGGCCAGGTGCTGCTGCCGTTCTTCTCCTTCATGACGTTCCTCATCGCCGTGCCCACGGGGGTGAAGTTCTTCAACTGGGTGGGGACGATCTGGCGAGGGCAGCTGACGTTCGAGTCGCCGATGCTGTGGTCGCTGGGCTTCCTGGTGACGTTCCTGTTCGGCGGCCTCACCGGCGTCATCCTCGCGTCGCCGCCGATGGACTTCCAGCTGTCGGACTCCTACTTCGTGGTGGCGCACTTCCACTACGTCGTGTTCGGCACCGTGGTGTTCGCGATGTTCGCCGGGTTCTACTTCTGGTGGCCGAAGTGGACCGGCAAGATGCTGAACGACACCCTCGGCAAGATCCACTTCTGGATGCTGTTCATCGGCTTCCACGGCACGTTCCTGATCCAGCACTGGCTGGGCGCCGCGGGCATGCCGCGCCGGTACGCCGACTACGCCAGCGAGTTCCAGGGGATGAACGAGGTCTCCACCTTCTTCTCGTTCCTGCTCGGCGCCTCGATGCTGCCGTTCTTCTACAACGTGTACATCACGTGGAAGCGGGGCAAGCGCGTCGAGGTCGACGACCCGTGGGGCTACGGCTCGTCGCTGGAGTGGGCGACGTCCTGCCCGCCGCCGCGGCACAACTTCAACTCGATCCCGAAGATCCGTTCCGAGCGGCCGGCGTTCGACCTGCACCACCCGCACGTGGGTGCCAAGGGCGAGCTGGCCGGGGCGAAGGGGGAGTAGCCGATGCGCGTCCAGGCGTTCATGTTCTACGGTTGCGCGGTCTTCTTCCTCGCCACCGACGTCGTGTACTGGCTCTGGTCCGAGGACTGGACGGGGACGACGGCGCTCGGGCTGTCGGTCGGCCTGGCCGGGCTCATCGGGTTCTACATCCACTTCACCGTCCGGCGCCTCGAGCGCGCCAACGCCGGGCCGCTGTACGAGGACGACCCGGAGGGCGAGATCGCGGACGCGGCGGGCGAGCTGGGCTTCTTCAGCCCGCACAGCTGGTGGCCGCTCTTCATCGGGCTGTCGGCCGCGGCCGTGGCGCTCGGCATCGTGTTCGGCTGGTGGCTGGTCGTTCTCGGCGCCGCCGCCGCCATTCTGTCGTGCATCGGTCTGGTCTTCGAGTACTACCGGGGTCATTTCGCCCACTGATCAGTAAAAGAACCCCATCGGGGGCCGGTGTCCGCTTTTTTGCGGGTACCGGCCCTTTCGAATACTGGGCGCCGTTTCCAGCGACCGGGCTGGGGAGGCGGACCGATCGCCCAGGAAACGACCGGGGGGTCCACATGCGGGTGGGTGGCTCAGGACCGGGCGGCCGGGGACGGCGCACCGCCGCCGTGCTCATCGGCGCCGGCTTGGCGGCGGGGGCCGCGTCGTGTTCGGGAGGCGGTGAGCCGGTCGCCGGGGAGGCCGTGCGGCTGGCGGTGTCACCGGGCGGGGGCGGCGGCAAGCTGCGTCCCGACAGTCCCATCGCCGTCGAGGCTGAGCGCGGCACGATCCGGAACGTGACGGTGACGGCGAAGGGCCGCCCGGTCGAGGGCGACCTGAACGCGGAGCGGACGCGGTGGCGGTCCCGCTGGACGCTCGAACCGGGGACGGCGTACACCGTCGACGCGACCGCGCTCGGCAGGGACGGGCGGACGCGCACCGTCCGCAGCGCCTTCTCCACGGCCAGGGTGAAGAAGACGAACCGCGTCACGCTGGAGGCGCCGTACAACAAGGAGACCGTCGGCGTCGGGATGCCGATCATCATGCATTTCGACCGGAAGGTGAAGGACCGGGCCGCGGTGGAGCGGGGCCTGGAGGTCACGGCCGACAAGACCGTCGAGGGCGCCTGGCACTGGTTCGGCGACCAGGAGGTCGTGTTCCGGCCCAAGACGTACTGGCCGGCGCACACGAAGGTGTCGTTCCGGGCGCACATCAGCGGCGTCCGCACCGGCGGGGACGTCTACGGCGGAAAGAACCACGCCCTCGACTTCAAGATCGGCGACTCGCACATTTCCACGGCGGGCGAGGACAGCCACAAGATGGTGGTGATGGTCAACGGCAAGAAGGCCCGCACCATTCCGACCAGCATGGGACGCGGCGGCGTCCGCAAATACACCACCACCAACGGGATCCACCTCACCATGGACAAGGAGGACCCCACGATCATGTCGTCGGACTGGGAGGGCTGCGGGCCGGGCTGCCCCGGGTACTACAGCCTCACCGTCTACAAGGCCGTGCGGATCTCCGACAGCGGCGAGTACGTCCACAGCGCGCCGTGGTCGGTGGGCTCCCAGGGGCACACCAACGTGAGCCACGGCTGCATCAACATCAGCCCGTCCCACGCGAAGTGGTTCTACCGGCTGGCCCAGCGGGGCGACCCGGTGAAGGTGACGGGCAGCAGCCGCCAGCTGGAGCCGGAGAACGGCTGGGGCTACTGGCAGCTCAAGTGGAAGGACTGGGTGAAGGGCAGCGCGCTGAAGCGGTCGGTGACGACGGCTCCGCACAAGGACGCGGCGACGCTGTCCGCGCAGCAGCAGGGTGCGGGCGCCCAGGCTCCGGAGAAGCAGCGGGCCGAGGGCGACTGACGCGGCGTCCCGTCAACGCCGTGTCTCCCTAACGCAGGGGCGGCGGGACCTGGACGCGGTGGATGCGCGACCAGTCCCGCGCCATGGCGATCCGGTCGGGGCCGGAGGGGTGCGTGAGCCAGAGCAGGTACTCCAGGCCGTCCGGGCTCAGATCGGAGATGTTGCGCACGGACAGCTCGTGCTGCATCGACACGAACGTCGACGGATCGCGGGTGAGGTCCAGGGCGTGCACGTCGGCCCGCGCCTCGATGTGGCGGCTCACGAGGTTCTGGACGGGGGCGGCGAGGTGCGTCCCCACCGTCACGAGGGCGAGGAGCAGTGCGATGGACCTCGGGTCCGCCGCCCCGCCGGGGGAGCCGGACGCGTCTCCCGGACCGGCGGCCCCGGCCTCGCCGCCGGGATCGAGTCCGGCGCGCCGCAGGAGGCGCGGAGAGGTCATCAGGAGGTACAGGACGCACAGCGCCCCGGCGATGCCCAGCGCGCCCACCAGCGTGCCGTGCAGGACGTCGTCGCGCTTGGCGTGGCCCAGCTCGTGCCCGACGATCGACTCGATCCGCGCGGGCGGCGACTTCAGCAGCGTGTCGTACAGGACGATGCGCCGGGTGGAGCCGAACCCGGACACGTAGGCGTTCAGGGACGTGGTCCGGCGGGAGGCGTCCGCGACGAGGACGTCCTTCACGGGCACGCCGTCCCGCTCGGCCATGGCCAGCAGCTCGGTGCGCAGTTGCCCCTGCGGCAGCGAGTGGAACTTGTTGAACACCGGCTCGACGGCGACCGGGTAGATGAACGACACCAGGACCACGAGGAGGAACCCGCCCGCGGCGGCGCCCGTCCACCAGTAGCGCGGGAAGCGGCGGATCAGCGCGTACAGCAGCAGCAGGGCGACCGTGTAGATGATCCAGGTGAGGCCGAGGGACTTCAGCTGGTCCGCCAGCCACGCGAGCCAGCTCTGCGTGGACAGCCCGTAGCGGCGCAGCACCGACTCCCGCCAGACGTCGAAGGGCAGCCCGGCGACGCGCAGCAGGGTGGCGACCGCGGCGGCGGCGATGATGATGCGCATCGGCCGCCGGCCGGTGCGGGAGGTGGCCCATCCGATGAACCGGGCGCCCAGCGGGGTGAGGCCGAGGACGAGGATCACCGCGAGGCCGGTGACCAGCCCGGCGTAGGCGGGCGGGTTGACGGCCGAGTCGAACGCCTTCGAGCGGGCGATCTCGGCGGAGGTGAAGTCCAGCGCCGGGTCGGCCCCGACGTGCCCGCCGGGGACCTCTCCCGGCAGCGGGTTCCAGGGCGTCGTCAGCGCGAGGACGGCGGCGACCGCCGCGAACAGGACGCCGCCGGCGACGGCCGCGGCGATCCGGGGCCGGCGGGAGCCGTCCGGTACGCCGGTGCCGGCGGCCCGGCTCTCGCGCGCGGCGCCCTCGCCGGTCTCCGTATCGCTCACGTGAGCTCCTTCTTCACGTAGTCGCGCCACATGCCGGTGAAGCGCTCCCGGGTGAGGCCGAGCACGTCCCGCAGCGCGGCGGCCTCCGGGGCGCGCCCGGCGGCCCGGTAGAGCCGCACGAGCGTCGCCTCACCGTACCGGCCGGCGACCATCCGGCAGGCGAGCCAGGCCTCCTGGTAGGCCTGGGAGAGGCGCGGGGACCCGCTGGAGAAGGCGGCGGCCCCGGGCAGGGCGGCGGGCACCCGCCCGGCGGCGACCTCGCGGCGCAACTCGCCGGCCGCCGCGCGGACGCCGATCTTGACCTGCCGGTAGCCGACGTAGTCCGCGAAGCCCTCGATGAGCCACAGCGGCGTGCTGCGGTCGCGGGCGCCGCCGGTGGCGACGTGGGTCAGCTCGTGCGTCAGGACGACCGTGCGGCCGAGGTCGTTGAGCCTGCCGAAGGTGGCGGGGGAGACGACGATGCGGTCCTCGCCGCGGCCCCCGGACGAGGGCGCCGGGGCGACGGTGGCGAGGGCCGCGATCTGGCCGAGGCTCTGCCCGGGGCCGGCGAGCGCGGAGGCCAGGCCCGGGTCGGCGGGGACGAGCGCGACCACCCGCCGTGCCCAGCCCATGCCGACCACGCCGGTGACGTCCGGCACGGCGGCGTCCAGCCGGGCCGCGATGCCGCGCAGGCCGGCGGCGTCTCCGATGACGAGGGCGGCCCGGCCCCGGGCGACGGCCAGCGGGCCCGCGTCCCAGATGTCGGCGTCGTCGGTCAGCCCGCGGGACGTCCCGTCGCCGGCGATCGTCCACGTCCCCCCGCGCGGGGCCAGCGCGAGGTAGCGGGTGCGGGCCACCTCGCCGCGGTCGAAGCCGCGCAGCCGGTAGCGCACCTCGACGCGGACGACGGCGTGCTCCTCGTCCACGGCCTGCGTGCCGACGACGCGCTCCCGCCATCCCGCCAGCGGAAGCGCCCGGAGGTTGTCGTACATCCGCGACTGGGCGGCCTGGAACTCGGCGGGCGCGTCGCCGACGGTGGCGAGGAAGGCCATGCGGTCGCCGTCGCGCACGGCCCGGGCGCGGTTGGCGAGGACGGCGGCGGCCGCGTCCGGGTCGATCGCGGCGGCCGCGCCGGAGGCCCCGGCACCGGACGGATCGGCGCGCCTCGTCTCGCCGGTGGGCGGGACGAGCAGCCCGGCGCCCCCGGCGAGCATCACGGCGGCCCCGCTCGCGCCCAGGGCGAGGGCCCTGCGGCGCGTCACGGGCCTGGTCCGCACGGCACGCTCCTCCACGCGGGCGATCCTATGCAGCCGGTGGTCAGGGCCGTGCCATCAGGACCGGTAGGCGGGGTAGCCGTAGCCGACGACGTCGTCGGCCGACCGCTTCTTGACCTGTACGGCGTTGCCGGTGTTGCCCTCGACCGCCTCGATGGTCCGGTCGTCGATCTTCTTGATCACCATGCCGACGTGCCGGATGTCGGTGACGTCCTTGCCGCCGTCCCAGGCGTAGAAGACGATCGCGCCGGGACGGGGTTCGGTGCCCCAGCGGCCCTGCTGCCGGAACCAGCGGGCGTGCGCGACCGTCCAGGCGTCGCTGCCGATCTGGTCGCGGAAGCCGATCTGCTCGCCCACCCAGGAGACGAACATGTCGCACCAGTTCGCGTCGCCGTAGGCGGAGAGGGAGCCGCCGTCGCGCGCGAGCGTCTCCTTCGCGCGCGCCGTGCGCATGTACCACTTCTGGAACTTGGTCTCGCCGCCGCCGTCCTCCTCGACGCCCACCTGGGAGCGTGCGAGCTCGATGGCTTCGGCGGCGGTCGGCCGCGACCTGCCGGAGGACTTCCCGGGCGCCTTCGCGGCCGGCTTCCGCGGCGCGCCCTTCCCCGGGTCGTTCCTCGCGGCCTTCCGGGCCCCGTCCTTGGACGAGTCCTTCGACGAGCCGCCGGAGGGCTTCTTGCCGGGGGCGTGCGCCGCGGTGGACGCGGCGGGGGCGGATCCGAACGGCAGGACCGACGCCTGCGCGGTGGCGGCGGCGGTGCCGAGCACGGCGGCGCCGACGATGAGGCCGCCGGTCGTCCGCCAGGTGAGGGGCAGGGGGCTCGCCTTGCGATGCCTGCCCGGGGTCTTCTTGCGGTGTGCACCTGGCACGCGGGGGTTCTCCTCGACTTCCATGCCGCCTACCGGGTTAGCTGACGGGTTCGGGCGTGGAAGCCGCCCTACGGCCCGCGGGCAGGCCGATTCACCCCGATGAGGACGTGATGGGTCCCCGGTTCCGCACCGGCCGCGCATGGGGGCACGGCGGTCAGCGGATTCGGCGGTGACGCGCCCGGGGGCGGGCGCGCCGGTTCGGATGGGGGGCTGCGGGCGCGGTCCGCGCGCGTGGGCGCGGGTGCCCGCGGAGAGCAGGGGGAAATGGGGCGTGGCCGCACGACGGGCGGCCACGCCCAGGTAACGCTGCGGAACTCACTCCTTCGCTTCTTCCAGACGCCTACCGGGTTAGCTGACGGGTTCGGGCGTGGAAGTGGCCCTACGGCGGGCTCCACCGGAACGGGGCCGGAGGAGACTCGCCGATTCACCCCGGGTGCCGGACGTCGTCCGGGACGGTTCCCGGACCCTGCCGGCGTGGGTCCCCGGTTCCGCACTGGGCGGACTCGGCGCTGCCGCTGCGATCCTGGGGGCGTGATGGGGCCCGGCGCGGGACCTGTCTCCCGCGTGCGAACGCGCGGCGCCTGTGTTGTGCGTCGGACGGCGGCCCGTCGCCGGGGGCCGTCCGGGGCCGCCCGTGGACACCCGCCGTGGCAGCGCTCTCAGCGCCATGCACGCTGCGGGCGTGCGCACGGGGGAACGGGAACGGCCGGGTCTCGCGTGGAGACCGCCGCGGCACTCTCGGGTGCCGCCGGACGACGCGTGGAGCGCGCCGTCCTCGGGGGGAGCGACGCGTGGCTCGCGCCGCCGTCACGCGGCGGCTGGATGCGCCGCGTGGGACGGGAGCGCCTGGTGAGCGCCCCGGGGCCACGGCGCCTGGAGGGCGCCGTGAGTGGTGACAAGGTACCAAAGCCCCAACAGAAGGCAAACCCCCCCAAAATCAACAACGGACCAGGTCAAGCCCGGTCCGTTGTCGGTGGAGGCTCCGGATCGCCGCCGTGGCGGGCCCGGAGGGCGCGGGTCAGGGGCGCCCGGCGCCGTAGTAGTTGCTCAGGTAGTAGCCCGAGGTGATGCTCACGACCTCGACGTTCTTGCCGGTGCGCGGAGCGTGGATCATCTTGCCGCCGCCCACGTACAGCCCGACGTGGCCGAGGCTGCTGAAGAACACCAGGTCGCCCGGCTGGAGGTTGCTCTTGGCGACCCGCTTGGTGGCCGCGTACTGGGAGTTGGTCGTGCGGGTGATGCTGACGCCCGCGGCCCCCCACGCCTTCATGGTCAGGCCGGAGCAGTCGTAGGAGTTCGGCCCCTCGGCCCCGTAGGAGTAGGGCTTGCCGAGCTGGGCGTAGGCGAAGTTGAGCGCCGTGCGGGCCGAGCCGCTGGCGGGACCGGTGTAGGTGCCGCCGATGCCGCCACCGCCGCCCGAGGAGCTTCCGCCGCCGAGCCGCCGCAGCAGCGCCTTCTGCTTCGCGACCTCCCGGTCGAGCTTCTTCTTCTGCTCCCGCAGCTCCTTGGTCTTCGCCTTCACGTCGTCATAGGCCGTCTTGGCCTGCGACTCCTCGCGGCGCAGCCGCTGGGCGGTGGCGAGGAACTGGGTGAGCTGGGAGCTGCGCTCCTGCGACAGGTGCGAGAAGACGGCCGCCTGGTCGAGAATGGCCTGCGGGTCGTTGCTGCCGACGAAGCCGGTCACGTCCGCGGAGTCGCCGTTCTTGTACGCGGCGGCGGCCATCTTGGCGATCGCCGAGCGCTGCTCCTCGAAGGCGGCCTGCTCCTGCCTGCTCGCCTTGCTCGCGCTCTCGTACTTCTTCTTGGCGATCTTCAGCTTCTCGTTGAGCTGGTTGAACTCCTCGACCTTGTGGTCCATCTGCTCGGCGAGCTTGTCGAGCTTCTTCTGGACCTGCGCCCGGGTCGGCTTCGGTTCCGCGTGCGCCACCACCGGGGCGAAGGTCAGGGAGGCCGTCACGGTGAGGCAGGCGACGGCCGCCAGGCGGCGGGAGGCGCCGCGGATCGCCGGGCCGCCCCTCCGGTCACGCCCGCGCGCTGGTACCCCGATGAGATCATTGGCCACGGTCGGTCTCGCCCCTCTCGTCGACGACGTCAGCGGACGACATTAGCGACGGGCAACAGCCGTCACAACCGATTCGTCACTCTTTGATTGACATCTGCGAAGACTGTCCACTTTTCGTGACGTCATGATCACTTAGTGCGAGGTTTCCCTTATGAGAGGCTTATGGGGACCTTATGACCGGCCCAGCCTGCGCAGCAGCAGCGAGGACGGGCACGGCCGCGCCTCCGCGCGCCGCGCCGCGTCGGCCACCTCCCGGTCGGACGACACCACGACCACCGAGCGGCCGGGCGGCTCCGCCCGCACCAGCTCCCCGATCAGCTCGTCCGCCGTCTGCCCCGGGCGGCTGAACAGCACCCGGACGCCGCGCGGCGCCGCGATCGCCACCGGCGCGTCCAGCTCCGCGCCGTCGAAGACGCACGTCACCTCGGCCCGGGTCTGCGCGGCGAGGCCGCCGAGCCCGGACAGCAGCCGGCTGCGCTGGTCCGACAGCGGCAGCTCCCCGTACCCGGTCTTGGTGACGTTGTAGCCGTCCACCACCAGGTGCACCTGCGGCAGCGTCAGCAGCCGGTCCAGCAGCTGGGGGTCGTTGTCGGACAGCGCCCGGCCCGGCAGCGCGCGGTGCGCCGGGCGGTCCGGCTCCAGCCCGCCCACCGCGTCCGCGGGGCGGCCGATCGTGGAGGGCAGGGCCAGCTCCCGGCGGACGCCCTGCGCCGCGTCCACGAGCGCGTCGAGGAGCATCCGCAGCCGCATGTCGTCGACGTTGCGCCCCTCGCGCGCCGCCCGCTTGGCCGCCTCGGCCGCGGCCTCCGCCTGCGCGGTCCGGGCGCGCAGCCTGCGCAGCTCCTTCTCGGACGCGGCGGTCGACTCGCGCGCGGCGGCCAGCTCGCGGCCGGCCTCCGCCGCGACCGCGTCCGCGCGCTCCTCCGCCGACCGGAACCGCGTGCGCGCCTCGTGCAGCTTGCGGCGCAGCTCCGCCACCTCGGCCTTGACCTCGCGCAGCTCCCCGCGGAGCTTGTCCAGCTCGGCGCCGCGGGCGGCGCGGGCCGCGGCCAGCTCCTGCTTCAGCGCGGCGACGCGGCGCTCGGCGGCCTCCTCCTCCGACGCCGTGGCGGACCGCTCCAGCTCCTCGCGCGCGGCCTCCACGAGCTTGGTCCAGCCCGCCGGACGCAGGAGGTAGCCCAGCACCGCGACCCGCACCGGGTCGGCGGCCGGGGGCACGTCGCCGGTCTCGACCGCCTCGGCGAGATCGGCCTGTGCCTCGCGCAGCGGCGCGGCGACCCGCCGCCGGAACCCCGCGTCCTTCTCCAGCATCGCGGCGATGTGCTGGCCCGCCAGCTTGGCGCGCTTGCGGCGCTCGAACCGCGCGAACCGGCGCAGCGGCGCGGGGACCTCCTCCGGCGGGAGCGTCCCGATCAGGTCGGCGGCGACCTCCATCACGCCCTGCCGCACGGCCTCGGGCAGCGGCCGGCGCAGCCGCTCGTCTCCGGGCGGCTCGGGGGCCTCCCCGCCGGGGCGGCGCGCCGGCTCGGCGGGCACCTCGCCGCCGGACGTCGCTTCGGGGCCGCTGTCGATGATCCCGCTCCTTCCGGGCTGCCGCCGGTGGCCTGTCTGTTTCCCGAGCACCCAATGCCCTAACCAGGGCGGACGCGTGACGCGCCGGCGCACCTCAACCCTAGCGGCACGAGGTTCTGTCGGTGGGGTCCTCTACGGTCGCGCTCATGACGGCTGCGCACGGCGTTCAGGGGGCCGGTGTACAGGGCACCCTGGACGACCTCGGCACCCCGCTGCACGAGGTCACCTTTGTCGTGGTCGACCTGGAGACCACCGGCGGCTCGGCCGCCGACTCGGCCATCACCGAGATCGGCGCGGTCAAGGTGCGCGGCGGGGAGGAGCTCGGCGAGCTCGGCACGCTGGTCGACCCGGGCGGGCCCGTCCCGCCGTTCATCACCGCGCTGACCGGCATCACCACGGCGATGGTGACGGCCGCCCCGCCGATCGAGTCGGTGCTGCCGGCCTTCCTGGAGTTCGCGCGCGGCTGCGTGCTCGTCGCGCACAACGCCTCGTTCGACATCGGGTTCCTCAAGGCCGCCTGCGCCGCGCACGGCTACGCCTGGCCCGCGTTCCCCGTCGTCGACACGGTCGACCTGGCGCGGCGCGTGCTGTCGCGCGACGAGGTGCCCAACTGCAAGCTCGGCACGCTGGCCCGCTTCTTCCGGACGTCCAACGAGCCGACGCACCGCGCCCTCGCCGACGCCCGCGCCACCGTGGAGGTGCTGCACGGCCTCATCGAGCGGATCGGCTCGTTCGGCGTCACCTCGCTGGAGGAGATGCGCGGCTTCGCGAAGGCCCCCACGCCGGAGCAGCGTCGCAAGCGCCACCTCGCCGACAACGTCCCGTCAGCCCCGGGCGTCTACCTGTTCGAGGACCACGCCGGCGAGGTCCTCTACGTCGGCAAGAGCGGCGACCTGCGCTCGCGGGTGCGCAGCTACTTCACCGGGTCCGAGACGCGGTGGCGGGTCCGCGAGATGGTCGGGCTCGCCGAGAACGTCCGCACGATCGAGTGCGCCACCGGGCTGGAGGCCGAGGTCCGCGAGCTGCGGCTCATCGCCGAGCACAAGCCGCGCTACAACCGCCGCTCCAAGTTCCCCGAGCGGGCGATCTGGCTCAAGCTGACCGTGGAGCCGTTCCCCAGGCTGTCCATCGTCCGCGAGTGCCGCGCCGACGGCGCCCGCTACCTCGGGCCGATCTCCTCGCGCCGGCAGGCCGAGGAGGCCCGCGCGGCGCTGCACGAGGCCGTCCCGCTGCGGCAGTGCACGCAGCGGCTGACGCCCCGGCTGATCGAGCGCGGCAAAGCCGGGGCGGCGGGGACGCGCGCGTGCGCGCTCGCCGAGATCGGGCGCTGCGGCGCGCCGTGCGACGGCCGCGAGTCCGCCGACGCCTACGCCGTCCACGCCGCGACCGCCCGCGCGATCATGGAGGGCGACGTGCGTCCCGTGGTGGCCGCCGCGCGGGTCCGCATCGACCGGCTCGCGTCCGAGCTGCGCTACGAGGAGGCCGCCGCCCAGCGCGACCGGCTCGCCACGTTCGTCCGCGCCGCCGCGCGCGGGCAGCGGCTCGCCGCGCTCGCCCGGCTCCCCGAGCTGGTCGCGGCCCGCCCCGCCTTCGACGGCGGGTGGGAGCTGTCGGTCGTGCGGTACGGCCGGCTCGCCGCGGCGGGGACCGTCCCGCCGCACGCCCGCCCCCGCCCCTACGTCGACGCGCTCATCGCGACCGCCGAGACGGTGTTCCCGCCGTCGGGCGAGGCGCCCGGCGGCGTCGCGCTCGGCGCGCCGCCGTCGGCGGGCGCCACCGCCGAGGAGATGGAGTGCGTGCTGCGCTGGCTCGACCTGCCCGGCGTCCGTCTGGTCGAGGTCGATGGGCCGTGGACGTGCCCCGTGCACGGCGCCGAGGGGCTGCGCGAGTGGATCGACCGGGCCTACGACACCGGCTACGAGCGGAGGGACACGTCCCGTCGCGGGGCCGGCCGCCCACTAAGGTGACGACGTGGCACTGCCTCTGTACGACAGCCAGCCGGCCCGGCGCGTCCCGTGGGTGACGTACCTGCTGATCGCGGTCAATGTGGTCGTCTTCCTGCTCACGCCGATGTCCAACTTCGCCGCCTGGTACGGCGGGGGCACCGTCCGCGAGTGCAGGGCGACGCACTTCACCTTCGAGTACGGCGCCGTGCCGAAGGAGCTGACCACCGGCGACAAGCAGCCCCTGCCGTCGGAGGTCGTGCAGGAATGCGGGCCCGCGTCCTACGACAAGGCGCCCTGGACGGCGGCGTTCACCTCGATGTTCCTGCACTCCGGCGCGCTGCACCTGCTGGGCAACCTGGTGTTCCTGTTCGTCGTGGGCATGGGCGTCGAGGACCGGCTCGGGCGATGGCGCTTCCTGCTCAGCTACCTGCTGTTCGGGCTCGTCGCCGTCTACGGGTTCGCGTGGACCTCGCCCGGCTCCACCGTCCCGCTGATCGGCGCGTCCGGCGCGATCGCCGGGGTGATGGGCGCCTACGTGATCCTCAACCCGCGGGGGCGCGTCGTCAGCTGGGTGCCGCCGATCATCTTCATCCGGCTGCCGGTGTGGGTGGTGCTCGGGTACTGGTTCGTCCTGCAGTGGCTGTCGCTGGGCGACGAGGAGAGCAACGTCGCCTACACCGCGCACATCTACGGGTTCGTGGCCGGCCTGGTGTTCGCGCTCCTCGCCCGCCGCGCCGGCCCGGCCCGCCGCCTGGCCGCGCTCAGCCGCGGCTGACCGGCGGCGCGCCCCCGGTAGGGTCGGAGGGTCCGATCTCCAGGGAGGGTGCAGTGGTCACTGCGATCGTGTTCGTCAAGGCCGACGTCGCGCGCATCCACGAGGTGGCCGAGACGATCGCCGCGCTGGACGGCGTCAGCGAGGTCTACTCCATCACCGGCGACCACGACCTCATGGCGATGGTCCGGGTGCGCCGCCACGAGGAGCTGAACGACATCATCCCGGGCCGGCTGAACAAGGTACCCGGCATCGTCGGCACCGAGACGCACGTCGCGTTCCGCACCTACTCCCAGCACGACCTGGAGCAGGCCTTCTCCCTCGGCCTGCCCGACGCCGACTAGCCGGCGCCGCGCCGCCGGCTCACCGCCCGATCACGAGTCCGACGCCGTCGGCGCTGCACGGGCGGGCCGCGTAGCCGGGGCTCTCCCGGTAGACGGCTCCGGGCGGCCAGCTCGCGGTGTTGGACGCCATCACGCGGCCGGGGGCGTTGACGACGAACGCGGGCGCGGGGATCTCGCGCAGCGCGGGGACGACCTCGTTCTCGAACGTCCGGGCGAACACGTCGGCCGCGGCGACGCCGACGAACGCGCCCGCGACGTGCACGGGCGCCGACAGGGTGAGGACGTACTCGTCGCTGCACAGGTAGTCGACGTAGGGGCCGCAGACGGTCCGCTCGGCGCCGCTCTCCGGGCCGGTGAACCACTCCCACTCGGTGTAGTCGTACAGGGCGTTGCTCTCGGGGTTCAGGTCGCGCAGCAGCTGCGAGGGGTCGCCCGAGGGGCCGGTCTGCCACCACTCCAGGTACCAGGCGGCGTCGGCGAGCAGATGGGGCGAGGCGATGAAGCCGAGGCCGCAGATGAGCAGCCCGAGGTGCGCGGCCAGCAGCGGGCGCAGCTCGGCGAGGTCGGCGCGGACGGGGGCGCGGCCGGTGCGCCGGACGTCCTCCAGGCAGCGGGCCGTCGCGTCGCGCACGTGGGTCACGGTCTCGAAGACGCCGTCCAGGGTCGCGCGGACGTGTGCCGCCGCCGCGCCGATCGCCGGTGGCTCGGCGGGCATGGGTCCCCCTCGGGGTCAGAGTGCGAGCCGTCGTTCAATCAGACGTTCTACCGCATTCAAGACGTGACTTTCAGCTACATCGCGGGCACGGGCCTCGTCGGCGCCCTCGATGGCGGCCACGAGGCCGGCGTGGTCGGCGTCGACGCGGCCGCGCAGGTCCGGCAGGTCGTGCACGGCCCAGACCAGCGGCCCGATCTCGGCCTGCAGCCGGATCTCCTCGCGGGTGAGCCGGCCCGACTGGGACGCGGCCGCGATCTCCAGGTGCAGCCGGCCGTCCAGCCGGCACATGCCGTCGCCGGACCCGGTGCCCGCCATCTCGTCCAGGGTGCGGCGCAGCCGCCGGACGTCGCCGGGCAGCGAGCGGGCGGCGGCCAGGCGGGCGGCGGCCCCGGCGATCGCGGCGTAGTGGTCGCCGAGGTCGCGGAGCTCTTCAGCGCTGAGCGAACGCAGCCTCTCCGCGAGGTCGAAGGGCCTGGCAGGGGCCTGGACGAAGCTGCCGCCGCCCCGCCCCCGGCGCGTCTCGATGAGCCCCTGCTGACGCAAGGCCATCAGTGCTTCGCGTAGTGTGACCGTTGATACACCGAGATAGGCCGCTAGGTCGGTCTCGCTCGGCAGCTGCTCGCCGTCCCCGAGCAGGCCGAGCCCGATCGCGTCGGTGAGCCGCCGTACGACCGCGTGCACCCGTGCGGTGTTGTCGACGGGAGCGAACACGACAAGGTGCGCGCCGTCCATGGGCCCCCTCCCGGTATTCACACAGTGATACCGGAACATCACTTGAACTTAAACCTATGACTCCATATGTTTTCCGACATGCCGGCTTCAGCGGTGAGGATCCGCGATCTGCGCAAGACCTTCGGTGCCGTCGAGGCGGTGGCGGGCGTCGACCTCGACATCGGGGACGGCGAGTTCTTCTCGATGCTCGGCCCGTCGGGGTCGGGGAAGACGACCGTGCTACGGCTCATCGCGGGTTTCGAGCGGCCCACCGCCGGGACGATCGAGCTCGGCGGAGCGGACGTGACGGGGCTCGCCCCGTTCGACCGCGACGTCAACACCGTGTTCCAGGACTACGCGCTCTTCCCGCACCTGGACGTGCTCCGCAACGTCGAGTACGGCCTCAAGGTGCGGCGGGTGCCGAAGGCCAGGCGCCGTGAACGGGCGCTGGAGGCGCTGCACAGCGTCCGGCTCGGCGGCATGGGGTCGCGCCGTCCCGCCGAGCTGTCGGGCGGCCAGCGCCAGCGGGTCGCGCTCGCCCGCGCGCTGGTGAACGAGCCGAAGGTGCTGCTTCTGGACGAGCCGCTCGGCGCGCTCGACCTGAAGCTGCGCGAGGAGATGCAGGTCGAGCTGAAGAGCATCCAGCGGCGGGCCGGCATCACGTTCGTGTTCGTCACCCACGACCAGGAGGAGGCGCTGACCCTCAGCGACCGTGTCGCGGTCCTCGACCGCGGCCGGATCCAGCAGGTCGGCACCCCCGCCGAGGTCTACGAGCGTCCCGCCACCGAGTTCGTGGCGGGCTTCGTCGGGACGTCCAACCGCATCGGCGACGTCTGCGTCCGGCCGGAGAAGATCCACGTCGGCCTCGCGGACGGCGGGCCGGAGCTGCCGGGCGGGCCGGGCACGGGGGACCGGGAGGCGTTCGGCACCGTCGCCGAGGTCGTCTACGCGGGCGCCGTGACCCGGTTCGTCATCGACCTGGAGTCGGGGGACCGGGTCACGGCGCTCCAGCAGAACCTGCGCACCTCCTCCATGGACGTGATGGGCCACCGCGGCGCGCGCGTCCGCGTCGGCTGGCATGAGGCGCACGAGTTCCACGTGTCGGGCGCCGGCACCGTGCCGGCGCCCGCTTCCTGATTCACCTGCAAGAACCTCCAAATCCCCCCAAATAAGGAGTTCCCCATGTGGTCCACGCGCATGGCGCTCGCCGCCGCGGCGACGCTGGCGATCGGACTGACGGCCGCCGCCTGCGGCGGCGACTCGGGCGACAAGGCGAGCGGTTCCGGGCAGGGCGGCTTCACCGTCCCCAAGGTCCCGATGCAGCAGTCGCTCGGCGAGGGTGAGGGCCAGGTCAACCTGGTCGCCTGGGCCGGCTACGCCGAGGACGGCTCGAACGACCCGAAGGTGGACTGGGTCACCCCGTTCGAGAAGCAGACCGGCTGCAAGGTCAACACCAAGGTCGCCGGGACGTCCGACGAGATGGTGACGCTGATGAAGACCGGCCAGTACGACGCGGTCTCCGCCTCCGGCGACGCCTCCCTGCGGCTGATCGCCTCCGGCACGGTCGCGCCCGTGAACACCAAGCTCGTCCCGAACTACGCCGACGTCTTCGCGGGTCTGAAGATGAAGCCGTGGAACTCGGTCAACGGCGTCTCCTACGGCATCCCGCATGGCCGGGGCGCCAACCTGCTGATGTGGCGCACGGACAAGGTCAAGACCGCGCCCGACTCGTGGGGCGCGGTGTTCGACGCGAACTCCCCGTACAAGGGCAAGGTCACCGCGTACGACTCGCCCATCTACATCGCCGACGCCGCCCTCTACCTGATGGCGACCAAGCCCGAGCTCGGCATCAAGAACCCGTACGCGCTCGACCAGAAGCAGTTCGACGCGGCCGTCGCGCTGCTGAAGACCCAGAAGGGGCTGATCGGGGAGTACTGGTCGGACTACACCAAGGAGGTCCAGGCGTTCAAGAGCGGCGACTCCGTCCTCGGGACGACGTGGCAGGTCATCGCCAACCTCGCCGAGGCCGAGAAGGCGCCGGTCAAGGTGACGCTGCCCAAGGAGGGCTCCACCGGCTGGTCGGACACCTGGATGGTCGGCGCGAAGGCCGAGCACCCCAACTGCGCCTACAAGTGGCTGGACTGGATCGTCTCGCCGAAGGTGAACGCGCAGGTCGCCGAGTGGTTCGGTGAGGCGCCGGCCAACGCCAAGGCCTGCGGGGAGACCGCGGCCAAGGACCACTGCAAGATCTTCCACGCCACCGACGAGACCTACTTCTCCAAGGTGCACTTCTGGACGACGCCGATCGCGCAGTGCCTCGACGGGCGCAAGAACGTCACGTGCGTCGACTACTCCAAGTGGACCCAGGCGTGGACCACGATCAAGGGATGACCGCCACCGCCCGCAAGGGCGGTGCGGACGGCCGCCCGGCGCCGGCACTCCGGCGCCGGGCGGCGGCCCTGCTGCACCGCCGGCCGCGGCTGCGGCTGTCGCTGCTGCTGTCGGCGCCGCTCGCCTGGCTGGTCGTCGTCTACCTCGGCGCCCTCGCCGCGATCTTCCTGACCGCGTTCTGGTCGACCGACGTCTTCACCGGCGAGGTCGTCCGGCAGTTCACCCTCGCCAACTTCCAGACCCTCCTGGACGAGCCGGTCTACCGGACGGTCGCGCTGCGCAGCCTCGGCGTCGCGGTCGCCGTGACCGCCATCGACGCCGTGATCGGCTTCCCGATGGCGCTGTACATGGCCAAGGTCGCCAAGCCGCGGCACCGCCCCTACCTGATGATCGCGATCCTGGCCCCGCTGTGGGCCGCCTACCTCGTGAAGGCCTACGCGTGGCGGGTGATGCTGTCGCAGGGCGGCCTCGTCGACGAGGTGCTCGGGCCGTTCGGGCTCTCCAGCCCCGGATACGGCCTCCCGGCGACCGTGCTCGTCCTGTCCTACCTCTGGCTGCCGTACATGATCCTGCCCGTCTACACGGGCCTGGAGCGGCTGCCGGACTCGCTGCTGGACGCGTCCGGCGACCTCGGCGCCCGGCCGCTGCGCACGTTCCGGTCCGTCATGCTGCCGCTGGTCTTCCCGTCGCTGGTGGCCGGGTCGATCTTCACGTTCTCGCTGTCGCTCGGCGACTACATCACCGTGAAGATCGTCGGCGGCCGGAGCCAGCTGCTCGGCAACGTCGTCTACGACAACATCGGCGCCGCCAACAACCTGCCGTTCGCCGCCGCGGTCGCCACGATCCCGGTGGTGGTGATGCTCGGCTACCTCGCCGCGGCCCGCCGCACCGGCGCGCTCAGGGAGCTGTGATGATCTTCTCGCCGGCCGCGCGCGCCGCGCTGCGCGCCCTGATGGCCCTCGGTCTCGCCGTCATCTACGTGCCGCTGCTGGTCGTGCTGATCAACTCCGTCAACGCCGACCGGACGTTCGGCTGGCCGCCCACCGGGATCACCGGGCGCTGGTGGTCGCAGGCGCTGGACAACGAGGGCGCCCGGCAGGCCGTCCTCACCAGCGTCAAGGCCGGGCTCGGCGCGACGGCCATCGCCCTCGTCCTCGGCACGATGGCGGCGTTCGCGGTGTCGCGCTACCGGTTCTTCGGGCGCGAGACGGTGTCGCTGGTGGTCGTCCTGCCGATCGCGTTGCCCGGCATCGTCACCGGCATCGCGCTGAGCAACGCCTTCCAGGTCGTGCTCCAGCCGCTCGGCATCGGCCTCGGCCTGTTCACCGTCATCGTCGGGCACGCGACGTTCTGCGTCGTGACCATCTACAACAACGTGCTCGCGCGGCTGCGGCGGACCGGCACCAGCCTGGAGGAGGCGTCCGCCGACCTCGGCGCCGACACGTTCCAGACGTTCCGGTACGTGACGCTCCCGGCGCTGCGCTCGGCGATGCTCGCCGGCGGCCTGCTGTCGTTCGCGCTGTCCTTCGACGAGATCATCGTGACCACGTTCACCGCCGGGCCGGGCGCGCAGACCCTGCCGATCTGGATCTTCAGCAACCTGTTCCGCCCGAACCAGGCGCCGGTCGTCAACGTCCTGGCGGCGGCCCTGATCGTGCTCTCGGTCGTCCCGATCTACATCGCCCAGCGCCTGTCATCAGGAGCCCGCGGCGTCGCGTGATCTCCCCAGGGGGCGACCCCCTGGTCAGTGGCTGGGGTCGGAGTCAGGGGCGGAGGCTCTGGCTGGCGTCGACCCAGCGGTCCAGGAGGGTGCCGGCGGAGCCGGAGTCGACCGCGGCGGCGGCGCGCTCGCAGGAGCCGCGCAGCCGCGCGGTCAGCTCGTCCGGGGCCGGCGTGCCGTCGTAGGCGGTGATGAGGGCGGCGGCGTTCAGCAGGACCATGTCGCGGACGGGCCCCGGCCGCCCGGCGAACGTCTCGCGCGCCACCCGCCCGTTGAAGGCCGCGTCGGCGCCGCGCAGGTCCTCCGGCTTCGCCGGCGGGATGCCGAGGTCGGCCGGGTCGAACGTCGTCTCCGTGGCCGTCCCGTCGCGGACGACCCACACCGTCGAGGTGCCGGTCGTGGTCAGCTCGTCCAGCCCGTCGTCGCCGCGGAACACCAGGGACGAGCAGCCGCGCGCCGCGAACACGCCCGCCATCACGCCCGCCATCCGCGGGTGGAACACCCCGACGGCCTGGGAGCCGGGACGCGCCGGGTTCGTCAGCGGCCCGAGGAAGTTGAAGACCGTGGGCGTGCCGAGCTCGCTGCGGGTGCGCGAGGCGTACTTGAGCGCCGGGTGGTACAGCGGCGCGAAGCAGAAGGTGATGCCGACCTCCTCGGCGACCCGCGCGGTGGCCTCCGGAGGCAGGTCGATGGCGACGCCGAGGTGCTCCAGCAGGTCGGCGGCGCCGCACGAGGACGACGCGGCCCGGTTGCCGTGCTTGACGACCCGGACGCCCGCCGCCGCCGCGACCACCGCGGCCATCGTGGAGACGTTGACGGTGTGGGCGCGGTCGCCGCCCGTCCCGACGAGGTCGGCGATCGGCCCCGGCACGGCGATGCGGGTGGCGTTGTCCATCATGCCCTCGGCGAGGCCGGTGACCTCCTCCACCGTCTCGCCCTTGGCGCGCAGCGCGACCGCGAAGCCCGCGATCTGCGCGTCGGTGGCCTCCCCGGCCATGATGCTGTTCATGGCCCAGGAGGTCTCCTCGCTGGACAGCGATTCGCCCGACACGAGGGCGGTGAGCAGTGCGGGCCAGGTGGTGCGCGCGTCCATGGGTCCCTACCGGGTCGGGCGGATCGTCCGGGTTGGCTGCTGCCGAGGGCCTGCGGCTACAGGGCCGGGAGGCGGTTCTCCAGGCGCCGGCGCATCAGGCCGGCCACCGCGTTCGCGAGGGCCATCGGGTCGATGGGCAGGCTCACGACCGCGTCCGCCCGGGACCAGGTGGCGAGCCAGCCGTCGTCGCGGCGGCCGATGATCGCGAGGACGGGCGGGCAGTCGTACACCTCGTCCTTGGCCTGCCGGCACACGCCGAGGCCGCCCGCGGGCTGCGCCTCGCCGTCCACGACCAGCACGTCGATGCCGCCGCGGTCGAGCCGCTCGACCACGGCCGGCTGCGTCGCGCACTCCTCGAACTCGACCTTCGGGAGGTCGGCGGCGGGGCGGCGGCCGACCGCCATCCGGATCTGTGCGCGGGTGTTCGCGTCGTCGCTGTAGACGAGGACCCTCATCGGGGTCTCCGGGGCGCTGCTCATGGACGTGAGGGTACCGGGTCGGGCGCCCGCGGACACGCGCGGGGAACTCTAGGAGGGGGGTCATGCGTCACTCACGGGATGGGGGCGCAATAATGCTGCCCGTGACAGCATCCGCGATAGAGACAACACCTCACGCACGGGCGAACCGTCCCAATCTGGTCAGCGTGGGGACGATCGTTTGGCTGTCGTCCGAGCTGATGTTCTTCGCGGCGCTGTTCGCGATGTTCTTCACGATCCGCTCTGTGACGATCGGCCAGTCCGGCCACGACGCGTGGCCGGGCGCCCCGCTGGACCTGCCGCTGTCCGCCGTCAACACGACCATCCTGGTGCTGTCCTCGGTGACCTGCCAGATGGGCGTGTTCAAGGCCGAGGCCGGAAAGGTCGGCCGCGACGGCGCGCTGCTGAACTGGAGGCGCTGGGGACTGCGGGAGTGGTATGTGCTCTCGTTCCTCATGGGCGCCTACTTCGTCGCAGGGCAGGGGTTCGAGTACTACAACCTGGTCGTCCACGACGGCCTGACCTTCTCGTCCTCGGCCTACGGCTCGGTCTTCTACCTGGCCACCGGGTTCCACGGCCTGCACGTCATCGGCGGCCTCGTCGCCTTCCTGTTCCTCCTCGGGCGCACCTACGCCGCCAAGAGGTGGACGCACGAGCAGGCGACGAGCGCGATCGTCGTCTCCTACTACTGGCACTTCGTCGACGTGGTGTGGATCGGCCTGTTCTCGGTCGTTTACCTGCTCGACCTCTGACCCACCCGACCGACACGACATGACCCGAACGGGGATTTCCGTGAAAAGGATCACCGCATGGCGACGGCGCCCGTGGGCGGGCTACGCCGTCGTGCTGGCGGCCCTGGCGGCGATCGGCGTGATCTACGCCGGCTTCTCGCCGAATACCGACCGCGCCGAGGCGCAGGGCGCCGCCCAGGCGGCGCAGGACTTGAAGCACGGCCAGGAGCTGTTCAACAAGAACTGCGCGAGCTGCCACGGGCTGAACGGTGAGGGCACCAAGGACGCCAAGGGCAACCCGGTCGCCCCCAGCCTCATCGGCGTGGGCGCCGCGGCCGTCGACTTCCAGGTCAGCACGGGCCGCATGCCCGCGGCGAACCCTGGCGCGCAGATTCCGCGCAAGGAGCCGGTCCCCGCCTTCAACACCTCGATCAAGACCGACTACGAGGACCCGAAGGAGCGGGCGGAGGCCGAGCGGCAGAAGGCGGAGGCGGAGAAGAACCTCGCCGACCTGCGCGCCTACGTCGCCTCGCTCGGCGGCGGCCCCGAGGTCCCCCCGGCGTCGGCCGTCGACCCCGAGACCGGCGACGTCGCGCTCGGCGGGAAGCTGTTCCGCACCAACTGCGCCCAGTGCCACAACTTCACCGGCCAGGGCGGCGCCCTGACCGGCGGCAAGTACGCACCCCCGCTGTCCGGGGACGACGTCACGCCCACCCAGATGTACGAGGCCATGCTGACCGGCCCGCAGGCGATGCCGGTGTTCAACGACACCACGCTCACGCCGAAGGACAAGCAGGCGATCATCGCCTACCTGGTCCAGACGCGCGAGGAGCCGAACCCGGGCGGCAACGGCCTCGGCCGGATCGGCCCGGTGAGCGAGGGCCTGGCCGGGTGGCTGGTCGGGATCGGCCTGCTGGTCCTGGCGGCCATGTGGATCACCGCGAAGAAGCCGAAGAAGCTGAAGAAGTCATGAGCGACGACAACAAGGACACCGCGGGCCGCCCCGGCTCCGGCGAGGAGGACGGCGGCCGGCGCGAACGCGTGATCGGCACGCCGTCCCCGGCGAGGGAGAAGGCGCTCCTCGCCGAGGACGACATCTCGGCGCCCGCGGGCGTGGGGGAGCAGCTCGACGAGGAGTCGGCCAAGCGCGCCGAGCGGATCGTCGCGACGCTCTTCCTGATCGCGTTCGCCGCGAGCGTGGCGTTCATCGCCTACTTCATCGGCTGGAGCGGCCGCGACGGCGGCATGCACGGCGTGGTGCGCGCCCGCGAGTCCAACTTCTGGCTCGGCGGGACGATGGCCCTGTCGTTCCTCGCGATGGCGATCGGCGTCACCATCTGGGTGCGCCGGCTGATGACCAGCAAGCCCATCGTCCAGGAGCGGCACGAGATGGCCGCCGACGAGGAGACCAGGGCCGGCTTCACCGAGGACTTCCTGGAGGGCGCCGAGGACAGCGGCATCACCAAGCGGCCGCTGCTGCGCCGCACGCTGCTGCTCGCCGCCGCGCCGCTCGGGCTGGCCCCGCTGGTGCTGCTGCGCGACCTCGGCCCGCTGCCGGAGAAGCGGCTCCGCCACACCTTCTGGGGCGAGGCCGTCAAGAAGGCGCAGGCGGAGGGCAAGAAGGGCGTCCGCCTGGTGGTGGACGGCACCAACAGGCCGCTGCGGGTCAGCGACTTCTCCACGCCCGGCAGCATGATCACCGTGCTGCCGGAGGGGATCGAGCACGACGTTCCCGAGGAGCAGGTGCTGACGCAGAACGCCAAGGCCGTCACGATCCTGATCAACGTCCCGCAGGAGCAGTTCAAGCCGGCCAAGGGCCGGGAGAACTGGCACATCAACGGGATCGTCGCCTACTCCAAGGTGTGCACGCACGTCGGCTGCCCCGCGGCCCTGTACGAGCAGACCACGCACCACATCCTGTGCCCGTGCCACCAGTCCACGTTCGACGCCACCGACGCGGCGAAGGTCATCTTCGGCCCGGCCGCCCGGCCGCTGCCGCAGCTGCCGCTGGCCGTCGAGGACGGGTACATCGTCGCGACGAGCGACTACCACGAACCGGTCGGCCCGAGCTTCTGGGAGCGCGGATGAGCGAGGCGACAGCTCCGAAGGCGGTCGAGGCTCCGCTGACGTTCCTCGACGACCGCCTCGGCTCCACCACCTTCTTCAAGCGGAACATGAAGAAGGTCTTTCCGGACCACTGGTCCTTCATGCTGGGCGAGATCGCCCTGTACTCCTTCATCATCCTGCTGCTGACCGGAACGTTCCTGACGTTCTGGTTCAAGCCGAGCATGATGGAGGTCGTGTACGACGGCTCGTACACGAAGCTCCAGGGCGTGAAGATGTCGGAGGCCTACGCCTCGACGCTGCACATCAGCTTCGACGTGCGCGGCGGCCTGCTGATGCGGCAGATCCACCACTGGGCCGCGATCCTGTTCATGGCGTCGATCCTGGCGCACATGCTGCGGGTGTTCTTCACCGGCGCCTACCGCAAGCCGCGCGAGCTGAACTGGCTGATCGGCATCGGCATGTTCACGCTCGGCATGCTGGAGGGCCTGTTCGGGTACTCGCTGCCCGACGACCTGCTCTCCGGTACCGGGCTGCGCATCACGCAGGGCGTGGCCGAGTCGATCCCGGTCGTCGGCACCTACATCTACATGTTCCTGTTCGGCGGCGAGTTCCCCGGCCAGGACATCGTGCCCCGCCTGTACGTGCTGCACATCCTGCTGATCCCGGGGCTGATCCTCGGCATGGTCACCGCGCACATGATGATCATGTGGGTGCAGAAGCACACGGCGATGCCGGTGAAGAACCAGACCGAGCAGCAGGTGTACGGCTACCCGTTCTACCCGGTCTTCATGGCCAAGACGGGCGCCTACTTCCTGTTCACGTTCGGCGTCCTGGCGCTGCTCGGCGCGTTCGCCCAGATCAACCCGATCTGGCTGTTCGGCCCGTACGACCCCGGCGCGATCTCCTCGGGCTCCCAGCCCGACTGGTACATGGGCGTCCTCGAAGGGGCGCTGCGCATCATGCCGAACTGGGAGATCACCGCCTGGGGCCACACGCTGAGCCTCAACGTGCTGATCCCGGCGCTGGTGCCGCTCGGCATCGTGTTCGGCGGCGCGGCGGCCTGGCCGTTCGTCGAGCAGTGGGTGACCGGCGACAAGCGGCACCACCACGTCAACACCCGGCCGCGCAACGCCCCGGTCCGCACGGCGACCGGCATGGCGGCGGTCACCTTCTACGGCCTGCTGTGGCTCGCCGGCGCGAACGACGTCCTCGCGGAGAGGTTCCACGTCTCGCTGTTCGCGACGACGTGGTTCTTCCGGGTGGTGTTCTTCGTCGGGCCGTTCCTGGCGTTCGTCATCACCAAGCGCATCTGCCTGGGACTGCAGCGCAAGGACGCGGACGCCATCGGGCACGGCGTGGAGAGCGGCGTGATCATGATGTCGCCGGACGGCAGGTTCTCCGAGCGGCACGAGGCGCCGCGCGAGGAGGAGAAGGTCGTCATCCTCTCCAAGGAGAACACCCGGCCGGAGGCCCCGGCGCGCGACGCCGCCGGGATCCCGGCGCCCGGCGCCAAGGGCCCGCTCGGGCACCTGCGCTCGCGGCTCAACCGCGCCTGGACCTTCGACGACGTTCCGGTCGAGGAGCACGGGAACGGCCACGAGGAGCACAGGGAGATCGAGAGCGGCGCGACGTCGCACGAGATCAGGCACTGACGACCGGCGAGGGCCCGTCACCGCACCGGCGGTGGCGGGCCCTTCCGTATGCTGGCCGGACCATGACCCGGACGCTGATCGTCACCAACGACTTCCCGCCCCGCCCCGGCGGCATCCAGGCGTTCGTGCACGGCCTCGCCGTGCGCCGCCCGCCCGGTTCGGTGGTCGTCTACGCCCCCGCCTGGAAGGGCGCCGCGGAGTTCGACGCGGCGCAGCCGTTCCCGGTCGTCCGGCACCCGGGCTCCCTGATGCTGCCGGAGCCGGGGGTGCTGCGCCGGGCGGCGGACGTGCTGCGCGCGGAGCGCTGCGACGCGGTCGTGTTCGGCGCGGCGGCGCCGCTGGGCCTCCTGGCCCCGGCCCTGCGCCGCCGCGGCGCGGACCGCCTCGTCGGCATCACCCACGGCCACGAGGCGGCCTGGGCGACGCTGCCAGTGGCGCGGACCGTGCTCGGGCGCATCGGAGACAACCTGGACGTCCTGACCTACCTGGGCGAGTACACGAGGTCCCGGATGGCGCGCGTCCTGCCGCAGGACGCGGTGGCGCGGATGGCGCGCCTCGCCCCCGGCGTGGACGAGAAGCTCTTCCACCCGGGCGCCGGCGGTGCGGACGTCCGCGCCCGGCACGGCCTGGCCGACCGCCCGACAGTGGTCTGCGTGTCCCGCCTGGTGCCGCGCAAAGGCCAGGACGCCCTGATCCACGCGTGGCCGCACATCCTCCGCGAGGTACCGGACGCCGCACTCCTTCTCGTGGGCGGCGGCCCGTACCGCCGCGACCTGGAACGCCTGGCGGAGTCCCTCGACGTGTCACGCTCGGTCGTCTTCACCGGAGGCGTGCCCTGGGAGGAGTTGCCGGCGCACTTCGACGCGGGCGACGTCTTCGCGATGCCGTGCCGCACCCGCCGCCGCGGCCTCGACGTCGAGGGCCTCGGCATCGTCTACCTGGAGGCGTCGGCGACCGGCCTGCCGGTGGTGGCGGGCGACTCGGGCGGCGCCCCCGACGCCGTCCTGGACGGCGAAACGGGAATGGTCGTCGACGGCCGCTCCGTCCGGCACATCGCCGAATCCGTGTCGGCCCTGCTCACCAACCCCGACCACGCCCGCGCAATGGGCGAAAAGGGCCGCGCGTGGGTCGAACGCGAATGGCGCTGGGAGATCCAGGCGAGCCGCCTGGAAGAACTGCTCACGTGAATTCACCGGCTCCGGGACAAGGACCCGCCCCCGCGCCGTAGGCAGGTCCCCGCCCCGAAACCGGCGGTCAATAGGGCCGGAACTAACGCACCGACCGGTACGGTCCGTCCGCGACTACATCAGCCGATATAGCAACCACGCGACGACCTCAATGGTCGCGATCGCGTCCGAAGGCAGGGTCGAGCGGAGCGAGACCCTGATCGCGCAGCGAGCCGCAAGGCGAGTCGGAGCGATGCAGCGATCGCACGCGTTGGTTTGGGTTGGGGCGCCCCAGGCGCCCCAACCCAAACCAACGCCGGAGACACAGCCCCGCCCCCGGAGACCGGTTCCACGCGGACGCCCCTGCCGAGGTGGGGCGAGTGTGATGCGCCGCCGAGCGGCCCGGCGCCCCTGTGGGGGAGAACCTGGAGATGGGCGCGCCGCGTGGGCCGGCCGGGTCGGATCGTGTCCGTGTGGTCGGGAGCGCGGGGCACGGCCCCGGCATCCGGCACCGCTGGGGCTCGGCCCTCGACGGTGCCCGACCGGGGACGCGCGGGAGGCCTGTCCGGCCCCCTGGGCTGATCCCTTGTCGCGGTGATCGTGTCATCGGGGCCACCTCCTGCCGCTGCTGCGTCCTCGGTCGTTGACGTTGTCGACGTTAGGGCCCGTCCGGCGGGACGGCACCCCCCTTTAGGCGCGTTTAAGGGGCGGATCATCCATCGCTAAGCCGCCTTCCGGTTCCGGCCAGGGAAACCGGCAAGTCGTGCATGTACGGAGCAATCGGACGCTGAAAGGATCGACCTCCGGGTGGGCGGGTGGAGGAGGACGCATGCGCTCGCGGGGTCTCGTGGTGCTGGCGGGGGTGCTGGCGGTCGTGCTGGTGGCGGGCCTGACGGCCGGCCGGCTGCTGCGGCGGAGCAGGAACGCCACCGCGGCGGAGGTGGCCGCCGCCTACTTCGGCGCCTGGCGGGACGGCGACCTGGAAGACATGCGCGAGCTCGTGGCCGGCCCGCCGGCCGACTTCGCCGCGCAGCACCGGGCGCTGTCCCGCGGGCTGCGGGTCAACGGGATCGCGCTGGAGCCGCGCCCCGTCGTCGCGTCCGGGCGGGACGCGGCGACGGCGGAGTTCACGGTGACGCGCTCGCTGGCCGACCACGGCGACTGGTCGTTCCGGTCGGTGCTGCGACTCGGCCGGGTGGGCGGCCGGTGGCGGGTGCTGTGGTCGCCGTCCACGCTCTACCCGGGGCTGAAGGGGAAGGGGGCGTGGTCGCTCGGCCAGGTGCGCGTCGCCGCCGCCAGGCCGGCCGCGCGGGACGGCGGAGCGCTGCCCGAGGACGGCCTGCTCGCCCCCTACCTCGCGGAGATCATCGCGAACCTGGACGAGGACGCGGACCAGACCGGGTGGGCCGTTGAGCTGCGCGACGGTAACAGGCCGCTGCGGCTGGTGAAGGTGTTCGGCGTGAAGAAGACCCGGACCGTCCGGACCACCCTGGACCGGTCGCTGCAGGCGGCGGCGGAGAAGGCGGTCGCCGCCGCGTCCGGCCAGGCCGCGATCGTGGCGGTCCGGCCGTCCAGCGGGGAGATCCTCGCGGTCGCGGACGAACTGGGCGGGCTCGGCGCGTTCACCGGTCTCTACCCGCCCGGCTCGACGTTCAAGGTCGTCACCGCGGGCGCGCTCGTCGCGGACGGGGCGGGTGCCGGTACCGGCGCCGACTGCCCCGCCTCGGTGGTCACCGCGCAGCGCACGATCCGCAACGACGACGACCACGCGCTCGGGCGCACGACACTGCGCGGCGCCCTCGCCGCGTCCTGCAACACGACGTTCGCCCGGCTCGCCGTGGAGCGTCTCGGTGCGGCGAAGCTGGCGGCGAGCGCCCGCCGCTTCGGGTTCGGCGCCCCGATCGCCCCGGGCGTCGGGGCCGCGCGGGGCGGCTTCCCGGATCCGCGGAGCGGCGCGGAACTGGCCGAGGCGGCGATCGGGCAGGGCCGCGTCCAGGCCAGCCCGCTGCTGATGGCGACGGTGGCCGCCGCCGTGGCGGACGGTTCCCGGCGTGCGCCGAGGATCCTGCCGGAGAAACTGATCGGCGAGGGCGGGGGAGAACGGCCGCGCCCGGTGCCCGGGACGCCCGCGCTCCGCGCGATGATGCGGGCGGTCGTCATCGAGGGCACCGCGGCGTCTGCCGGGCTGCCGGACGCGGTGGCGGGCAAGACCGGGACCGCCGAGTTCGGCGGCGGGAGTCACGCCTGGTTCATCGGTTACCGGGCCGGCGTCGCGTTCGCGGTCTTCGTCTCGGCCGGAGGCTCGGGCCCGAAGGTGGCGGCCCCGCTCGCCGCCCGCTTCCTGAAGGCGGCCGGCTGACCGGGTGCGGCCCCGGCGAGATCTTCTCTCGCCCCCCACCTGGCGGGTGGAGGAGGCGGCGTCCGATGTGCCCGGACGCCGTGGACCGTTCCGGGATTGATTTGAGCGCGATCGCGATGTCGCAGGTAGTCGCGCATTTCTCCGCAGGAATGGCGGCCGTGCAATCCATTGCCCGGGCGCGTGAACGTCCCGTGCCTTCGGCGCGTACAGCAGTGCAGAGCAGAACCGCCGCGCAGAAGGAATCGCAGAAATTTGGCGGCAACGGTCATCCGAGTGGCTCCTGGGGCGTATGCTCCCGGAGTGATCGGGCGGGTTCGAGAGAATCCGTCCAGGGATCGCGGTGGGAGCGAGCGGGCTCCGGCACCGTGATCCCGGCAATGTCTCAAGCGGGACCCGCCGCCGGGCGCAAGCCCGGCGGTGCGGAGCCGAAACGGCGTTCGCGAGCTCTCCGTCTCCTCCACAGGAGAGGGCATGGCGCGACGCGATTACGGGCATGCGTCCCGGAGCTCTACGCATGCTTCACCGTGGGCGGAGACGCCCGCGCGCCCGTCCGCGAGGCGGGAGCCCAAGCAGGGGCTCCTGTCCGAGGACCCCCAGTGGCCCGAAGGGTCCTGGTGGTCGGAGCAGCCGGACTGGTCCGAGCGGGGACGCAAGGCGTCCCGGCGCGAATCGAAACGGCGTGAACCGAAGCGGCGCGGGGGCAGGTCTCGCGCGCCGCGGTCCAGCGAGCGCGACGAGCGTCCGCGGGAGCGTGCGCGGTGGCCTGAGCCGCCCGCACAGCGCGACGACGCGCGCACGGACCGGTTCGGCGCGCGCAACGGGCAGGCGGCAGGTGCCGAGCCGTTCGGCGAGCGGAACCGGCGGCCCGCCCCGCGCCCGGAACGGCCGGACCCCCGGCGGGAGCGGCCTGCTCCCCGGGCGGAGCGGTCCGACCTCCGGGCCGGGCGTTCCGACGCGCGCACGGAGCAGTTCGACGCGCGTACGAAGGGCTTCGACGCGCGCACCGAGGGATTCGGCGGCCGGGCGGGGCGGCCCGAGCGCGACCGGTCCCGTGAGTTCCCCCAGCGCGGCGGGCGGGCCCGCAGGCCCGAGCGGCCGCGCGCCCAGCGCCGCCCGGACCGGCGGTCCGATCTGCGGCAGCCGGCGCGCCCGGAGCCGCGGCGCCGCCCGTCGACGCCGCGTCCCGGCCCGAAGGCCACGCCGCGCCGCGGCCGGCGGCCCACCGACCGGCTGAGCATCGGCGCGATCGTGCTGTCCACCGCCGTCGGGCTGTCCCTGCTCGGCATCGCCGAGCGGGCCCTGCTGGACGGCGGCCCCCTCGGCGGCTCGTCCGGAGCCGTGGGCTCGCAGCGCCAGATCAAGCCGCCGAAGCAGGGCGGCTCGGGCGGCGCCGCCCAGCCGCAGCAGCCGGCCCCGCAGCAGCCGGGCGGCGGCGGTGCGGCCGCCCCGCCGGCGGGACCCGACCTCAAGGTGCTCGCCGCCGAGGTCCGGAAGCTGACCCTGGCGCAGCGGGGCGCCGCCGCGCGGCAGGCCTACGGCGCCGCGCCGACGGCCGCGCCGCTCGTGGACGCCATCCGGACCACCGCCGACAAGACGTGGGTGCTCGGCACGAGCGCGATCCCCGTCCCGGCGTCCAGCACCGCCAACCCCGAGGTCGCCTTCTACGCCGCCCACTGGACCGGCAAGGAGTGGCAGGTCGGGCTGTCGGGCGGCGGCCGGGCGTTCGGCGGGCTGCTCGGCGCCGCCCCCGCGAAGCTCATGTCGCCGTCGGAGGCGCGGCTGCTGAACAAGTACGGGGCGCTCACCGCGACCCAGGCCACCACCCTCGTCAACGGAACGCGCGCCGGCGACAGGCTGATGCTGCCGTGGAAGGTCGGCGACGCCTGGTCGATGACGACGGCGGAGGGCTCGGCCCGCCCGCTGGGGGCGGTGGCGTTCTCGGGCGGCGACGGGCGGGTCGTCGCGGCCGGCACCGGCCGCCTCTACCGGTTCTGCTCCAGCAAGGCCGGCGCGCTGGTCATGGTGATCCACCCGAGCGGCCTCGCGACCACCTACTACCACCTGCGGAACGTGCCCCGGCTGCGCGACGGCAGCGTCGTCAAGCGGGGCGACGCGCTCGGCAGCACCGGCACCGGCCGGCCCTGCGGCGGCGCGGAGGCGCCCCGTGCCCAGGTCGGGTTCGGGCTGCGCCGCGGCGCCGAGGCGGTCCCGCTGGCCGGCGCCGTGATCGGCGGCTGGACGTTCCAGGAGCGGGCGAACCCGCTGCTCGGCTTCGCCGAACGCGGCGTCCTGCAGGTGCTCACCGGGGGCCTGCTGGCCAACCTCGGCCCGGTCCCCGCCGCGGACGACTCTCCGTCGTCATCGCCGTCCCCCGGCGCGACGCCGAAGGACGGCGCCGGATCGGCCGGCGCCCCGGCGCCGGCCGCAACCTAGAAGAGGAGTCCGAGCGGTGCGAATTCGCAACAGTGATGATCCCGCGGTGCCCAGCTGGGTGCTGCGCGTGGTGCTCGCCGGTGCGGTCGTGGTCCTCGTCGGCGCGGCGACCCCGCAGGGCGCCGTCGCGGTCGCGAACGTGCAGTACTTCCTCAACTTCTACGCCGGCGTCTTCGCCCTCGTCGCCCTGACCACCGCCGTGATGAGCGGGCTGCTGGCGACCGAGCGGCTCATCCTGAAGATCCGCCACCGGGTGCTCGCGCAGGCGCTGCACCGCGCCTCCGCGGTCGTCGCGACGGCGATGCTGGTCGCGCACGTCACGGTGAAGGTGATGAACGGCCTCGCCCTTCCGGTGCAGATCGTCGTCCCGGACGGCGGCGCGGTCGGCCTCGGCACGATCGCGTTCGACCTGATGTTCCTGATCGTGATCACCGGTCTGATGCGGGCGCGGTTCGCGTTCAGGGGCAAGGCCTGGGTGTGGCGGTCGATGCACGCGCTCGCCTACATCTCGTGGCCGTTCGCGATCGTGCACGGCCTGATCACCGGCCGGGCGGCGGCGCCGTGGGTGGTGCTCAGCTACGTGATGAGCGTGGTGTTCGTCGTGCTGGCCCTGATCACCCGGATGGTCGTGGTGATCAAGCCGCGGGACGTGCACATGGCCGGCGACGAGGTCGACGCGTTCACGCGGCCCGACGGCGCCGGCCGGCGCCGCGACCGGCGCGCGATGGCGGCGCGCGAGCACGAGGAGGGGCGCGTCGCCGCGATGGCGCGCGGCCGGGCGGCCGAGGCCCGGGACGGGTTCGGCGACCCGCGCGGCCTGGACGACCCCCGCGACCTCGGCGACCCGCGCGACTACGGCGACCGCGACTTCGACCGCGACTTCGACCGCGACTTCGCCGACCCGCGCGACTACGGCTCCCGCGGGTTCGACGACCCGCGCCGGACCGTGTCCGACCCCCGCGGCATGCCCGTGACAGGGCCGGGTGACACCGAGGTCATCCGATGACCTCGACCGTCACCGTCTCGAACATCGGCGGACCCCGGCTGACGCTGGGGTTCGACCGGTTCGACCGTCTCGACCTCGACCGGCACCTGGCCGTGCACGGCAAGCTGCGCGCGCCGGTGCTGGAGGACCTGGTCCGCATGGCGGAGCAGGTCGACCTGCGCGGGCGCGGCGGCGCCGGGTTCCCGTTCGCGCGCAAGCTGATGGCGGTCGCGGCGCGGGTCAACTACCCGACCGCGGACCAGACCGCGCTGCTGCCGGGCGAGAAGGGCAACGAGCGCGGCTCCAGCGAGGACGTCGTCGTCGTGGTGAACGGCGCGGAGGGCGAGCCCGGCAGTTCCAAGGACAAGGTCCTGCTGGGCCGGGCCCCGCACCTGGTCCTCGACGGCGCCCAGATCGCCGCGAACGCGCTCGGCACCCAGCGGATCGTGCTGGCCGTGGAGAGCGACGAGGCGGCCCGGTCGGTCCGCGCCGCGATCAGCGAGCGGCGGATGCCGGCCCGGGTCGTCCGGCTGACCGAGCGGTTCATCTCCGGGGAGAGCGGCGCGGTGATCCGCGCGATCAACGGGGAGACGCCGATCCCGCCGGGTGTCAAGGTCCGCGCCTCCGACTCCGGGGTGGACGGCTTCCCGACGCTGCTGTCCAACACCGAGACGTTCGCGCAGCTGGCGGTGCTGGTCTCGCTTGGCCCCGACCTGTACGCCTCGGCCGGGACCGAGGAGGAGCCGGGTACCACCCTGCTCACGATCGGCGGGACCCAGGTCGTCGAGGCGCCGCTCGGCACGCCGCTGCGGGCCGTCCTCGACCACTGCGAGGTGCCGCCGTCCCCGGGCGTGCTCGTCGGCGGTTACCACGGGATGTGGCTGGACCCGGCCGGGGTGTCGCGGGCCGTGCTGTCGCGCTCCGGGATGCGGCGCGTCGCCGGGACGGTCGGCGCCGGCATCATCCTGCCGCTCACCCAGGGCACCTGCCCGCTCGGCGAGGTCACCCGGATCGCCTCGTACCTCGCCGCGCAGTCCGCCGGGCAGTGCGGGCCGTGCCGGCTCGGGCTGCCCGACGTCGTCCGGGCGCTGAACGCCCTCACCGAGGGGGCCGGGACGGTGGAGGACGTCCGCCGCGCCGCGAGCGTCGGCCGCGGCCGCGGCGCCTGCACCCACCCGGACGGGACGGCGAAGTTCGTCCTGTCGGCGATGGAGGCGTTCGGCGCCGAGATCGACGCGCACCGGTGGGGCGGCGGCTGCGGCCTGTCGACCTACGGCGTGCTGCCGCTCCCGGTGCCGGACGGCTCGGAGGGGCGGGTGGCGATCGACTGGAGCCGGTGCGACGGGCACGGGCTGTGCGCCTACCTCATCCCGGAGCTGATCCAGCTCGACCGCTACGGCTTCCCCGTGGTGCTCGGCACCGAGATCCCGTCGTGGATGGAGAAGGACGTGCAGAAGGCGGTGGCGATGTGCCCCGCATTGGCACTGCGCGTCATCGAGGGTGTACCCGGAGCATCATCGCGCCGGTGATTTCCGGATGTCCAGAAAATTGAAAATCCGCCGGACAACGCTGAACCTTCCGGACGGTGCGGTGCGTATCAACGGCAAAACCCGCGCCGGGTCCGTCGAGAGAGCCTCGAAAGGAGGACTGAATTCCCTTGAGGAAATCCTACGGCAGCGCTGAGAAGCGCAGGCTCCCGCGTTTCGGCGCGGGGCGCCTTCTGCTGATTCTCGCGGCCGTGGCGGCCGTTGTGGCGGCCTTCGCCGTCGTCATGAATCCGGTCGGCGTGCCCGCCAGTGGCGCGGCGAATCTGGGCGGCACCGTCAACACCCGCTGGGGGAAGCTGAGCACCCTGGACCGGCAGCTGCTGGTCAAGGTGAGGCAGGCCGGCCTGTGGGAGATTCCCGCCGGTCAGCAGGCCTCGCAGCGCGGCTCCAGCCCCCGCGTCAAGGAGGTCGGCGAGATCATCATGCGCCAGCACATGCAGCTGGACGCCGACACCCGCGCCGAGGCGCAGAAGCTCGGCGTGCTCCTTCCCAACGAGCCCAACGGCAGCCAGAAGAGCTGGCTGAGGGAGATGTCGGGAAAGTACGGCGCCGACTATGACAAGACATTCGTGTTGCGGTTGCGCGCCGCGCACGGAGCGGTCTTCACCGTCATCGCCAAGGTTCGCGCGCAGACCGAGAACAGCGAGATCCGCGCGTACGCAGAGCGGTGCCTGAAGTTCGTCAACACGCATATGTCGCTACTGGAGAGCACGGGCCTGGTACCCAGGCGTGCCCTGCACTGACCTACCACCCCGTAAAGGGAGCACTTCCAGATGGTACGAAAGCAAAAGGCCTTCGCCGCGATGATCCCGGCGCTCGCTCTGGTCGCGACGGCCTGTCAGCAGACCCCCGGCTCCGCGGCGCAGCAGCCCTACGCCCCCGCGACCACCCAGGCGGCCGGTGCCGCCTACCCCGCCCAGCCCGCCGGCGGCAAGAACGCCGGCGCCCCCAACCTGCCGGGCGACCCGCAGGACCCGCAGGGCGGGGGCCAGACCAGCGCACCCCCCGCGGGCGGCGGCCAGGGCGGCGACGGCGGCCAGACCGGCGAGCCCCCGGCGGGCGGCGGCGGTCAGGACGGCGGCCAGAACGGCGGCGGCGAGCAGGAGAGCCCGCCCCCCATGGACGGTGACCAGGGCGACGGCCAGGACGGCGGTCAGGGCGACGGCCAGAACGGCGGCCAGGGCGACGGCCAGAACGGCGGCCAGGGCGACGGCCAAGGCGATGGCCAGGGTGACGGTCAGGGCAACGGCCAGGGCGGCGAGCAGGGCGGCGGGAACGAGGCGCCGCCGAACCCCGAGCTGCGCGCGGACCAGTACGTCAGCATCCGCAAGGCGCCGCGCGTCCGGCAGCCCCGCCCGAGCCGGCAGGCCTCCACGGGCGTGTTCGCGTCCAACTGCGGCGTGAACGAGGGCCAGGCCCACAGCAACCCCGACAACGTGCTCGCGGCGCCCGGCGTGGTGAACGGTGCTCACCACATCCACGACTACGTCGGCAACCTCGACACGAACGCCTTCTCGACCGACGAGACCTTCGCCGCGGCGGGAACGACCTGCACCAACGGCGACAAGTCGGCCTACTTCTGGCCGGTGATCCGGCTCCGCGACGGCCAGGACGACTCCGACCGCGCCGAGCAGAGCACCGCGGACGGCAACATCGGCAGCATCGTCACCCCGTCCAGCGTGAAACTCCAGTACTTCGGCAACGCGCGCAGCAAGGTCGTCGCGATGCCGCGGTTCATCCGGGTCGCCACCGGTGACGCCAAGGCCGTGACGAACGGGCTGGCGAACGCCCACGCGAGCTGGACCTGCACCGGCTTCGAGAACCGGGCGTTCACCGACAAGTACCCGCTCTGCCCCGAGGGCAGCCAGGTCCTGCGCGTGCTGAACTTCCCGAGCTGCTGGGACGGGCAGAACACCGACAGCGCCAACCACCGTGACCACATCAAGTTCACGGACCCGCGCACGGGCGCCTGCCCGCAGGGCACCAAGGCGGTCCCGCAGCTGCGGATGACGCTGGCGTACGACGTGCCCGCCGAGCCGCTGAAGTTCGCGCTGGACAGCTTCCCCGAGTCGGGCCACGACCCGGTGACCGACCACGGCGACCTCATCAACGTGATGGACGAGGCGCTCATGCAGAAGGCGGTCAACGCCATCAACCGCGGCGCCGGCACCCGGTCCGGCACCAAGATCAAGCGGCCGCGCTACCGCCGCTGACCCACCGCACGAGTCCGGGACCCGGACGCGGGCCGCGCGCGCGTCCGGGTCTCCGGCGTCCTACGATCGCGACATGGACATCGTGATCGCGGGCGGGCACGGGAAGATCGCACTGCGGCTGTCCCGGCTGCTCGCCGCACGGGGGGACACCGTGCGGAGCCTCATCCGCAATCCGGGCCACGCCGGCGACGTCCGGGACGCCGGGGCCCGGCCGGTCGTGTGCGACCTGGAGTCCGCGGACGCGGACACCGTCGCCGGGCACCTGGCCGGCGCCGACGCGGTCGTGTTCGCCGCGGGCGCGGGGCCCGGCAGCGGCGCGGCGCGCAAGGACACCGTCGACCGGGCCGCGGCGGTGCTGACGGCGGACGCCGCCGAGCGGGCGGGCGTCCGCGACCTCGTGCAGATCTCCGCGATGGGCGCCGGCGAGCCGCCGGCGCCGGGCCGCGGCGAGGTCTGGGCGGCCTACATCAGGGCCAAGGGCGAGGCCGAGGACGATCTCAGGCGCCGCACCGCCCTGGACTGGCTGATCCTGCGCCCGGGCCGCCTCACCGACGACCCGGGCACCGGCCTGGTGACGCTGGCCGAGCCGCCGATCGGGCACGGCCCGGTCGCCCGCGACGACGTGGCGGCGGTCATCGCGGCGCTGCTCGACGCCCGCGACGTCCGCCGCCGCACCCTGGACCTGCTGGGCGGCACGACCCCGGTCGCCGAGGCCGTGGCCGCCCTGCGCGGAGGTCAGGCGGAGTAGAGCTCCTCGATCTCGCCGGCGAACTCCTTCATCACGACGTTGCGCTTCACCTTCAGGCTCGGCGTCATGTGCCCGGCCTCCTCGGTGAAGTCGACGCCGAGGACGACGTACTTCTTGATCGCCTCGGCGTGGCTGACGGACAGGTTGGCGTCGGCGACCGCGGCGTCGATCTCGGCGACGAGGTCGGCGTCGCGGCGCAGCTCGTCCACCGTCATGGCGGCGGGCTTGCCGTGCCGGTCCTTCCACGGCCCGAGCGCCTCCTCGTCCAGGGTGACGAGGGCGCTGATGAACTTGCGGCCGTCGCCCACGACGAGGCACTGGCTGATCAGCGGGTGCGCGCGGAGCCTGTCCTCCAGCGGGGCGGGCGCGACGTTCTTGCCCGCCGCGGTGACCAGGATCTCCTTCTTGCGCCCGGTGATCCTCAGGAAGCCGTCGTCGGCCAGGGAGCCGAGGTCGCCGGTGTGGAACCAGCCGTCCTCGATGGCCTCCTTGGTGGCGGCCTCGTTGTTCCAGTAGCCGCGCAGGACGTTGACGCCCCGGACGAGCACCTCGCCGTCCTCGGCGATGCGCAGGTCGACGCCGGGGATCGGCCGGCCGACCGTGCCGATCTTGAGGGCGGTGGGCCGGTTGACGCTGGCGGGCGCGGTCGTCTCGGTGAGGCCGTACCCCTCCAGGATCGTGATCCCCACGCCGCGGAAGAAGTGCCCGAGGCGCTCGCCGAGCGCGGCGCCGCCGGAGACCGCGTACTCCACCTTGCCGCCGACGGCCGCGCGCAGCTTGCCGTAGACCAGCACGTCGAAGACCTTGTGCTTGAGCTTGAGGCCGATCCCGGGCCCGCCGGCGTCCAGCGCCCGGCTGTAGGCCACCGCGGTGCCGGCCGCCGCCTTGAAGATCTTGCTCTTGCCGTCCGCCGCGGCCTTCTGCTCGGCGCCGTTGTAGACCTTCTCGAACACGCGCGGGACGGCGAGCAGGAACGTCGGCTGGAAGGACGCGAGGTCAGGCAGCAGGTTCGGGATGTCGCTGTGCCCGAGGACGATGCCGCCCTCGATGGTGGCGACCTCGATCAGCCGGGCGAAGACGTGCGCGAGCGGCAGGAACAGCAGCGTGGAGCTGCCCTCCACGGCGACCTCGGCGATGGCGCCCTGCACGGCGTTGCGGGCGGTCGACACGAGGTTCCCGTGCGTGATCTCGCAGCCCTTGGGGCGCCCGGTGGTGCCGGAGGTGTAGATGAGCGTCGCGAGGTCGGACGCGTTGCGGGAGCCGCGGCGCTCCTCGATCACGTCGTCGCCGACGTCCGCGCCGAGTTCGGTGACCTCGTCCACGGCGCCGGCGTCGATGCCCCACACGTGCGCGAGCGCCGGAAGCCTGTCCCGCAGGCCCTTGACGGTCGCGACGTGCTCGGCGGTCTCGGCGAAGACGGCCTTGGTCCCGGAGTCGCCGACGATCCACTCGATCTGCTCGGCGGAGGACGTCTCGTAGATGGGGACGGAGACCGCGCCCGCCGCCCAGATCGCGTAGTCGAGGACCGTCCACTCGTACCGGGTCTTCGACAGCAGGCCCACCCGGTCGCCGGGTTCGACGCCGGCGGCGACGAGCCCCTTGGCGACGCCGGCGGCCTCGGCCGCGAACTCGGCCGCGGTGACGGCGCTCCAGGCGCCGCCGCGGTTGCGGCGCGCTACGATCCTGCCGGGCTCCTCGGCCGCCCGGGTGAAGGGCGCGTCGGTCAGTGTGGCGGAGTCGGGGACCTCCACCATCGCGGGGACGCTGAACTCGCGCACGGCCCACTCCTGTAGTCGATCTTCGTGGTCGGCGGGGAAGAACGCAGACTTCTCCGTTGCCGCATGATACCCACGAGTAGGAATTCCGCCCCCGCAACCGCGGGTTAACGGCACGGCAAAGACCGGCCGTCGCCCCTGGCGCGCGGCGCCGGGTCGCCTACGCTGGTCTCCGGTCGCACAACGGACGCCGTTCGGGGGAACGCCATGTCACTGCTCGAAGTGATCGCGCTGACCGTGGCCGACGCCGGGGCGGCGCGGGACGGCGGCGCCGACCGGATCGAGGTCGTCGCCGACATGGCCGCGGACGGCCTCACCCCCGACCCCGACCTCGTCGCGGCGATCCGCGACGCCACGCCCCTGCCGATGCGGGTGATGCTGCGCGCCAACGCGGGGTTCCGCACCACCGGCGCCGAGCTGGACCGGCTCCGCCGCGCCGCCGCCGGGCTCGCCGAGGCGGGCGCGGACGGGTTCGTGCTCGGCTTCCTCGACTCCGCCGGGCAGGTCGACACCGGCGCCACGAGCAAGCTCGCCGCCGAGACCGCCCCGCTGCCCTGGACGTTCCACCGGGCGCTGGACCACGCCGCCGACCCCGCCCAGGCGTGGCGGGTCGTCCGCGACCTCGGCGGCGGCCTCGACACGGTGCTCACGGCCGGGTCGCCGCGCGGGGTGGACGCCGGGGTCGGCGTGCTCGCCCGGCGCGCCGCCGAGGACCCCGCCGCGGCCGAAATGATCATGGCTGGCGGCGGCCTGCGCCGCAAGCACGTCGCCCTGCTCGCCGCGGCGGGCGTCACCGCGTTCCACGTGGGCACGGCCGTGCGCCCGGACGGCGACTGGGACGCCCCGGTCGACGCGGCCCTGGTGCGGGAGTGGCGCGCGCTCGTGGCGGCGGCCACCGCCTGAACGAGCACAGCCTGAGCCGCCCGTTCTCCCGGGTGGTACGCCCTATTACAGTCGGTTCATGAGGATCCACGTGGTGAGCGACGTCCACGGGCGCGCGGACGCGCTGGCGGGTGCGGCGGACGGCGCGGACGCGCTCGTCTGCCTGGGCGACCTGATCCTGTTCGTGGACTACCAGGACCACGGGCAGGGCATCTTCGCCGACCTGTTCGGCCAGGAGAACGCCGACCGCTTCATCGCGCTGCGGACCGAGAAGCGCTTCGAGGAGGCCCGCGCGTTCTCCAAGGGCCTCTGGGCCTCGCTCGAGGGCGACGCCTGGCCGCACATCGAACGCGCCGTCGACCGGCAGTACGCGGAGCTGTTCGCGGCCATGCCCACCCCGGCGTACCTGACCTACGGCAACGTCGACGTGCCGCGCATGTGGGGCGCGCACCTGCGCGACGGCCACCACGTCCTGGACGGCGAGACGACGGAGATCGGCGGGCTGCGGTTCGGGTTCGTCGGCGGCGGGCTGCGCACCGAGTACCGCACCCCCTACGAGCTGGACGACGTGACCTTCGCCGCCAAGGTCGCCGCCGTCGGCGAGGTGGACGTGCTGTGCTGCCACATCCCGCCCGCTGTCCCGGAGCTGCTCTACGACACGGTGGCGCGCCGGTTCGAGCGGGGCAGCGAGGCGATCCTGGAGGCCGTCCACCGGACGCAGCCGAAGTACGTGCTGTTCGGCCACGTCCACCAGCCGCTGCAGAGCCGGATGCGCATCGGCCGCACCGAATGCGTGAACGTCGGCCACTTCCGCGCGCGCGGGGTGCCGTACGTCCTGACGGTGTAGGGATACCTTCGTTACGACACCGGGCCCGCCGGGCCCGTGCGCGAGCCGGAGGGAGACGCAGATGGCGGACCGCACGAGTTCCTCCATCACGGTGAAGGCGGGGAAGGCCGAGATCATGGCGGTGATCGCCGATCTGGAGGCGTACCCGGAGTGGGCGAGCGGCATCCGCGAGTTCACCGTGCAGGAGACGGGCGAGGACGGCCGCGCCGTGCGCGCGCGGCTGACGTTCGACGGCGGCCCGTTCAGCGACACCGTCGGGCTCGCCTACACCTGGGAGGGCGACGACCGGGTGACCTGGGAGCTGGTGGAGCCGGGCACGGTCGTCACCGGCCTGCACGGCACCTACGGCCTGGCGGAGGAGGACGGCGCCACCGAGGTGACCTACGAGCTCGCCGTGGACGTCCGCGTCCCCATGATCGGCATGGTGAAGCGCAAGGGCGAGAAGCGCATCATCGACTCCGCCCTCAAGGGCCTCAAGCGGCACATCGAGAGCTGACCGCCCCACCGGTGCGCGGGCGCGGCGCGGAGGCGCTACCGTTCACGCCGAAAACGGATGGAAGATGGAGCCATGAGCGACCGACCGGGCGACGTCCTCGACGAGGCCGCCAAGCTTTTCGACGCGCTGATCAAGCGGGTGAGCGGAGCCGGCGGCGGGGACGGGCGCGCGCCGCGGGACGAGCCCGCGGACGACGTGTGGGACCGTGCCACACGCGAGGACACCGCCGCGCGGACCGGCGGTGAGCCGTCGCGGGGACCGCACATCGCCACCGGCGCGCCGGAGTGCCGCGACTGCCCGGTCTGCCGGGCCATCGCGATGAAGCGGGAGTCCGGCGGCGACGTGGCCCGCCACCTGCGGGAGGCCGGGGAGTCGCTGCTCGCCGCCGCCCTGGACGTGATGGGCGCGTTCGACCGGACGCGCCCGCGCGGCGGGCGCGCCGGCGCGGCGGAGGACCCGCCTCCGTCGCCCGCGGAGGCGTCGCCGGGCGCGCGGGCGGGTACGTCCGAGCGGTCGGGACGCCCGGAGCCGGGCGATCCGTGGTCGGCCGCCACGGGCGGCGGCCCCATCGACATCGGGTAGTGGCTCGGGTAGCCGCCCCCGGCCGGGGCGGCGCGAGGAGGAGGAAGCGTTACATGGCCCTGACCATCGGCGTGGATGTGGGCGGCACGAAGGTGGCCGCCGGGGTCGTCGACGACCGGGGGACGATCCTGGAGAAGGTCCGCCGGCCGACGCCTTCGACGAACCCGAAGGAGACCGCCGAGACCATCGCCGAGGTCGTCGACCTGCTGAAGGGCAAGTACGAGGAGGTGTCGGCGGTCGGGCTCGGCACGGCGGGCTTCGTCGACGAGACCCGCTCCACCGTGCTGTTCGCGCCGAACCTGGCCTGGCGCGACGAGCCGATCAAGGAGAAGGTGGAGAGCCTCGTCGGGCTGCCGGTCGTGGTGGAGAACGACGGCAACGCCACCGCGTGGGGCGAGGCCCGGTTCGGCGCCGGCCGGGGGGAGAACTTCCTCGTGCTGGTGGCGCTCGGCACCGGCATCGGCGGCGGCATCATCATCAACGGCGAGCTGTACCGGGGCCGGTTCGGGATCGGCGCCGAGATGGGCCACTTCCGGGTCGTCCCGGACGGGCGCCGCTGCGGCTGCGGCAACCGCGGCTGCTGGGAGCAGTACGCCAGCGGCAACGCCCTCGTGCACGAGGCGCGCGACCTGGCGCGGGTGGCGCCCGCGATGGCGGGGCGCCTGCTGGAGCTCGGCGACGGCCGCCCCGAGGGCATCAGCGGCCCCGAGGTGTCGCAGGCGGCCCGGGAGGGCGACAAGGCGGCGCTGGAGTGCTTCCGGACGATCGCGCACTGGGCGGGCCAGGGCCTGGCCGACCTCAGCGCGATCCTCGACCCGGGCGCCTTCATCATCGGCGGCGGCCTGTCGGACGCCGGCGACCTGCTGCTCGACCCGATCCGCTCCGCGTTCGAGGACGCCCTCACCGGCCGCGGCCACCGCCCGCTGCCCGACATCCGCATCGCCGAGCTGGGCTCCGCGGCGGGCATCGTCGGCGCCGCGGACCTGGCCCGCGTCCGCCCCCTGCAGGACGTGATCGTCTAGGCGTGGCGCCCGTCCGGCTGCTGAGCTACAACATCCGGTCGCTGCGCGACGACCGGGCCGCGGTGGCCCGCGTCGTCCGCGCGATCGGACCGGACGCGGTGTGCCTCCAGGAGGTCCCGCGCTTCTGGGGCTGGCGGCTCCGGCGCCGCCGCCTCGCCGGCGCCTGCGGGCTGCGGATCGCGGCCGGGCGGCGGGCCTGCGGGCTCGCCGTCCTGGCCGCGCCGCGCGTCCGGCGCGTCGCCCGCGAGTTCCACCTGCTCACCCCGGACCCGGACCTGCACCGCCGGGCCCTCGCCGTCGCGGTCCTGGAGATCGGCGGGCGGCGGCTCATCGCCGCGAGCACCCACCTGGACCTGCGGGACGGCCCGCGCCTGCGGCACGTCGACGAGATCCTCGCCCATCTGGACCGCGCCCGCGAGCGCCACGGCGCCCCCGTGGTCCTCGCGGGCGACGTCAACGAGGAACCGGGCGGCGAGTCGTGGTCGCGGCTCACCCGGCGTCTCCGGGACGCCTACGCGGTCCGCCCGGCGGGCGAGGAGCTCACCTTCTCCGCCCGGAACCCGCGCCGCCGCATCGACGCGGTCTTCGCCGACCCCGAGGTGGAGATCATCGGGTGCGGGGTGCCGCCCGGCGGGGACGACTACGTCCTCGCGACCGACCACCGGCCCCTGGTGGCGGACCTGCGGATCCCCGGCCCGGACTGATCAGACGACGGCGCCGTCGTCGGGGTCGCGGGGCTCGTCGCCCATGCGCAGGACGAGGGTGACGAAGCCGCCGATGAAGGCCGCCACGGCGAGGAACGCGGCCCAGCCGGGGACCTCCCAGTCGAGGATGACCGTGACCAGCAGGTAGAGCGGGCCGCCGATCAGCGCGATCCAGGCGCCCTTGGTGAGCGGGTCCGCGGACGGCAGCGGCGGGGGAGGGGGCGGGACGTAGTGACCCTCCAGGTCCTCCTCCGGCGGGAACTCCGGCACCTCGTCGGCCGGCTTGATCACCCGGGCGCGGGGGAGGCGCCCGGTCCGGTCCTCGCCCTCGTCCCGGGGGTCGGGCTCGCGGAGGTTCTCCTCGTCCGGCCACGGCACGTCGTCGCCCTCGGGGACGTCGTCGAACCCGGCGACGATCTCGGCCCAGATGGCGTCCTCGTCGCGCTCGGCGGCGCCGCCCGCCGCGCCGTCCGGCAGCCGGGCGGTGGTGCCGCCAGGGTCGGCCAGGTCGGTCTCGGTGCGCTCGGCAGGGTCGGTGCGGTCGGCGTCGGGACGGTCGGCGTCGGAGCGCTCGGTGTCGGGGCGGTCGTCCGCGCCGCGGGCGGACGCCTCGCGCAGCCGGGCGAGGTGGACGCGCAGGATGCCCTCGGCCGCGGGCTTCATGTCGACGTCGACGTACAGCCGGTCGAGGACGTCGCCGGCGACCGGCTCGGCGGCCGGCTCGGGGAGCTCCGGGAGGCCGGAGGGCGACGCCGCGTAGGCCGCGACGCCCGCCTCGCCGAGGGCCGCCAGCATCGCGTCCGCCAGATGCGGCGCGAGGTCGACCAGTGGGGCGTAGGTCTCCGCTGACAGTCCATTGCCACGGCGATTCACGGGGCCGGCTCCTTCGACGACTCCGGCGTGACCGACAGCACCGGCATGACGGCCTCCGCTCCCCCCATTGACATGTGGTGTCCGGTCGCGCTCCGCCTGCGGAGGCACTCCCGGACACCCCGAAACGTGTGTCCCACGGTATTCGCTGCGCCGCCCGGGACAAGCCCCCGGGCGCACCCGATTGAGTTCTACCGTTCAGAGCCTACGTTCATTCCCGGCCCGCCGCCGTGGCCCGGCCGGGTTCCGCCGCGCGGTACCGGCCGGTAGATAGGTGGGACGGGGAGTGGGAAGATGTCCCATCATCTCCCCGTCGGCCAGGATCGGAAGCGCGCCCGCCCCCAGGGCGGCCGGTCCGAGGAAGGTGCCCGCATGCTCTGGTTCTGGATCCTGCTGAGGATCGTCCTGTCCCCGATCCTGTACCTGGTGTGGTGGCCGCGGAACCGGGGGATGCGCAACGTACCGAAGCGGGGCCCGGCGCTGATGGTGAGCAACCACCTGTCGTTCGCCGACCACTTCTTCGGGCCGCTGCCGCTGATGCGGCCGATCTACTTCATCGGCAAGGGCGAGTACTTCACCGGCCGGGGGATCAAGGGCCTGATCAGCAAGGGCTTCTTCACCGGCGTGGGCGTGGTGCCGGTCGACCGGACCGGCGGCGACGCGGCGGAGGCGGCGCTGCAGACCGGGCTGCGGATCCTCGGCGAGGGCAAGCTGCTCGGCATCTATCCGGAGGGCACCCGGGCCCCCGACGAGCGGCTGTACCGCGGCAAGACCGGGGTGGCGCGGCTGGCCCTGAAGTCCCGCGTCCCGGTGATCCCGATGGCGATGATCAACACGTTCGCGCTGATGCCGCCCGGCAAGCCGTACCCGCGGCCCGGCGTCCGGCCCGGTGTCCGGTTCGGCGAGCCGATGGACTTCTCCCGCTACTACGGGCAGGAGGACGACCGCAAGGTGCTCCGCGAGATCACCGACGAGATCATGCAGGCGATCAGGGAGCTGTCCGGCCAGGAGTACGTGGACCGGTACGCCGCCGAGGTGAAGGCGGAGATGTCCGGCAAGGAGGTACGGCCGGAGGAGGACGACGGGGGTTTGAGCGATCGCGTCTGAGCGACCGAGCGACCGAGGCTGAGGGAGCGAGAGTGAACCGGGGGTGGGGGCTACCCCGGAGGGAGTCGGGATGAGCGGAGCGGATCGGGGGGCGTCCGTGCCCGGGCTGATGGGCCTGGAGACGGCGCTGTGGCGGGCCGTGGCGGTCTACCGCGGGCTCGCCCTGTGCTACGCGGCCGTCGTGATCGCGATGAACTCCGGCGAGTACGCGCACCCGCTCGGCGGCTGGGCGGTCCTCGCCGTGATGGTGGTGTGGACGGGCTACGCCGTCTTCGCCTTCAGCGACCCGCGCCGCCGCGGGCGGCCGCTGCTGGCCGCGGATCTCGCGGTCGCGGCGGCGTGCGTGGTGGCGACGGCGTGGGTGGAGACGCCGGCCAACATCGCGGCCGGCCGGCCGACGCTGCCGGTCTCATGGGTGGCGGCGGCGGTGCTGACGTGGGCGGTCGCGGGCGGGCGGCGGCGCGGGATCGCCGCGGCGCTCGTCCTCGCCCTCGCGAACCTGCTGGTGCACGTGTTCGCCGGGACGAGCGGCGGCATCGGCACCACCACGTTCAACGGGATCGTGCTGCTGTTCCTCGCCGGGCTCGTCGTCGGGCACGTCGTCCGGCTGGCGCTGGACGCGGAGGCGCGGCTGGCGCGGGCCGTCGAGCTGGAGTCGGCCACCCGGGAGCGGGAGCGGCTGGCCCGCCGCATCCACGACTCGGTGCTGCAGGTGCTGGCGATGGTGCAGCGCCGCGGCGGCGAGCTCGGCGGGGAGGCGGCCGAGCTGGGCCGGCTGGCGGGCGAGCAGGAGGCGGCGCTGCGGTCCCTCATCGGCTCCGGTCCCGCGGCGGCGCCGACCGCGCCCGCGCGGTCGGGGGCGGCACCGGGGCCGGACACCGACCTGCGCCCGCTGCTGACCGGGCACGCGTCCACGTCCGTCACGGTGTCGACGCCCGCGACGCAGGTCCGGCTGCCCGCGCACGCCGCCCGCGAGATCGAGGCGGCGGTGGCGGCGGCGCTGGACAACGTCCGCCGGCACTGCGGCGAGGGCGCCCGCGCGTGGGTGCTGCTGGAGGACGGCGCCGGCGAGGTCACGGTCAGCGTCCGCGACGACGGGCCGGGGATGCCCGCCGGGCGGCTGGAGCAGGCGGCGGCGGGCGGGCGGCTCGGCGTCGCCCAGTCCATCCGGGGCCGGATCGCCGACCTCGGCGGCACGGTGACGGTCTTCACCGCGGTGGGCGAGGGGACCGAGATCGAGATGACGGTGCCGCGCCCGCCGGTCCCGGCCTAGGGTGTGACCGTGAGCGACGTTCCCCTCCGGGTCATGGTCGTGGACGACCATCCGATGTGGCGCGAGGCGGTGGCCCGCGACCTCGCCGAGGCCGGCCACGAGGTGGTCGCGGCGGTCGGGGAGGGCCGCGCCGCCGTCCGCGTCTCCGCCGCGGCGCGCCCGCAGGTCGCCGTCGTCGACCTGCAGCTCCCCGACATCGGCGGGGTCGAGGTGACCCGCCGCCTCGCCGCGGCCGACCCGCCCGTCCGGGTGCTGGTGCTGTCGGCGAGCGGCGAGCAGCAGGACGTCCTGGAGGCGGTCAAGGCGGGCGCCACCGGCTACCTGCTCAAGTCCGCCGCCCGCGAGGAGTTCCTGGACGCCGTCCGGCGGACCGGCGAGGGCGACGCCGTCTTCACCCCCGGGCTCGCCGGGCTCGTCCTCGGCGAGTACCGCCGCCTCGCCGCCGCGCCCGCCCGCGAGGACGACGACGCCCCCCGGCTGACCGAGCGCGAGACCGAGGTGCTGCGGCTCGTCGCGAAGGGCCTGACGTACAAGCAGATCGCGCAGCGCCTCGTCCTTTCCCACCGGACGGTGCAGAACCACGTGCAGAACACCCTCGGCAAGCTCCAGCTCCACAACCGGGTCGAACTCGTCCGCTACGCCATCGAGAAGGGCCTCGACGACGAGGAGTAGCGGGCCGCGATGAACCCGCACGGCCGCGCGGGCGTCTGATCGTGGGAACGTTCGTCGGAACGGGAGCGCGCCATGATGGACGAAATCTGGGGCCTCGAACTCGGGTTCCTCGCGGCCCACATCCTGGTCGGCATCGTGCTGCTGGCGATCCTGCGGAGGATGCGGGCCGAGCTGGTCCGGGGCGGGCCCCCGGGCCGGGAGCTGCACCCGTACGAGGTCGCCTACCTGCACGGCGGCGGGCGGCACGCGATCGCCGCGTCGGTGACGGCGCTGCGGCTCGACCGGGCGGTCGACGCCTACGCCGACGGCGGGCTGGTGGCGACCGGGCCGGCCGGCGACGGTCCGCGGGCCGCGGGCAAGCCGCTGGACGCGGCGGTCTACGCGGCGATCGTCGGCGGCGGGGCCCCGACGCTCGCCCGCCTCACCGCCGACGCCGGCGTCCGCGCCGCGCTCGACCAGCTCCGCGACGGCCTGGTCGCGCAGGGCATGGTGGTCCCGGAGGCCGCGCGGCGCCGGCTGCGGATCTTCTCGGCGGTCTTCTACGGATGGATGCTGATCGGTTTCGGGAGCTTCGTCGTGACCGGCGTGTTCGGCGGGTTCCCGGGCGTCCTCCTCCCCATCGCGGCGCTGCTCGGCCTCGCCATCGCGGGAGGCGCCGCCCTCGGATCAGGCGACGAGCGGACCGAGGAGGGGGCGCGCGCCGTCGACCGGATCAAGGAGGCCAATCCGCACCTCGACCCCGCGCTCACGCCGGTGTACGTCGGGCTCGCCGCGCCGTCGGTGCTGATGGGCGTCGCGCTGTTCGGCACGGCCGCGCTGATGGCGTTCGACCCGATGTTCGCGCAGACCGCCGGGCTCGGCCGGTACCTGGAGCTGACCGGCGTCGCGGCCACCTCGGGCGGGTACTCGGGCTCGTCCTGCTCCTCCACCGCCTCGGTGTGCTCCTCGTCGTCCTGCGGCGGGGGCGGCTCGTGCGGCGGCGGGAGCGGCTGCGGCGGCGGAGGAGGCGGGGGCTGTGGAGGCGGCGGAGGGGGAGGAGGCTGCGGTGGCGGCGGCTGACCTGCCGGATCTCGGCGTGGGGATCGGGTGGCGGCCGGAGATCGCCGGGTTCGTCGGCGCGCTGCCCGGGCTGCGCTTCACCGAGGTGATCGCCGAGTCCGTGCACCCGGCGCATCCGGCGCCCGACCTGCTCGCGCTGCGCGACCGCGGGGTGCGGATCGTCCCGCACGGGGTGAAGCTGTCGCTGGGCGGGGCCGGGCCGGTCGCCGCGGAGCGGGTCGCGCACCTGGCCGCCTGCGCGGAGGCGCTCGGCGCGCCGCTGGTGAGCGAGCACATCGCGTTCGTGCGGGCCGGCGGCATCGAGGCCGGGCACCTGCTGCCGGTGCCGCGCACCCGGGCGGCGCTGGACGCGCTCACCGCCAACATCCGCCGGACGCAGGCCGAGATGCCCGTCCCGCTGGCCGTCGAGCCCATCGCCACGCTCTTCGACTGGCCGGACGCCGAGTACACCGAGGGCGACTTCCTCACCGAACTACTGGAACGGACCGGTGCCCTCCTCCTGCTGGACGTCGCCAACGTGTACGCCAACGCGCGCAACCGCGGCGAGGACCCCGCCGCCCTCCTCGACCGGCTGCCCCTCGACCGCATCGCGTACTGCCACGTCGCGGGCGGGTCGGAGGAAGGCGGGCGCTACCACGACACGCACGCCGCCGCCGTCCCGCCGGAGGTCCTGGACCTGATCGGCGAGCTGTGCGCCCGGCACCGCCCGCCCGGCCTCCTGCTGGAGCGCGACGGCCGCTACCCGCCCGCCGGCGAGCTCCAGGCCGAACTGGACGCCATCGCCGCCGCCTCCGGGGCGCGGGCGGTCACATGAGCGGCTTCGACGCGGACCTGGCGGCGGCGCAGGAGGCGCTCGTGCGGGCGATGACGGCCGGCGGGCCGATGCCGGCCGGGTTCGACGCCGGTGCGGTCCGGGCGGCCGCGCACGGGATCCTGCTCAAGCGGGCGGGGGAGGTGGCCCGCTCCTGGCCCGCGCTGGCAGGCTCGTACGGGACGTCCTGGAAGGCCGTCTTCGCGCGCTGGGCGGCCGAGCGGCCCACTCAGGGGTCCTTCCGGGACGGCTTCGACTTCGCGCGGTCGCGCCGCGGCGGCCTCTCCGGGGACGCGGCGCGGGAACTCGATCTCGCCGAGATCCGGTGGTCGTACGACGGCGCTTCCCCGCCGCGCCCGCGCCGGGCGGCCGTCCGGAGGGTCGGCGGGGGAGTGGCGGTGCAGTTCCGGGGGCGGGTCCGGACGTTCCGCGGGGGTTCGCGGGGCTGACCTCCGGCGGTGCGGCCGAAGGGTGTGCCGGGCACCCCGCGGACGGGCTATGGTCTAGACCAATGGCGGCGCGCCGGGACACCCGGCGAAAACCCGCGCCGCCGCATGCCGGCGGCTAGTCTGAGCATGTCGATCGAGGGAGGAGACCGGTGGCTGGAGAAGGTGGCGGCATGCGCGTCGGAGTGTTGACCGGTGGCGGCGACTGCCCCGGGCTGAACGCGGTGATCCGCGCGGTCGTCCGGAAGGGCGTGCAGGAGTACGGCTTCGAGTTCGTCGGCTTCCGGGCCGGCTGGCGCGGTCCCCTCGAAGGCGACACCGTGGCCCTCGACGTCCAGGCCGTGCGCGGGATCCTGCCGCGCGGCGGGACGATCCTCGGCTCGTCCCGGACCAACCCGGTCAAGGTCGAGGGCGGCATCGAGCGGATCAAGGACAACCTCGCCGGGCTCGGCGTGGACGCGCTGATCGCCATCGGCGGCGAGGACACCCTCGGCGTCGCGCGCGAGCTGTACGGCAACGGCGTCAACGTCGTCGGCGTCCCGAAGACGATCGACAACGACCTGAACGCGACCGACTACACCTTCGGGTTCGACACCGCGGTGAACATCGGCATGGAGGCCGTCGACCGGCTGCACACCACCGCCGAGAGCCATCACCGCGCGCTGATCTGCGAGGTCATGGGCCGGCACGCGGGCTGGATCGCGCTGCACGTCGGGATGGCCGCCGGCGCCAACGTCATCCTGATCCCCGAGCGGCCCTTCGACATCGAGAAGGTCTGCCAGTACGTGGAGAGCCGGTTCAAGACCCGGTACGCGCCGATCATCGTGGTGTCCGAGGGCGCCCACCCGGTCGACGGGCAGATGCAGTTGCAGACCGGCGAGCGCGACGCGTTCGGGCACGTCCGGCTCGGCGGCATCGGCCAGGCCCTCGCCGACGAGATCGAGAAGCGCACCGGCAAGGAGGCCCGCGCCACCGTGCTCGGGCACATCCAGCGCGGCGGCACGCCCACCGCGTTCGACCGCGTCCTCGCCACCCGCTTCGGCCTCCAGGCCATCGACGCGGTCAAGGACGGCGACTACGGCAAGATGGTCGCGCTGCAGGGCACCGACATCGTCCGCGTCGGGCTCGACCAGGCGACCAAGGAGCTGAAGACCGTCCCGCTGGAGCGCTACTCCGAGTCCGAGGTCTTCTTCGGCTGACCGCGGCCCTCCTGGCGGGAATGCCGCGCCTCGCGCGCGCCGTTACCCGTTCGCGGTGTCGCCGTTTTTGGGCGACACTGGCTTCGACCCCGACTTGTTCCCGCCAGGAGGACCACGCATGACCACGCTCGACACCGCGCCGGCGGACGTCCGGGAGCAGTCGCCGGTGGACGGCGAGCCGTGTGTGCTGCTCAAGCTCGGTGAGGTCGTCCTCAAGGGCAAGAACCGCGAGCAGTTCGAACGCCGCCTCGCCGACAACGTGCGCAACGCCGTCCGCCCCATCGCCCGGGTCGACGTCGTCCGCCGCCACGGCGTGTTCATCGTCCGCAAGCACGATGCCGACCTCGCCACCATGGAGCGGGTCGCGCAGCGGATCACCGACGTCATGGGCATCGTGTGGGCGCACCGCGCCTGGCGGGTCGGCAAGGACCTCCCCAGCGTCGAGCGCGCCGCCCTGGAGCTGATGGACGGCCGCACCGGGACGTTCGCCGTCCGGTCCCGCCGCCGCGACAAGCGCTTCCCGATGACGTCCACCGAGCTGGACCGGCACGTCGGCGCGCTCCTCACCGCCCGCTACGGCCAGCCCGTCCGGCTCAAGGACCCCGAGCACACCCTGTCGATCGAGGTCGACCGGGACGAGGTGTTCGTCTACTCCGGCGGCCTGCCGGGCCAGGGCGGCCTGCCGGTCGGGATGAGCGGCCGCGCCCTCGTGCTGATGTCCGGCGGCATCGACTCGCCCGTCGCCGCGTACCGGATGATGCGGCGCGGCCTGCGCGTGGACTACCTGCACTTCTCCGGCATGCCGTTCACCGGCCCCGAGTCGATCTACAAGGCGTACGCGCTGGTCCGCGAGCTGGACAAGTTCCAGGGCGGGTCGCGGCTGTTCGTCGTGCCGTTCGGCAAGGCGCAGCAGCAGATCAAGTCGTCCGGCGCCGACCGGCTCGCGGTGATCGCGCAGCGCCGGCTGATGCTGCGCACCGGCGAGGTGCTCGCCCGCCGCCTGCGCGGCTCCGCGCTGATCACCGGTGACGCGCTCGGCCAGGTGTCCAGCCAGACCCTCGCCAACATCACCGCGCTGGACGACGCCGTCGAGCTGCCCATCCTGCGCCCGCTCGTCGGCATGGACAAGATCGAGATCATGGACCAGGCCCGCCGCATCCGCACCCTGTCGATCTCCGAGCTGCCCGACGAGGACTGCTGCACCGTCCTCGCGCCCCGCCGCGCCGAGACCCGCGCCAAGATCGACGACCTGCACCGCATCGAGAAGCGCCTCGACGTCGGCGAACTCGCCGACCAGCTCGCCGAGTCCGTCCAGGAGCACCGCCCGGCCTACGCCGACCAGCCCGCCTGACCACGGTTCATCGTGGGGGGCGCCCCCACGCCCGCGGCAAGATCAGCGGGCGTCGAAGTCCGACGCGCGCGGGGCCTCGGGGCCGTCGTGGCCCATCAGGGTGATGCGCTCGATGCGGACGATGCGGAAGCGGCGGCCCGCGACGGCGATGCCGTTGCGGCGGGTCTCGGCCTCCATCAGCTCCGCCGCCTCCGCGAAGCGTTCGAGGTCCGTCGCGGCGGGGCTCTCCACCGCCGGCACCACGTGCCGGAAGTAGGTGACCAGCGAGTCGCGGGCCTGCTGCGGCGCGTCGTACAGCCGCCCCACGGGGCGCCAGCGCTTCTCGCCGCGCTCGGCGACCGTGAAGACCGGCGCCAGCGCGACCGGGGTGAGGAACGCGCCGGGCGGCTCGGCGCCGGCGGCCGCCTCCAGCACCCGGTGGAGCAGCTCGGCCGCCGCGCCGCCGGCCGCCGGGTCGTCGTCGGGCAGCAGCTCGTACGGGCGGCCGGGCGGGACGCGGCGGGCGGGCAGCGGGTCCAGGTCCGTCGGGCGGGGCGGCTCCGGGCCGTCCGGGCCCGTGCGGACCAGCTGCTCGATCCGCACGATCCGGAACCGGCGCGCGCCCGCGACGACGTCGTCGGACGGTGCGCGCTGCAGCGTCCGGGCCGCGTCGAGCAGGACGCGCGCCTCGGCGCCGCCGCACAGCGCGGCGAGGTCCTCCAGATGGACGGCCAGCAGCTCCCGCGCGCCCTGCGGCAGCGGGTCGCACGGGCACACGATCTGCCAGCCGCCGGGGACGCGCTCGGCCGCCGTGAACAGCGCGCCGACCACCACCGGCTCCGGGTAGGCGGACGCGGCTCGGCACGCGTCCGCCAGCATCACGGCGGCGACCGGGTCGACACCGTCCAGATCCTCCGGGAACAGCCGCCCCCCGGCGTCACCATCGCCCGTTGTCATGCCGGCCATCATCCCCGCCGCGCCCGGCCCGGCCAATGGTTCAGACCAATTCGTTACCGCCGCGTTTTCCATCGGACGGGCGCGACGAGGACCACCAGGCTCGCTGCGAGCAGCACGAGACCGGCCTGCGCCGGGCCGCCGAGACGCTCGTCCAGCACGGCGGTGCCGAGCACCGCCGCCACCGCCGGCTCCGCCAGGGTCAGCGTCGTCGCCGTGGTGGCGGGGGTCGTGCGCAGGCCCCGGGCGAACAGCAGGTAGCCGCCGCCCGTCGTGATGACGCCGAGGTAGAGCGCGATGAGCGCGCCCGTCCCCGTCGCCAGCCAGCTCGTCGAGCCGGCCAGCAGCACCGCGAAGAGCGGGACGGCCGCGGTGCCGAACAGCGCTCCGGCCACGGCCCGGTCCTCCTCGCCCCGGGTGATGAGGACGGACGCCACCGTCGCGTACACCGCGTACGACAACCCGGACAGCAGGGCCAGCGCGATGCCGAGCGGCTCGGCGCCCGCGTCCCGGCCGCCGCCCACGAGCAGGGCGCACCCCGCCACGGCGCCGGCGGTCGCGAGCATCCAGCGGCCTCCCGGCGCGGACCGCCGGACGGCCAGCCCGATCAGGCCGGCGAAGACGGGCGCGCCGCCGATCGTGACGACGGTGCCGACCGCCACGCCGGTCCGCCCGGCGGCGACGAAGAAGGCCGTCTGGTACACGCTGATCGCGACCGCGCCCAGCCCGATGAGCGGCAGGTTGCGGCGCTCGCGCAGCAGCCGGCGCAGCCCGGCGCCGCGGCGCCTCGACGCGGCGAGCGCGAGCAGCATGAGGCCGCCGACGACGATGCGGATCGCCGCGATCGAGTACGGGGACGCGCCGTCGGCGAAGGTGCGGACGGTCCCGGTCGTCCCCCACAGGGACGCCGCGAGCAGGACGTCGGCGCCGCCGCGCCGGTTACGGGAGGAAGCGTGCTCTTCGGACGCATGCCGAAGGGACGTGCGCTGTGACACGGAGAAGGCTCCTGGGCTCGAATCGGAAGGGGGCTCCGGATTCGGGGCGCAGGACGACACGGCCGGGCGCGGTTCGCGCCGGGCCGTGCCGGTCGTCGGCAGAGTCGCGGTCGCCGCGCCCCGTCAGGAGCGCGGCGGCCCGCAATCAGGTGCCCAGTAAGCCATGGAAGGGACGATACCGCCTCGCTGATCTTGCCGGGGGGTGTGGGGGGTCGGCCCCCCACAATGAACCGCGGATCAGGCGGGGACGGCGTCCGAGTTCTCGGCCTGGGTGAGGGTGCGGCCGACGAGCGGGGGCAGGTCGCGGACCACCTTCGCCAGCTCGCGCAGATCGCCGTCCACCAGGGCCTGCGGTCCGTCGCACAGCGCGGTCTCCGGGTGCGGGTGCACGTCGATGATCACGCCGTCGGCGCCGACCGCGATGGCGGCGCGGGTCAGCGGCAGGACGAGGTCGCGGCTGCCGCCCGAGTGGGACGGGTCCACGATGACCGGCAGGTGGGAGAGGCGCTGCGCCACCGGCACCGCGGAGATGTCCAGGGTGTTGCGGGTCGCCCGCTCGAACGTGCGGATGCCCCGCTCGCACAGCACGATGTCGAGGTTGCCCCGCTGCGCGACGTACTCGGCGGCCATCAGCCACTCCTCGATCGTCCCGCTCATCCCGCGCTTCAGCATGACCGGCTTGCCGGACTCGCCCGCGGCCTGCAGCAGCGCGAAGTTCTGCGCGTTGCGGGTGCCGATCTGCAGCATGTCCGCGTAGGACGCGACGAGCTCGACGTCGGCGGCGTCCACGACCTCGGTGACGATCGGCATGCCGGTCTCCGCGCGGACGTCGGCGAGGATGCGCAGCCCGGCCTCGCCGAGCCCCTGGAACGCGTACGGCGACGTCCGCGGCTTGAACGCGCCGCCGCGCAGCAGCGTCGCACCCGCGGCCTGCGCCATCTGCGCGGCGCCGAGGGTCTGCTCGGGGGTCTCCACCGCGCACGGGCCGGCGATCAGCGTCATGGTGCCGGGGCCGATCGGCACGCCGCCGACCCGGACGACCGAGCGCTCGGCGTGGTTCTCGCGGCTCACCAGCTTGTGCGGCGCCGAGATGCGGATGACGTCGCTGACGCCCCGCATGCCGCGCAGGTTCAGCGTGCCGAACTGCTGGACGTCGCCGACCAGCCCGACGATGGTCCGTTCCACGCCGCGGCTGACGAAGGCGTCACCCCCTGCCGTCTCGACCAGTGAGACGACGGCCTTGATATCCGCTTCGCTGGCCTCCGGGGCCATGACGACGACCATGGGTGTGCTGCCTCTCCTCTACGCCCGGGAACCCGGCTCCGGCCCCTGGGACGACGAAAGCCCCGGGCCGGCCGGCCCGGGGCTTTCGCCTGTGGTCTGTCAGCGCAGCGTCTGGCAGACCAGCCGCCCGGGCTGGTCGAACCAAAACAGATACACGACGTTGCGCACGGGTTCAGCGTAGCCGATCGCCGGGACGGGGGCCCGCACGCACCCCCGGATATGGCTCAGCTCACTCCGGATGGCAGGATGGCCGCGTCATGAGCGACCCCGAACAGCCCGCACCGCGGCCGCGCGATCTGCCGCCCGGCCAGTACGTCCCCCGGGGCTGGCCCGTCCTGCACTACGGCCCCGTGCCGAAGTTCCGTCCCAAGGACTGGGACTTCCGGGTCTTCGGCGCGACCGAGTCGGGGGAGCAGCACCGCTGGACCTGGGACGAGTTCGACGCCCTGCCGAGGATGCGGTCGGTCGCCGACTTCCACTGCGTCACCAAGTTCACGATCCCGGACAACGAGTGGGAGGGCGTCCCGGGCACGGCGTTCGTGGAGATGGCACCGCCCGCGCCGGACGTGACGCACGTGATGGTCTGGGCCGAGTACGGCTACAGCGCCAACATCCGGATGAGCGACTTCCTCGCCGACGGGACGATGTTCGCCACCCACCGCGACGGCGAGCGCCTCAGCCCCGACCACGGCTTCCCCGTCCGGATCGTCGTCCCGCACCTGTACGCGTGGAAGAGCGTGAAATGGGTCCGCGGCGTCGAGTACCTGGTGAAGGACCGGCGCGGCTTCTGGGAGGAGCGCGGCTACCACAACGTCGCCGACCCGTGGCACGAGCAGCGCTACTCCTACCAGGAGGACGAGGGCGAGTCTCCGCCGCTGTGACGTGAGCCCCCGCCGGGGGCGCGGGCCGTGGCCCATCCGAGACCTTCGTAAATGAGCAACGACCGCACCTGGGCGGGCGGCAGCCGTTACCGTACGTTGCCATGGTCATACCGTCCGTCGCGGACGCCGTCGCGTGCGCCACGGCCGCCGGTGCCGCCGGGGTCGGGGCGCTGCGCCGCCGGCTCCCCCCGCCGCGCCGCGCGCACGCCGACCCGGGCGAGGCGGCGGCGTTCGCCGCGCTGCACCTGGTGGCGCGCGCCGCCCCGTCCCTGCGCGCCGGGCTGACGGAGAACGCGGCGCGCCCGGCGGCCCGGCGCCTCCGCGTGCTGCTCTGCGCCGAGGCGGTCGCGCTGGTCGCGGTGCGCGCGCCGGCTGCCGTCCCGGACGGCGGCGCGGGCTCCGATGAGGGCGCGGCGACCGGCGAGGGCGCGGGCTCCGGCGAGGGCGCGGGGCGGGCCGCGCCCCGGCTGCTGGCCTGGGACGGCGCGGGCCGCGCCGCCCACGCCGCCGACGCCGTCGGGCACGTCCTGCCCGTCCTCGCGTCGGCCCGGCCCCGCGTGATCGCGCCGGAGGTGCTCGGCTGCGGTTCCGCGCGGTGCCGCGTCCGGGCGGCGATGGTCGCCCCGCTCACCGTCGAGGGACGCGTCGAGGGGGCGCTCGCCGCGTACTGGGACGGCCCGTCGGCGGCGCGCGTCCGCGCGGTCGGCGAGGCCGCCCGGCTCGTCACCGGGCAGCTGGAGCTGGCCGGGCTCGACTCCGCCCGGGTCCGGCTCGCGGAGGCCGAGCGGCGGGCGCTGCGCGCGCAGATCTCCCCGCACTTCGTCTACAACTCGCTGACCACGATCGCCTCGTTCGTCCGCACCGACCCCGACCGGGCCCGCGGGCTGCTGCTGGACTTCGCCGACTTCGCCCGCTACTCCTTCCGCAACCCCCGCGACTTCACCACCCTCGCCGACGAGCTGCGCTCCCTCGACCGCTACCTGCTGCTGGAGCGGGCAAGGTTCGGCGACCGGCTGCGCTGCCGGGTCGAGATCGCGCCGGAGGTGCTGCCGGTCGCCGTCCCGTTCCTCGCCCTCCAGCCGCTCGTGGAGAACGCCATCCGGCACGGCATGGCGGGGGAGCGCGAGGCGTTCCACATCTCCATCGTGGCCCGCGACTCCGGTGCCGAGGCCGCGATCAGCGTCGAGGACGACGGGGTCGGCATGGACCCCGAGCGGCTCCAGGAGATCCTCTCCGCGCCGCTCGGCCGTCCCGGCCCGACCGGCTGGGGCAGCGTGGCGACCCGGGCCCGGCAGGACGGCGGCCCCGGGATCGGGCTCGCGAACGTCGACGAGCGCATGCGCCAGGTCTACGGCGACGAGTACGGGCTCACCGTCGAGACCGCTCTCGGCGCCGGGACCAAGGTCAATCTGCGTATCCCGAAATATCGTCCGGGCGTGTTCCCGGATTGACGCCCGCCGCGCGGGCGGTACGGAACTCACTTCATGGAATCGATTGCGGACAGACGGTAATCGCGGCAAAGTCACCCCCATGCTTCACGTCCTCGCGGTCGACGATGAACGCCCCGCCCTGGAGGAGCTGACGTACCTGCTGCGCAGGGACTCCCGGATCGGGCGGGTCACTGGCGCGGGGGACGCCTCGTCCGCGCTGCGCGACCTCAGCCGCATGCTCGTGGAGGGAGAGCACCTCGACGCCGTGTTCCTGGACATCCGCATGCCGGGCCTCGACGGGCTCGACTTCACCCGGCTCCTCACCGGCTTCGCCGCGCCGCCGCACGTGGTGTTCGTGACCGCGCACGACGACTGCGCCGTCACCGCCTACGAGCTGGGCGCGCTCGACTACCTGCTGAAGCCCGTCCGGCCGGAGCGGCTCGCCGAGTCGGTCCGCCGGGTGGCGGCGGCCGCGCACCGCCCGGCCCCACACGCCGAGGACGCCGGACTCGACCCCGCCGACGAGATGATCCCCGTCGAGCTCGGCGGGCGCACCCGGCTCGTCTCCCGCCGGACGGTCACGCACGTCGAGGCGCAGGGCGACTACGTCCGGCTGCACACCGCCGACGGCGGCTACCTCGTGCGGATGCCGCTGTCGGTGCTGACGAAGCGGTGGGAGGGCGCCGGGTTCATCCGCATCCACCGCAGCACGCTGGTCGCGTCCGCGCACATCACCGAGCTGCGCTTCGACGGGGGCCGCGCGGCCGTCCAGATCGGGGACGAGCTGCTGCAGGTCAGTCGCCGCCACACCCGCGAGGTGCGCGACCTGCTGGTCCGCCGGTTCCACCAGCCGGGCGAGGACGGCGCCCCGGCGGGGGAGGCCCGCGATGGCCGATGAGCGCCGCGCCGTGATCGCCGAGACGTCCGGCGCCGCGCCGCCGGACGCCCCCGCGACCGGCTCCGAACCGCCCGGGTCCGACCCGGGCGAGCCGTCCCATCCCGGCCGGCCGTGCGCCCCGCCCGCCCCGCGGCCGGGGGAGGCGGAGGCGCGCGCCCTGATCCGCGCCCAGCTGCGGATCGCCCTCGGCACCGCCGCGATCGTCATGGCCGTGGTGACGGGGCTGCCCGCGCTGCTCGCGCTCGTCCCGGCGGTCGCGCGGGCGCGCGTGGGCGGCGTTCCGCTGTCCTGCGCCGTCCTCGCGCTCGGCATCCAGCCGGTGTGGGTCGCGGTGGCGTTCCGGCAGCTGAGACGGGCCGAACGCGCCGAACGCGAGCTCACCGGGACGGCGGGACGGCGGTGACCGCGGCGGCCGCGGCGGCGGCGCTCACCGCCCTGCTCGGCATGACCGCCCTCCTCGGCGCGCACGCCCGCCGCTCGGCCTGCACCACCTCCGACCTGCGGGTCGCCTCGCGGGGCGTCAGCCCCTGGTGGAACGCCTCCGCGGTCGGCGGCGAGTACATCTCCGCCGCCGCGTTCCTCGGCACCGCGGGGCTGGTGCTCGCCTACGGCGCCGACATGCTGTGGCTCCCGGTCGCGGCGACCGCCGGGTACGTCCTGCTCCTGGCGTTCGTGTCGGCGCCGCTGCGCCGGTCCGGCGCCTACACCGTCTCCGACTTCGCCGAGTGGCGGCTCGGCTCCCCGGCCGTGCGGCGCATCGTCACGTGCTGCGTCTGCTGCATCGGCTGGTTCTACCTCCTGCCGCAGTTCCAGGGGGCGGGCGTCACCCTGCGCGTGCTGACCGGTGCCCCGGTCTGGGCCGGCTGGGCCGTCGTGGTCGCGGTCACGTTCCCGCTCGTCGGCTCCGGCGGCGGGATGCGCAGCATCACCTCCGTCCAGGCCGTCCAGTTCTGGGTGAAGCTGGCCGTCGTCGCCGTCTCCGCGGCGGCGCTGCTCGGCGCCTGGAAGCTGCACGGCGCCCCCACCCCCGTCGGCGACGGCCCGCCGCGGTTCGACCGGACGACCCGCGTCCACGTGCGCACCGACGTCGCGGTGACCGTCCCCGTGCCGGTCACCGTCACCGCGCAGGGCCGGCTGGACGGCGTCCGCCGCCGCGGCGAGGCCGTCTCCCTCACCGAGGGCCCGCACACCATCGGCCGCGAGACCGAGGTGGTCTTCCCGGAGGGCGCGGCCGTGCCCCATGCCGACCGCCTGCCCCTGCAAGCCCACGACGCGTGGGCGACCCCGTTCGGCCGCGACGAGGACCACGAGCTGTTCGGCACCTACTCGGCGCTCCTCGGCGTCCTGCTCGGCACCATGGGCCTGCCCCACATCCTGATGCGCTTCTACACCAACGGCTGCGGGAGCGCCGCCCGCCGGACGGCCGCCCTCATCCCGGTCCTCCTCGCGCTGTTCTACGTCTTCCCCACCGTCTACGCGGCACTCGGGCGCATCTACGCGCCCGAACTGCTGATGACCGGCGACACCGACGCGGCCGTCCTCCTGCTCCCGCAGCGGATGGCCCCCGGACCGGCCGGCGCCCTGCTCACCGGCCTCATCACGGCCGGCGCCTTCGCCGCGTTCATCTCCACGTCCTGCGGGCTCGCCGTCGCCATCGCCGGGACGATCGCGCAGGGCGTCCGCCGCCGCAGCGGCGCCACCGCCTTCCGCGCCGGCGTCGTCCTCGCGCTCGGCGCACCGCTCGTCCTCCTGCCGAGGATCGGCCCGCAGAGCGCGGCCGCCCTCGTCACCACCGCGCTCTGCGTCTCCGCGTGCACCCTGTGCCCGCTGCTCGTCCTCGGCATCTGGTGGCGCGGCCTCACCGCCGCCGGCGCCGCCACCGGACTCCTCCTCGGCGCCGGCGCCGCCGTCACCGCGGGCATCGTCCGCCTGCTGCACGGCGCCGGAACGGGCTGGACGGCCGCCCTGCTCACCGCGCCCGCCCTGATCGTCGTCCCGGCCGCCTTCACCGCCATGGTCGCGGTGTCCCTGCTGACCCGCCACCGCGTCCCCCGCGGCACCGACCGCGCCCTGAGGAAACTGCACCTCCCCGAGGACGCCGCCGCGCACTGAGCGGGAGACCGCTCGTCCCCCCGAACCGACCGCTCACCGCGTGACTACGCTACGCATGTCTATGACTACGCACCGTTTACCGAGCCTTGTGCTTCCCAGGGGTCCAACCGTGGAATCACCCCTCTAGTGTTCTCAATGACACACCGCTCCGGAGGGGCGGGCGGCCCCCGGCCGCGAACCCTCCCACAAGAGCAAATCCGGAGATCCGGTTCAACCCGGATCGTGAGTCGCGGGATCCCGTACCGGGGGGGTGGGATCCGGCGGCCTGTGGCTCGGGCGTCGCTGAACAGTCGGGGGGTTGTCCAGCGGCGCCCGAGCTCGTATTTATTGCTTTTTCTCCTCCTTCGGGCGCTGGGCGCCCTCCATCGTCGACAAAAGCGGGCGATCGCTGGCATCGCTCCGACTCGCCTAGCGGCTCGCTGCGCGATCAGGTTCTCGCTTCGCTTGAACCTGCCTTCGGACGCGATCGCGGTCCCCAGGTTGTCGTGTGGTCGCGGTGGTGGCTTGGGTCGGCGGAGTAGTGGGTGCCGGTTGGCGCGCGGGTGCGGGTTTTTCGATCTGCTTCGGCTCGCCTTGCGGCTCGCTTCGCGATCTTGTTCTTACTTCGCTCGAACCTGGCTTCGCGATCTCAGGTGTCGCGTAGGTGTTTCAGGGTTTGTATGTCTTCGGCGTGGGGGGCGGGGGCCCGGCCCGGGGTTTCGATGATGAAGGGGAGGCCGGCCGCGGCGGGGTGGCGGAAGAGGTCGGCGAACGGCGGTTCGCCTATCCGGCCGGCGCCGATGTTCTCGTGGCGGTCCCGGCCGGAGGCGCAGGCGTCCTTGCTGTCGTTGGCGTGGATCAGTTTGAGGCGGCCCTCGCCCACGGTGGCCACGAGGGCGTCGAGGGTGTCCTTGACGCCGCCGGGGGCGGCCAGGTCGTGGCCCGCGGCGAAGGCGTGGCAGGTGTCGAAGCAGACGCCGAGCTTCGGGTGGTCTTCGAGCTTCTCGAAGAAGGGGCCGAGGTCCTGGACCTTGGCGCAGAGCATGTTGTTCTGGCCGGCCATGGGCTCCAGGAGGAGGTCGGGACCGTCCTCGGGGATCTCTTCGAGGAGGGGGAGGACGTGCTCGTGGATCTGCGCCATGGCCGCGTCGTAGGTCTGGGTCACCGCGGAACCGGTGTGGACGACGACGCCGCGGGCGCCGATGGCGCGGCCCCGGGTGAGGGAATGGCGGACCGTGGCGATGGACTTGGCCAGGGTCTCGGGCGTGGGGGAGCCGAAGTTCACCAGGTACGGGGCGTGGACGTAGACGGGGACGTCCTGCGCCAGGAGCTTCGCGTCCTCGGCGGGCTTGCCCTCCGGGAGGGCCCAGCCGCGCGGGTTGGCGACGAAGACCTGGATCGCCTCGGCGCCGATCTCGGCGGCGTACTTCAGGCCGCCGGTGGCGAGGCCGCCGGCCACGGGAACATGCGCCCCGACGGGGCTCTTCGGTGAGGTCATGGCCGGTTCAGCCTAGCCGGTCAGGGGCCCCGGAAAATCGTGACGGTGGAGCCGCGCGGCGCCTCGCCGCTGTTCGGGGACTGGAACCGGACCCGGTCGCCACCGAAGCCCGCCACGGTGACCCGGAAGCCGGAGTCCTCCAGGGCGCGTTTCGCGTCGTCCACGCTGCGGCCCGTCATGTCCGGGACGGGGACCTTCTTCTCCTCGCCGTCGTCGCAGCCGAACTGGAAGGGGCCCGCGTCGACGATGCAGTCGCGCTTGTTGACGACGATGGTGACGTCGTCGCCGCGGGAGACGCCGGTCCCCTCGGCGGGGGCCTGCTCGACCACCGTGTTCGGCTCCTTGCCGTCCACCTGCCTCTTCTGGACGGTGACGTCCAGGCCCATCGAGCGCAGCTGGTTGGCGGCGGCGTCGCCGTTCTCGCCGACGAGGTCGGGCATCGACATGCCGGTGGAGACGACGACGGCGACCGGGTCGTCGGGGGACTGCTTCTCGCCCGCGTCGGGGTCGGTGCTGATGACCTTGTCCTTGGCGACCGTCTGCGACGGGCTCCTGCTCGTCCGGCCCACCTTGAAGCCCTTGTCCTCCAGGGTCTTCGTGGCGTCCGGGAGGGTCTTGTTCCGGACGTCCGGCACCTCGATCGGCGTGATGCCCTTCGAGGGTGTCAGCGTGACCGGCTCGCCCTTGGCGATGCGGGCGCCCGCGGGCGGGTCGGACTTGGCGACGCCTCCCTTGTGGACGCGGTCGTCGTAGACCGCCTTGGCGGTCCGCACCTCCAGGCCGGAGGACTCCAGCTGGTCGCGGGCGTCGGCGACCTTCATCCCGATGATCGACGACGGGACGTGCTCGTACTGGCCGGACGTCTGGTACCAGACCGCCCAGCCGAGGATCACCGCGGCGAGCGTGCCGATGGCGACCAGGACGTACCGGCCGGTCAGCACCCCGATGGCGCGGTCGGTGCGGGTGCGCCGAGGTGCTTCGGCCGGCAGCGTGGTCGCGTCGAGGACGGCGGTGCGCCCCTGGGCCGGTGCCTCGAACACGCTGGTGGGGTTGCGCGAGGCCTCCTCGACGCGCCGGTCGAAGTCGCGGGGCAGGCCGCCGAACACCTCGGCGACCTCGGCGTGGTACTGGTTCGCGTCCTGCGGGCGGCGCGCCGGGTCGTGGCTCGTCGCGTCGGTGACCAGGGCGTCCACCTGCGGGGGCAGGGCAGGGACGACGCTGGACGGCGGCGGGACGATCTCGTTCACGTGCTTGTAGGCGACGGCGAGCGGCGTGTCGCCCTGGTGGGGCAGGTGCCCGGTGACCAGCTCGAACAGCATGATCCCGGCCGCGTACACGTCGGAGCGGACGTCGGCGCTGCCGGCCAGCACCTGCTCGGGGGCCAGGTAGCCGACCGTCCCGATGATCATGCCGGTCTTGGTCATCTTGCTCGCGGTCTCGGCCCGGGCGAGGCCGAAGTCGGCGACCTTGACCTGGCCGTCCTCGGTGATCAGCACGTTCTCGGGCTTGACGTCGCGGTGCACGAGCCCGGCGCGGTGCGCGGCGCCGAGGGCGGCCAGCACCGGCATCATGATCTCCAGCGCGGCGCGCGGCCCGAGCCGGCCGAGCGAGTTCAGCGCGTCGCGGAGCGTGTGGCCCGCGACGTACTCCATGACCAGGAAGGTGTGCTCGCCGTCGGTGCGCTGGTCGTAGACCGCGACGACGTTCGGGTGGGACAGCGCCGCCGCGGCCTTGGCCTCGCCGATGAAGCGGGCGACGAAGTCCTCGTCGGAGGCGAGCCCGGCATGCATCACCTTGATCGCGACGGTCCGGTCGAGCCGGACGTCGCGCGCCACGTAGACCGTGGCCATGCCACCGCGTGCGATGCGGGACTCAATGCGGTAGCGCCCGTCGAGCACGCGCCCGACGAGTGGATCGGCAACCGTCGCGTCCATCGGTGCGAGTTTACGGCCGAATCGGCGAGGTTCTCATCACTCGCGAGTATGAGCATCGATGAGCCCCGAGGCTGACGCCGCCGGGACGGCCGGTTCCGGGGTGACGGCCGGGACGCGGCGGCGCAGGGAGCGGGTGCTGCGGGAGACGGCCACGCCGGCGAGGCACAGGACGCCTCCGGCCAGCGTGATCAGGCCGGGGACCTCGCCGAGGAACAGCCACGACATCACGACGACGAGGGCGGGGGAGGCGTAGGTGGTGGCGCCCATCTTCCCGGCGGACGTGCGGGCGAGGGCGTACCCCCAGGTCGTGAACGCGATCGCGGTCGGGAAGACGCCCAGATAGATCATGTTGAGGGTGGCGCCGGCCGGGGCGTGCGCGGCCTCGGAGACCAGCTGCCCGGAGAACGGCAGGCAGGCCACCGCGCCGATGGCGCACGCGAACGTGGTGAACTGCAGCGGCGAGGCGTGCCGCAGCGAGGGCTTCTGGCTCACGACGCCCGCCGCATAGGCGACGGCGGCGAACACGCACAGCAGCACCCCGCCGACGGACGAGCGCCCCTCGCCGGACATCGACAGCCCGACCACGGCGGCGCCGGCGAAGGAGACGGCCATGCCGGCCAGCAGCCGGGGCGGCAGGCCCTCGTTCAGCAGCCAGCCGCCGAGGAGCGCGATGAGGATCGGCCCGCTGTTGACGACGAGGGCGGCGGTTCCCGCGTCCACCAGCTGCTCGCCCCAGTTCAGGGCGACCATGTAGGCGCCGAACCACAGGATGCCCGCCGTGACGATGCCGGGCCACGCGCCCCTGGGCGGCAGCCCTTCGCGCCGGATGAGCAGGAGCGAGCCCAGCACCACCGACCCGGCGAGGAGCCGGCCGAGGGCAAGGGCGCCTGGGCTGTACTCGGCGCCCGCGCTGCGGATCGCGACGAACGCCGACGCCCAGCACACCACCGTGATCGTGGCGGCCGCCATCGCGAGCTTGTCGACGCGTCCGCTTTCCTGCTGCATGTCTCGCACCTTAGGTTCGGGTCGTTTCCATGAACACCGAAGCGACCTGCCGGGTTGCGGCACGGCCACCGGTGGACGGGCCCAGTCTCACGGTGCGGAGTGTTCAGGTCCAGCGAATACTTCTACAGGGGAACCTTTAGCGTTTCTAAGAGGTGGCGAGCCCGTCGAAGGGGGAGGACGCCTGGGCGTAGCGGCGCTTCGGGATCCGGCCGGCCAGCCGGGCGAGGCGCCCGGCCTCCACCGCGTGCCGCATCGCGGCGGCCATCCGAGCCGGGTGTCGCGCGCGGGTCACGGCCGTCGCGAGGAGCACGGCGTCGCAGCCGAGCTCCATGGCCAGAGCGGCGTCGGACGCGGTGCCGAGCCCCGCGTCCAGGATCACCGGCACGCCCGCCCGCTCGACGATCAGCTCGATGTTGTGCGGGTTGCGGATGCCGAGGCCGGAGCCGATGGGGGAGCCGAGCGGCATCACCGCGGCGCAGCCGATCTGCTCCAGGCGCTGCGCGAGGACCGGGTCGTCGCTGGTGTACGGCAGCACGGTGAACCCGTCGGCGACGAGCTGCTCGGCGGCCTCCACCAGCTCGATCGGGTCGGGCAGCAGCGTGTGCTCGTCCGCGATCACTTCGAGCTTCACCCAGGTCGTGCCGAGTGCCTCGCGGGCGAGCTTGGCCGTCAGGACGGCCTCCCCGGCGGTGAAGCAGCCCGCCGTGTTCGGCAGGACCCGGATCCCGCAGTCCGACAGGACGTCCAGCACCGAGCCGCGCGCGGACGGGTCCACCCGCCGCATCGCGACCGTGGTCAGCTCCGTCCCGGACGCGGTGAGCGCCTCTCGCAGCACCTGCATGCTGGGCGCGCCCCCGGTGCCCATGATCAGCCGGGAGCCGAGCTCGGTGCCCGCGATGACGAGCGGGTCGGTGGTCGTCGCCATGGTCAGCCTCCCTGCACGGCGGTCAGCACTTCGATGCGGTCGGAGTCGCGCAGCGCGGTCGCCTCCCATTCGGCGCGCCGGACGACCTCGTCGTTCAGCGCCGCCGCCACGCCGGTCGCGGCGGCGGTGACGGTCGCGACGACCTCGGCCACGCTCGCGCCGTCGGGCAGCTCGCGCGGCTCACCGTTGACGATCACCTTCATGCGGTCACCTCGGGGGAGAAGCGGTCGGGGGCGAACGGCCCGGCGACCTCGGGGACGGGCCGGTCCAGCAGCATCGCGGACAGGATGTCGGCGCTCACCGGGGTGAGCAGGACGCCGTTGCGGAAGTGCCCCGTCCCCACGAAGAGGCCGGGCAGCGCGGTCGGGCCCATCACGGGCGCGTTGTCGGGGGAGCCGGGACGCAGCCCGGCGGAGACCTCGGCGAACTCCAGCTCGGTGATGCCGGGCAGCAGCTCCCGGGCGTCCCGCAGCAGCTCCCAGAGCCCGCCGGCGGTCACGCGCGTGTCGAAGCCCAGCTCCTCCTGCGTGGCGCCGAGGACGACCTCGCCGTCGGCGCGCGGGACGAGGTACACCGACGAGCCCTTCACGAGCCCGCGGGTGGACCGCCGGAGGAACGGGGTGCGGCCGCGGAGCCGGATCACCTGCCCCTTCACCGGGCGGACGGGTGGAACGGTCCCGGGAGGCAGGCCGTCGAGGCCGTCCGACCACGGGCCCGCGGCCAGCAGCACCCGGTCCGCGCGGAGGACCGTCCCGTCGTCCAGCCGCACCCCGGTCGCCGCGTCGTGCTCGATCACGATCCCGGCCGCCCGCCGCAGGACGAGCCGGACGCCGAGCCGCTCGCCCGCGGCCAGCAGCGCCGGGGTGAGGCGGCGCGGGTCGATCGAGCCGTCCTCGGGGGCGAGCAGCCCCCCGCGCACGCCGGGCGCGAGCATCGGCTCCGCCCGCCGGCACTCCCGGCCGGACAGGGTCTCGACGGGGATGCCGAGGCTCTCCTGGAAGCGGCGGAGGTCGTCGAGGTAGGCCAGGTCGTCGGGGCCGAACGCGACCTCGATGATTCCGTCGGCGCGGTAGCCGGTCTCCAGGCCCGTCTGCTCCTCCAGTTCGGCGACGAACGCGCCGTAGCGGTCGCGGGACGCGAGGCCGAGCCGCAGCAATGGTTCTTCACCGTAGGTCAGCTCGCTGACCGGGGTGAGCATCCCGGCGGCCACCGACGAGGCGCCTCCGGCGGGTTCGGGGTCGACCAGGGTGACGGCGGCGCCGCCCGCGGCGGCCCGCCAGGCCGTGGCGAGGCCGATGACCCCGGCGCCGATGATGACGATCTCCATACGCGCTCCCTTCGCCGGCATGATCCGGATCAGGTCTGGCGGTCGGCGGCCCGTTCAGCCGCCCTCTCAGCCCGGTCGTACCGGACTCCCGCGGTCTGTGCTCTTGTGTCCGCCTCCTACCTTACGACCTTGAGGCCGCGCGCCTTCGCCTGGACAGGTGTCCACCCGGAATCCGGCGCCGGTTAGGGTTGCCTTCATGCAGAGGGTCATCGTCGTGGGTGGCGGGCTGGCCGGCGTGCGCGCCGTGGAGGCCCTGAGGAGCAGGGGCTACGAGGGCGCGCTCACCCTCGTCTCGGCGGAGCGGCACCGCCCCTACGACCGGCCGCCGCTGTCGAAGGCCGTCCTCGCGGGCGACTCCGACGACACGACGGTCGACGCCGACTGGGACGCGCTGCGCTGCGAGCTGCTGCTCGGCGAGCGCGCCACCGGCCTGCGGCTGGACGCCCCCGGACGCGGCGGCGCCGTCGCGTCCACGGCGGGCGACCTGCCCTTCGACGGCCTCGTGATCGCGACGGGGGCGGCACCGATCACCCTGCCCGGGGACGGCCGCCAGCACGTCCTGCGCACCATCGAGGACGCCCGCGACCTGCGGGCCCGGCTGACCCCGGGCGCCCGGATCGTGATCGTCGGGGCGGGCTGGATCGGGGCGGAGGTCGCCACCGCCGCGGCGAAGAAGGGCTGCCGCGTCACGGTCGCCGAAGCGGCCGACACCCCGCTCGCCAACGCTGTCGGGCCCGAGGCCGGCGCGCTGACCGCCCCCTGGTACGCCGAGGCCGGCGTCGAGCTGCGCACCGGCGTCAAGGCCACGGAGGTCGAGGAGGGCGGGCTCGCCCTCGCCGGCGGCGGCCGGATCGGCGCGGACGAGGTGGTCGTCGGCGTCGGCGTCCGGCCCGTCCTGGACTGGCTGGAGGGCTCCGGCCTGCTGCTGGAGCGCGGCGTGGTCACCGACGGCTCGTTCCGCGCCTACACGGGCGAGGAGGACCCCGCTTCGCTGCGCCCGGACGTCGTGGCCGTCGGGGACTGCGCGGCCTGGTGGTCGCGGCGGTACGGCCGGCGGCTCCTCGTCGAGCACTGGGACACCGCCCTCAACGCCCCCGACGTGGCCGCCGCGACCCTCCTCGGACAGGACGCCGTCTACGACGCCGCCCCCTACTTCTGGTCGGAGCAGTTCGGCCGGATGGTCCAGTACGCGGGCAACCACGCCGCGGCCGAGCGGCTCGTCCACCGGGGCGACCCGGCCGGACCGAAATGGGCCGTGGCGTGGCTGACCGGCGACCGCCTCGACGCGATCCTCACCGTCGGCAGGCCCCGCGACCTGGTACAGGCGAGGCGGGTGATCGCCGCCGGGACGCCCGTGGACGCGGAGGCGATCGCCGACCCGGACGTGCCCGTCAAGCAGGTCGTTCGGCGTTAGCGATCGGCGAGGAAACTTAACGGTTGTGCAGGGGGTTTGAGGGTTTCGAAGGCGTGGTAGCAAGGGGGCGTGACGCAGATGCACGCAACCGTTGACAGCGCACTCGACCCCCGGACCGACGCCCTCGCCGGCGAATGGCTCTCCCTGAAGGAGACCGCCGACCGTCTCGGGATCAAGCCCAACCGGATCAAGCAGCTCATCAGCGAGCACCGCCTGCTGGCCGTGCGCCGCGGCGGCGAGCCGATGGTGCCCGCCGCGTTCATCAAGGACGGCCAGGTCATCAAGGGGCTCCCCGGCACCCTGACGCTGCTGTCGGACGCCGGCTTCGACGACGTCGAGACGATCCGGTGGCTGTTCACCGCCGACGACACCCTCCCCGGGACGCCCGTCGAGGCGCTGACGGAGAACCGGGGGACCGAGGTCCGCCGCCGCGCCCAGGCGCTCGCCTTCTAGCCGGCCGCGGGCCGGGTCCGCCCGGCGAGGACGCACGTGACACCATCGCGGGGTCGCGCGCCACGGCACCGTGCCGCCGCGCGGCCCCGCGACCGCATGCGAGAAAGGACGTCCGCCGCCGTGTCCAGGCATCTGCCCTCCGCACGCGCCGTCGAGCTGCGCGAGCGGCTCAGCCGAGCCCGCCTCTACCTCTGCACGGACGCGCGGGAGCGGCACGGCGACCTGCCCGGCTTCCTGGACGCCGTGCTCGGTGCCGGCGTCGACATCGTCCAGCTCCGGCAGAAGGGCCTGGAGGCCCGGCAGGAGATGGCCTCTCTGGAGGTCCTCCGCGCGGCGTGCGACCGGCACGGGGCGCTGCTGGCGGTCAACGACCGCGCCGACGTGGCGCACGCCGTCCGCGCGGACGTGCTGCATCTCGGCCAGGACGACCTGCCGGTCCCCGCCGCCCGCGAGATCGTCGGCGGCGACATGCTGATCGGCCGGTCGACGCACTCGCCCGAGCAGGCGTCCGCGGCGGCGGCCGAGGCGGGTGTGGACTACTTCTGCGCGGGCCCGGTGTGGCCCACCCCGACCAAGCCCGGCCGGCCCGCCCCCGGCCCGAAGCTGGTGGAGTACGTCGCCGGGCAGCGGGTCGCGCGGCCCTGGTTCGCGATCGGCGGGATCGACCTCGGCGCCCTGGACGAGGTCCTGGCCGCGGGCGCGAGCCGCGTTGTGGTCGTCCGGGCGATCACCGAGGCCGCCGATCCGGCCGCCGCCGCGGCGGAGTTCGCCCGCCGGCTGGCCGCCTGAGCCCGGACGGCGGCGGGCCGGCGGCACCGGGGCCTGGTCAGGGTTTGACCTGGATCACGGTGCGGCGCCCGGGTCCGATCGCCGACAATGGGGATCATGAACCTGGGACCCGACGACGACCGCCCGGTCGAGCTGGACGACGACCTGGAGATCCTGCCGGACCAGACGCTCGACGACACCGACACCGGGTGGGGCGAGTGGCGCGCCGGCGACGACGACTCCCGCCTGCTGGAGGACCGGCCGCCGCACTGGTGAGGGCCCGTGCACCGGTGAGGGCCCGTGCACCGGGGCCGGTCAGAACAGCATGCCGAGCGCGAACCCGGCCGCGATGACCGCGCCGAGCGCGACCATCATCCGCCACCGGTAGCGCGGGATCTTCGTGGGCCGCGGCTTCGGCGCCGGGCTCTGCCCCTCCCGCAGCGCCCGGACGACCTGCGGCGCGGTCGGCCGCGCGGCGGGGTTCTTGTCCAGGCAGCGGACGGCGAGGTCGCGCAGCGGGCCCTGCATCTCGCCGAGGTCGGGCCTGCGGGACGTGACGCGCCGCATCACGGCCGCGCTCGGCCCGGTGCCGAACGGCGGCCGGCCCGTCGCGGCGAACACCATCGTCGCGCCCCACGCGAAGACGTCGGCGGGCGGCCCGGCCGGCTCGTCCTCGATCTGCTCGGGCGCCAGGTAGGCGGGCGTCCCGGCGGCGTCGGCGAGGCGCCCGGCGCCGCGGTCGACGACCTTGGCGCCGTCCGGGGCGAGCAGGACGTTGGCGGGCTTGAAGTCGTGGTGCACGACCCCCGCGCGGTGCATCGCCGCGAGCGCCGCGGCGGTGCGCGCGGCGACCTTGCGCAGCCGCGGCCCGGACAGCGGGCCGCGGGCGTCGACCACCTCCTGCAGCCGCGGGCCGTCGGCCTCGCCGCCGGTGAGGTACCGGCTGCCCTGCGCGGGACGCGGCGGCCCCGCGCGCCCCTGCCCGGAGCGGGCCTGCGAGGGGTGCGGCTTGCCGGAGCGCCCGGCGCGGCCGCCGTGGGGCTGGGCCGGGCGCCCGGGACGGGCGGCGGCGCGTGCGGGATGGACGGTCGTCCTCCCGCGGGAGGTGTCGTGCGGCACTGGGGGACTCCGACTCGGCGGGGACGGACGAAGATTTCCTCATTTGTACCGCGTAACCGGCGAGTACGGCAGCGGAACCTCGATCTTCCCCGTCAGCCGCAGGCGCCGAGCGTCCCCGTGCGCTCGATCCGCCGGGAGGACGAACCGACCATGATCTTGTAGCAGCCGCCGGCGACCTTCCAGGCCTTCGCGCCCTCGTTCCAGTAGGCGAACGAGCGCGAAGACAGAGGGAACGTCACCTTCGTGCTCTCGCCGGGTGCGAGCGTGACCTTGGCGTAGCCCTTGAGCTGCTTGGGCGGCTGCAGGACGTCCACGCCGGGCGACGGCATGCCGATGTACAGCTGCGGGACGGCGACGCCGGTCCGCTGACCGGTGTTGGTGACCGTCACCTGCACGTCCTTGGTGCTCGCGGTGAGACCGCTGTAGGCGAACGTGGTGTAGGAGAGGCCGTGCCCGAACGGGAACCGCGGCGCGATCCCCTTGGCGTCGTAGTGCCGGTAGCCGACGAAGACACCCTCGGAGAACGTCGTGGTCTTGCCGACACCGGGGTACTGCGCGGGGTTCGCGGCCGTCGGGGCGTCGTTCTCCTCGACCGGGAACGTCACGGGAAGCCGTCCGCCCGGGTCGACGTCCCCGTACAGGACGCGCGCCAGGGCGTTCCCCGCCTCCTGCCCCGGATACCAGGCCTCGATGATGCCCTTCACCTGCCCTGCCCAGGGCGTCAGCACGGGTCCGCCCGTGTTCAGGACGACGATCGTGTTCGGGTTGGCCCTGGCGACCTCGGAGATCAGCCCGTCCTGGTCGCCGCGGAGCGGTTCGCCGCACTCCAGCGTCAGGCAGGACTTGTCGAAGAACTCGCCCTGGCTGTCGGTCGCGAACACGAGGGCGACGTCGGCGCCGCGGGCCGCGGCGGCGGCCGCCGCGCGGTCGTCACCGGTGGTGTAGGTCACCGTCGCCCCGGCCCCGGCGCGGCGCGTGATGCCGTCCCGCGCGCTGACGGCCGTGAACGGGACGACCTTCGCCGAGCCGAACCCGCTCGGGCTCTCCTGCGCGGCCCGCCCGATCAGCGCGATCGAGCGCGGCGCCTTCAGCGGGAGCACGCCGTCGTTCTTCAGCAGCGTGATGCCGCCCTCCGCGATCCGCCGGGCGGCGGTCTCGCTCGCCGTCCGGTCGATGCGGCTGAGGTCGTTGGGATACGCCTGCCGGTCGAACAGCCCGAACCTGAACATGGTCCGCAGGATGTTCCGGACGTGCCCGTCGATGGTGGCCTGCGTGACCTTCTTCTGAGCGACGGCCGTCTTCAGCAGGAACGCGTTGTACTTCATGCCGATCGGCAGTTCCATGTCGAGCCCGCCGTTGGCGGCGTCGGCCGTGTCCTGCGCCGCGGTGTGGTCCGACGGCACGAAGCCCGTGAAGCCCCACTCCGACCGCAGGATCCCGTTCAGGACGGCGCCGTCCTGGCAGGCCCACCGGCCGTTCAGCTTCCCGAACCCGCACATCACGGTCGCCGCGCCGCCGTCCCCCACGGCGGCCTCGAACGGCGGCAGGTAGATCTCCCGCAGCGTCCGCGGGTCGACGTTCATGCTGAGCGAGAGCCGGTCGGTCTCCTGCGTGTAGACGGCCATGTGCTTGACCGACGTCATCACGCCCCGGTCCTGCGCGGCCTTGATCCACGGTACGCCGAGCGTCGCCGACAGGTAGGGGTCCTCGCCGAAGCCCTCGAACGTCCGGCCGTTGCGGGGCGTGCGCAGGACGTCGACGGTCGGCCCGAAGACGAGGTCGTTGCCCCGGTGCCTGGCCTCCCAGGCGACCGTCCCGCCGTACAGTCCGGCGGCCTCGCGGTCGAAGCCCGCCGCGAGCGCGATCGGCGCGGGCAGTGCCGTGGCCTTGCCCTGCCGCACGCCGGCCGGGCCGTCGGCCATGTACACCGGCGGGATCCCGAGCCGCTCGACGCCGTTGGCCGTGTCCGCGTGCGCCGTCTCGAAGAACCCGCCGAGCGGGCCGCCGAAGGGGTCGTCCGACGCCAGCAGCGCGATCTTCTCGTCCTCGGTCATCTCCGGCATGAGCAGAGCGGTCCGCTGGTCCGGCGTCAGTGCCGTGTTGCACCACGGCCGCTGGGCGGGGTCGCCGCAGCGCCCGAGCGCCGCCCGCGCCTCACCGGGCCCCGGCACCGCCGTGAGGGCCAGCGCGGACGCGAGCGCCGCCGCGGCGGGCAGCCACCGTCCCGTCCGCATCAGCGCCCCTCTCCGGGGCCGGTGCCCTCCTCCGGCTGGACGCGGAGGGCGTTCAGCGCGAAGGCGACCATGTGGTAATGGCCGATCAGCATCACCAGCTCGATCAGCTCGCGCTCCCCGAACCGCCCGGACAGCTCCCTCCACGTCTCGTCGCCGATCGTGCCCTGCTCGTGCAGCTCGTCCGCGGCGGCCAGCACCATGCGGTCGTCGCGGCCCCAGTCGTGCCCGTCGGGGCCGAGGCGGACGGCGGCGATCTCGGCCTCGGTCAGCCCCGCGGCGCGCGCCGGCCCGCGGTGGTGCCCCCACTCGTAGTCGCAGGACCGGTGGTGCGCCGTCCGCAGGATCGCCAGCTCGCGGTCCCGGCCGGGCAGCGTCCCCCGCATCAGCAGCATCGAGCCGAACCCGATCCAGGAGTGGAACAGGCCCGGGTGCCGGGCCAGGGTGGTGAAGAGGTTCAGGGGCCCGGTCGTCGCGACCACGGCCTTGAGCACGTCGTCCCACTCCTCCTCGGGGAGCGGAGCGACGCGCGGGACGCGGTCCGCGGGGCTGTCGGCGCACATGGCGACATTTCTGCCACCAAATGGTGGGAAAGTTCTAGACCGCCGGGGAAAGGTGGCCGGATCGTGCCACCCGCGGTTCAGGTGATGCGTGCGGTGGCGGCGACGGCGAGGTCCGCGAGGGCCTGCCGCGCCTCGGCGGTGATCGGGGCCGCCCGCAGCGCCGCCTCCGCCTCCCGCAGGTACCGCTCGATCATGGCCTCGCAGGCGGCGAGGCCGCCGGTCTCCTCGATGATCGCGCGCAGCTCGTCCACGCCCGGCCGGTCCAGGCCCGGATCGCCGAGCCGGGCCTCCAGGGCCGCGGCCTGGGCCGCGGACGCGCGCTCCAGGGTGAGGGCCACCAGCACGGTCCGCTTGCCCTCGCGCAGGTCGTCGCCGGCGGGCTTCCCGGTCTCGGCCGGGTCGCCGAACACGCCGAGCACGTCGTCGCGGAGCTGGAACGCGATGCCGAGCGGCAGCCCGTAGCCGGTGAGCGCGGCGGTCACGCCGGGACGGGCGCCGGCGAGCGCCGCGCCGAGGTGCAGCGGGCGCTCGATCGTGTACTTGGCGCTCTTGTACTCCACCACGCGCAGCGCCGTGGCGACGGTGGCCTCCCGGCGCGCGCCCTCCAGCATGTCGAGGTACTGGCCGCACATCACCTCGGTGCGCATCAGGTCGTAGACGGCCCGGCCGCGGCGGCGGCTCTCGCCGTCCAGCCCGCACGTCTCGAACATCTCGCTCGACCAGGCCAGGCACAGGTCGCCGAGCAGGATCGCGGCGCCGCCGCCGAACGCCTCCGCGTCGCCCGGCCAGTCCTGCGCGGCGTGCATGGCCTCGAACCTGCGGTGGGCGGACGGCTGGCCGCGCCGGGTGTCGCTGGAGTCCATCACGTCGTCGTGGATCAGCGCGCTCGCCTGGAGCAGCTCCAGGGACGCGGCGGCGGCCACGATGCCGGGGACGTCATCGCCGTCCGCGGCGCGCCACCCCCAGTAGCAGAACGCGGGACGCAGCCGCTTCCCGCCGCCCAGCAGCGCGTCCAGGGCGGACAGCAGGGGCGCGAGGTCGTCACTGATGGTGAGCAGGGCGGGGCGCTGCCGGTCGACGAAGCCCAGCAGCGCCTCGTCGACCTCCTTGCGGATACGGGCGGTCGACATGCCGAGATCGTATCCACCTGGGTGGTTTACACCTCACCGCGAAAACGTGAGAAGTCAGTCGATCTTCGGAAATAGGTACATAACGCCGGTGGCCTGTGGCGAGCGTCACGCGGATCGGCGGTTTCGGGGCCTTCTGTAGGCTTGGGGAATGCGCGTACGCCTCGACCGGCCCCCCACCGTCCGAGAGCTGCTGGCCACCGGCCGCCGCTCGTTCTCCTTCGAGTTCTTCCCGCCGAAGACCGACAAGGGCGCGCGGAACCTGTGGCGGACCATCCGCGAGCTGGAGCCCCTGCACCCGACCTTCGTGTCGGTGACCTACGGCGCGGGCGGCGGCACCCGCGACAAGACCGTCGACATCGTCGAGCGGATCGCGACCGACACCACCCTCACCCCGGTCGCGCACTTCACCGCCGTCGACCACTCGCAGGCCGAGCTGCGCAACCTGATCGGGCGGTTCGCCGCCGCGGGCGTCCGCAACATCCTCGCCGTCCGCGGCGACCCGCCCGGCGACCCGATGGGAGAGTGGGTCAAGCACCCCGACGGCGTCGAGTACGCCGCCGACCTGGTCCGGATGATCCGCGCCGCGGGCGACTTCTGCGTCGGCGTGGCCGCCTTCCCCTACAAGCACCCGCGCTCGCCCGACGTCGAGAGCGACACCCGCTACTTCATCGAGAAGTGCCGGGCCGGCGCCGACTACGCGATCACCCAGATGTTCTTCCGGGCCGAGGACTACTTCCGGCTCCGCGACCGCGTCGAGGCCGCCGGCTGCGACGTGCCGGTCCTGCCGGGCATCATGCCGGTCACGCAGATCAGCACGATCGAGCGGTCCGAGCAGCTGTCGGGCGCGCCGTTCCCGCCCGAGGTCAAGGCCCGGTTCGACGCGGTGGCCGACGACCCGGAGGCGGTCCGCAGGCTCGGCATCGAGCACGCCGCCGAGCTGTGCGGGGAGCTGCTCGACCAGGACGCCCCCGGCATCCACTTCATCACCTTCAACAAGTCGACGGCGACGCGGGAGGTCTACTCGCTGCTGGACGACGCCGGGTACGACGCCAGCGGCAGGGTCCCGCCCATGACCGCGTAGCGGGGCCCTCCGCCCGGGAACTCGAAGCCGGTCAGCAGGTCGACCATGCCGACCGAGCGGTAGAGGGTCCGGGCGGGGGTGTCCGGGGTCTTGTCGAGCGTCGACAGCACGACCGTCCGCTCCGGCCTGCCCTCGCACAGCGCGCTCAGCAGGCCCCGGCCGAGTCCCTTGCCCTGCGCCCGCGGGTGCACGTGCAGCTCGGCGACCTCGAACGTGTCCGCCAGCCACGCCTCGGCGTGCTCGGGCCCCTCCAGGTCGGACAGCGCCTGGTGGACGACGTCGTGCCACCACTGGCCGCGCGCCCCGTGGAACCCGTACGCGAACCCCAGGACGGGACCCGGCACCACCGGCAGCGCCCCGCGGCGCTCGGCGACCAGCGCGCGGAACCCCGGATACGAGGCGTGCCGTTCCATGATGGTGTGCCGGCCCGGGAGCTGCTCGTTCGGCGGGTCCATCGCGGCCGCGTACACGTCCAGCATGGGGCCGAGCCTGCGTAGGAAGGCGCGTTCGTCGATCTCACGCAGCTTCGGGTCCCTCACCCGACAGAGACTAGACCCGCGCGATGGTCCGCTGGGTGGCCGAGAGCCGATCGTAGATGTCCCAGAGGATGCGGTCGGCGGCCTTCTGCAGCGTCCCCCGGTTGGTGTCGAGGTGCCCGCCCCACTCCCGCGCCTCCGGCCCGAGCCACGCGTCCGTCCCGCGCAGCGTCTTCACCGGGGCGTCCAGGGCCCGGCGGAGGCGGTCGATGCTGCCGTAGGCGTCCGCGTACGCCTGGTAGAGCTGCTGGTACTCCGGGTTGGGACGTTCCGTCGGCGACAGCTCCGCCGCGGCGGTGCCGGTGAGCGGAGGGGGCAGGCTGCCGGGAGGAGGCGGAGCGGCCATGGCGACCTCTCAGGCGACGTTCGTTGCTCGGGTGTCCGTTGCTCGGGTGTCCGTTGCTTGGGACGGACGGAGATCGAGCTTCGCGATGGCCTCGCGCGTCCGCCCGCTCATGTCCGCCCCGAGGAGCACCTGGACGGCGACGGGCCGGACTCCGACGCGGTCGGCCTCGGCCAGGAAGGCGCGCAACCACCTCACGTCCATCGTCAGATGGTGGCTGGACGTGCCGAGCGACTCCTGGACGACCCGCAGCCGGGCCTCGTGCCCCTGCGCGTCCTTCAGCAGCGCGGCCGTGGCCGCCGGGCCCAGCCTCTCGTACAGCTTCTCGGTGTAGTCGGGATCATCGGCGTTGGCCTTCAGGTGCTTCCACACGGTGTCGGGCACGGGCCTGCGGTCCTGGACCGATGCAACGACGGCCAGCGCGTCGGTCTTGGCGGCCCTGGCGGCCGCCTGCCGGGTGGGGAAGTCGCCGATCTCCCCGGCGCCGCTCGGCGTCGGCTCGGGCGCGGTCCGGCGCGGCGGCGGCTTCACCGGCCGCGGCGACCCGACCGGAGCGCGCCCCGGGGTCCGGGGCGACGGCGCGGGGCGCGGCGTGGGCGGAGCGTCCACCCCGCCGCCCGGCGACGGGTGGGTGATCGCGTAGTTGTAGCGCCGCGTCAGCATCCCGAGCTGCTCGGCGGCCCACCGCGCCACCTCGTCGGCCTGCTTGTACCCGGCCGCGGAGACGCCCGGCGGCGGGCGGTGGCCGTTCAGCCAGCCCTGGATCGCGTTCTGCGCGTCCTGCATCTGCCGGATGACCTGATCGAGCGCGGGCGGGTCGATTCCGCGAAAGCCCGGGTCGCGCGCCGCCGGGCCGGTGCGCATCTGCGCCGTCATCGCCCCTCCGGAGGTCACCGATCGTCGTTCCCCGACTCCCCAGAATCACACCGGCGTCAGCCGCTGTCGAGGGCCTTGCGCACCGAGGCGTCGTCGCGCGCCACGACGGCGGTGCCGCCGGTCAGCACGATCGGCCGCTGGATCAGCACCGGGTTCGCCACCATGATCTCGATCCACCGCGCCCGGTCGTGTTCGAGGTCCTTGAGCCCGAGCTCCTTGGCGACCGGCTCGTTCAGCCGCGCCACCTCCCACGGCTCGGCACCGATCCGGGTGAGCACCTCGTCAAGCTCGTCCGCCGTGGGCGGCTGGTCCAGGTAGCGGCGCTCGGTGTACTCCACGCCCGCCTCGTCCAGCGCCGCCTTGGCGGCCCGGCTCTTGGAACACCGCGGGTTGTGCCAGATCTCCATCACTCCACCTCCGCCGGGGTGCCCCCGGTGATCCTCAGCAGTTCCTCGTACGACGTGGGGAAGACGGTGTGCGGGTGCCCGCCCGCGGCCCACACCCGGTCGTACTTGTCCAGCCAGACGTCCACGAGCGTGCGGATCGGCGCCGGGTGGCCGATCGGCGCGACGCCCCCGATCGGCTGGCCGGTCGCCTCCCGGACGAACTCCGGCGTCGCCCGCCGCACCTTCGCCGCGCCCACCAGGCCCGCCACCTTGGCCGTGTCCACGCGGTGCGCGCCGCTGGTCATCACCAGCAGCGGCGACCCGTCGGCGTCGAAGAGCAGGCTGTTGGCGATCGCGCCGACCTCGCAGCCGAGCTGATCGGCCGCGGCCTGGGCAGTCCGCGCGGAGTCGGGAAGCTCTACGATGGCTCCGGTCGCGCCCTGGTCGCGCAGGGCCTTCGTGACGATTTCGGCATTCGGATGCATGGGTAGCACTCTAAGGTTCGGCGCATGCGAGGGAGACCGATCGACGTGCGGAAGAGCGCGGTTCTGCTGATCGCGGTTGTCGGCCTGACGGCCTGCAACGACACGGACGCGGCGTCGCCCGCCCCGTCGAAGGCCTCACCGTCGGCGACGGCGACGTCGCCCGCACCGACGCCCACCCCGACCCACCGCAGACTCAAGGCGGGCGCCAAGGGCGAGGACGTCAAGGCGCTCCAGCGCCGGCTGAAGGAGCTCAACTACGACCCGGGCAAGGTGGACGGGAAGTACGGGCCGTCCACGCAGACGGCCGTCTGGGCGTTCCAGGCCGTGAACCGCCTCAAGCAGAAGACCACGCTCGGCAAGTCCTTCTGGGAGGCCCTCGACGCGCCCAAGGAGCCGCGTCCGATGGCCAAGAAGCGGGAGAAGAACCGCGTCGACGTCGACCTGAAACGGCAGTACCTCGTCCTCTACAAGGACGGGAAGCCGCGGCTCATCTCGCACATCTCGTCGGGTTCGGGCGAGTACTACTGCGCCAAGGACCGCGGCGCCACCGTCCCGCGCTGCCGCTACGCCACGACCGGCACGGGCGACTTCCGGACGGGGCGCCGTGCGTCGGGTTGGGAGAGGTCTCCCCTGGGGCAGCTCTACAACCCCATCTACTTCAACGGCGGCATCGCCTTCCACGGCGCTCTGGACGTCCCCAAGTACCCCGCCTCGCACGGCTGCCTGCGGATGCCGATGCACATCGCCGAGTACTTCCCGGACCTGCTCGGGACCAACGTTCCCGTGCACGTCAGGCGGCCTCGCTAGCCGTCCCGCGGGCACGCCGCCGCACCCGCCGTTCGACCGGCTGCGTGCCCTCTGACCTGCGGGTCGTGACACGCGTTCGAACACGTTGACGAATCGTCGCCGTGCCTGTTTACTGGGAATGCCTCGAACTTATGTTCGAGGTGGTGCGGGACTCGCGGCCCGTACCAGGGCGACGTCCCCGCCGGTCGCGGTGTTTCGGCGGGACGGACGGCCGGGCGGAGTGAGGGGAAGCTCTCCGCCCGGCCGGCCCGAGCCCGGAAGGAGGCAGACATGTCCGGAACGATGACCGCACGCGGGATCCACTCCGCCGCCCAGTCCGTCCCAGCACCGAGCCCACGCCCCCGTCACCGCCCGATGCCCGCGCCGCGCCCGGCGCACACGGCCGTCGGCCAGCTGCACGCCGCCCGCATGGGCCTCGCCGAGGCGGCCGAGGCCACCTCGCCCGCCGTCCGCTACGTCTGCGCCCACCTGGCCGCGCTGCGCGCCGCCGCCGCGGTGCTGGCGTCCAAGGAACCCCTGGAGACCCACCGCCGCGGCCGTCCGCGCAGCGTGTGGGTGCTGCTGCCCGAGGCCGAGCCCGCCCTGCGCGAATGGGCGGCGTTCTTCGCCGCCGGCGCCGACAAGCGCGCCGCCGCCGAGGCCGGCCTCCCGCGCGCCGTGACGGCGCGCGAGGCCGAGGAGCTCCTGCACGACGCGGAGGTCTTCGTCACCCTGGTCGAGGACACCCTCGGCGTCACCGGCCAGCCGACCCTCCCGGTCCCCGAAGCCGGCTGAGCCACCCCGGAGGCCCGTCCCCCTCCCCGGGACCGGCCCCCGCCGGAGGCCGGGGCGGCCGCCGCCACCTCACCGCGGCCCGCCGCCCGGCCTCCGGCGCCGTGACGATCGCGCCGGCGGCGGCCGCAACCCCCCGAGCCGGTCCCGCCGGCGCGATCCCCGGTGTGATCCCCGGCGCACCCGCCCCGCGCCGCCCGGCCGGCCGCCTGATAGACATCGCTGCATGGCCGGGACACTGCCTCTGGACGGGATGCGCGTCGTCGAGCTGTCCAGCTTCGTGGCCACGCCGCTGGGCGGGATGACGCTGGCGCAGCTCGGCGCCGACGTCATCCGGGTCGACCAGATCGGCGGCGGGCCCGACATCGACCGGTGGCCGCTCGCGCCGTCCGGGCGGAGCCTGTACTGGGCCGGGCTGAACAAGGGCAAGCGCTCGGTCACGGTGGACCTGCGGTCGCCGGAGGGACGCGAGGTCGTCGCGGATCTCATCGCCGGCGCCGGCGCCGTCCTGACCAACGCCCCACCCCGGCCAGGCCTCACGTACGAGGAGCTGAGAGCGGTCAGGCCGGATCTGATCCATGTCCGGCTCCAGGGGACGCGCGACGGAGGCAATGCCGTCGACTACACGGTGAACGCCGCCCTGGGGTTCCCGTTGATCACGGGTCCGCCCGGCCAGGAGGCGCCGGTCAACCACGCCCTGCCCGCGTGGGACGTGGCGTGCGGCCTCTACATGGCCGTCGGCCTGCTCGCGGCCGAGCGGCACCGCCTGCGCACGGGCGAAGGGCGGAGCATCGAGGTGGCGCTGCAGGACGTCGCCCTGGCCACCGCGGGGAACCTGGGCTACCTCGCCGAGGCGCAGCTGGGCGACCCCAGGGCGCGCCTGGGGAACCACCTGTTCGGCGACTTCGGACGCGACTTCGCCACCTCCGACGGACGGGTCATGGTCGCGATCCTCACGGCCCGCCACTGGCGCGACCTCGTGGAGGCCACCGGTTTCGGCGAGGTGATGGCCGCCCTCGAACGGGCCCTGGACGCCGACTTCCGCCGCGCCGGCGACCGCTACGGCCACCGGGAGGCGCTCGGCGGCGTGCTCGCCCCCTGGTTCGCGTCCCGCACGTGCGAGCAGGTCGCGGACGAGCTGGCCGGCACGTCCGTCCTCTGGTCCCGGTACCGCGACTTCGCGGAGGTGGCCGCGGGCCTCGGCGACGAGCCGCTGATGGCCGTGCTGGACCAGCCGGGCGTGGGGCCCCACCTGGCCCCCGGATCCCCGCTGCGCCTCGACGCCGCCGCGGCGCCCCCGCCCGCCCCCATGCTGGGCGAGCACACCGACGAGGTGCTGCGGGACGTCCTGTCCGCGTCCCCGCAGCGGATCGACGCGCTGCGGGACAAGGGCGCGATCGCCTAGCGGTGCCGGTCGGCTCTCCAACGGGGGATAGACGGCGGTTCGTCCGACTGTGAGATTGTTAGGGGGGCGAACTAGGGGGACTCGGTGGCGGGGCAGGGCGGGCGCGGGCTGGTTCCGCTGCTGGCGTTCCTCGGGGTGATGGCCTACTCGCTGTCCATGGCCGTCGTGACGCCCGCGCTGCCGCAGATCCAGGACGGCCTGGACACCACGCCGGCGGGCGCGGCGTGGGCGCTGACCGCGATGACGCTGTCCGCGGCGGTCGCCACGCCCGTCGTCGGGCGGCTCGGCGACCTGTACGGGCCGCGCCGCGTCCTGCTCGCCGTGCTGGCCGTCGCGGCCGCCGGGACGGTCGTCGCGGCCCTGGCCGACACCGTGCCGGCCATGCTGGCCGGGCGCGCCCTCAGCGGCATCGGCGGCGGCGTCTTCCCGCTGGCGTACACGATCATCCGGGACGTGGTGCCGGCCGTGCGGAGGGCCTCGGCCATCGGCTTCATGTCGTCCATGCTGGGGCTCGGCGGCGCGGTGTCGTGGTGCCTCGCCGGGCCGGTCATCGACCTCCTCGGCTGGCGGTGGCTGCTGTGGATCCCGGTCGCCGGCCTGGTGCCCGGCGCGGTCCTCGCCTGGTGGATCGTCCCGCGCCCGGTGCCCCGGACGGCGGCGAAGGTCGACTGGTGGGGCGCCGGCCTGTTCGCCGCCTGGCTGGTGGCCGCGCTCACCGCCCTCACCCAGGGCATGGAGTGGGGCTGGACGTCCCCCGGTGTCCTCGGCCTCCTCGCGCTGTCGCTCGCGGCGGCCGCCGCATGGCTGTGGGTGGAGGGCCGGGTCCGCGACCCGCTGATCGATCCGCGGCTCATGCGCGTGCGCGGGGTCTGGACGGCGAACGCCGCCTCGCTGCTGTCCGGTTACTCGCTCATGGCCGGCGGCCTGCTGTTCCCCCTGCTCGTCCAGCTCCCGGAGGACACCGGCTACGGCTTCGGCGGGACGGCCACCCAGGCGGCCCTGCTGCAGCTCCCCGCCAGCATCGGCATGACGGTCGCGGGGATGACCGCGGGCCTCCTCGACCGGCGCGTCGGCTCCCGGGCGGTCCTGTTCGGCGGCGCGCTGATGACCGGCCTCGGCTACGCGTTCGTGGCGGTCCAGCACGACGCCATGTGGCAGCTCTACGTCGGCGGCCTGGCGCGCGGCATCGGCCTGGGGTTCGCCTACGCCGCGGTGGCGAACCTGGTCGTCGCCGCCGTGCCGACCGGGGAGACGGGCGTCGCGACCGGCGTCAACACGCTCATCAGGACGGTCGGGGCGTCCCTCGGGACCCAGGTCAGCGCGGTCGTCATCGTCGCCGTCCCCGGCGAGGGCGGTTACAGCGCGGGCTTCGCCCTGAGCGCCGCCGCCGTGGCCGTCGTCCTCCCGCTGGCGCTCCTCGCCCCGCGGGGGCGGCGGCGCCCGGCCGGGGACGTCGCGTGCGGCGAGCCGGAGTACCAGACCGCGCCCATGACATGACTCTCCGTGTTCGCCGGAGGGTGCGGGCCCCGGATTGCGAACGGGGCCCGCCGCGTGGTGCGGCGGGCCCCGTCCGGTGAAGCGGATCGTGCGGTGGAGCAGGCGGATCAGAACGACTCGACGGCGCGGCGCGCCTCCGGGTCGAGGACGCCCCAGCCGATGAGCTCTTCGGTGAGCTCGGTCGGGGACTTGTCATAGATGACCGCCAGAGAACGCAGGTCCTCCTGGCGGATGGACAGGACCTTTCCGTTGTAGTCGCCCCGCTGGCTCTGGATCGTCGCGGCGTAGCGGGCGAGAGGACCGGCCTTGTCTTTCGGAAGCTGCTGCAACCGCTCTAGATCGATCACGAGCTTGGGTGTAGGCCCGAGCGGGCTCGGCGCGGCTCCGCCGGGCAGCAACTCGGAAACCGGCACGCCGTAGAAATCGGCGAGCTCGGCCAGCTTCTGAACGGTGACGGCGCGGTCGCCCCGCTCGTACGAACCCACGACGACGGCCTTCCAGCGGCCACGTGACTTCTCTTCCACGCCGTGCAGGGACAGACCCTGCTGGGTGCGGATGGCGCGCAGGCGCGCACCGAGAGCCTTTGCGTATTCAGACGGCATTCTGCGGCCCCCAAGGCTCACTTCGTCGTCGTCGGACCCCGGTTTGTCACCGGGGGGAGACAGATTCTCGAAGCCAGGGGGCCCCAGGAGTCTGTCTCCAGGGATGGTTACGGACAGTGACGGTAAAACGGGTACGGCGCCAGGTCAAGCTGATTGGAAAAAAGCGGTCGAATCCGCAGGACTCGATCCGGTCCGTCCGGATCGTCCCCGCGCCGGGCGGCCGGGGCGCGCCGGAGCCGTCGCGCTCCCGCGCCGCCGCCGCGCGGGCCGCCGAATGTGACGCCTTTCACCTGCGAAGACGTGGCGCGGGCCGGGTGCCGGGGCAGGCACGCCCGGCTGCTACCGTGTGCGGGACACAACGTCCTTTAAGGCCCGTCCAGTGAGGCGGGAAAGGAGGTTTCGGTGGTGAATGCTGCCTCCAGGCCGGAACGGCCGGCGGGGGCGCGCGTGGCGGACGGTGCCCCCCGGCCCAAGGCCGTTCTGGAGGGTCCCGACATCCGGCGCGCGCTCACCCGTATCGCACACGAGATCCTCGAGCGGACGAAGGGCGGCCACGACGTCCTGCTGCTCGGCATCCAGACCCGCGGCGTGACGCTGGCCGAGCGGCTCGCCGGGGCGCTGCGCGAGGTCGAGGGCCGCCCGGTGCCCTGGGGCTCGCTCGACGCGACCATGTACCGGGACGACCTGCGGATGCGGCCGGCCCGCGCCCTCGGGCGCACCGAGCTGCCCCCCGGGGGCGTCGACGACAAGGTCGTCGTCCTCGTCGATGACGTGCTGTTCTCCGGGCGGACGGTCCGCGCCGCGCTGGACGCGCTGAACGACCTCGGCCGGCCCCGCGCCGTCCAGCTCGCCGTCCTGGTCGACCGCGGGCACCGGGAGCTGCCGATCCGCGCGGACTACGTGGGCAAGAACCTGCCCACCTCGATGAAGGAGACCGTGAAGGTCCTGCTGGGCGAGAACGACGGGCGCGACGCGGTGCTGCTCGGCCCGGCGGGGGGTGCCGGATGAACCGCCATCTGATCTCCGCGGCCGACCTCAGCCGCGACGACGCGCTGCTCGTCCTCGACACCGCCGAGGAGCTGGCGCAGATCGCCGGCCGCTCCATCAAGAAGCTGCCGACGCTGCGCGGCCGGACGGTCGTCAACCTGTTCTACGAGGACTCGACCCGCACGCGCATCTCGTTCGAGGCCGCGGCGAAGCGGCTGTCGGCGGACGTCATCAACTTCTCCGCCAAGGGGTCCAGCGTGTCCAAGGGCGAGAGCCTGAAGGACACGGCCCTCACCCTGGAGGCGATGGGCGCGGACGGCGTCGTCATCCGGCACAGCGCCTCGGGGGCGCCGCACCGCCTCGCCAGGTGGGTGCAGGGCAGCGTGGTGAACGCCGGCGACGGGACGCACGAGCACCCCACGCAGGCGATCCTGGACGCGCTGACGATGCGCAAGCGCCTGGGCGGCCTGGACGGCCGCAAGGTCACGATCGTCGGCGACGTGCTGCACAGCCGGGTGGCACGATCCAACGTCCTGCTCCTGGCCACGCTCGGCGCCGACGTCACCGTGGTCGCCCCGCCGACCCTGCTCCCCGTCGCGGTCGACACCTGGCCGTGCTCGGTCTCCTACGACCTGGACGGCGTCATCCCGAAGAGCGACGTCATCATGATGCTGCGCGTCCAGCAGGAGCGGATGAACGCCTCCTACTTCCCGACCGTCCGCGAGTACAGCCGCCGGTACGGGCTGGACGCCGAGCGCATGGCGCAGCTGCCCGACCACGCCATCGTCATGCACCCGGGGCCGATGAACCGCGGCGTGGAGATCGCCGCCGAGGTCGCCGACTCCGTCCGGTCCACGATCGTCGAGCAGGTCGCCAACGGCGTCAGCGCCCGCATGGCGGTCCTCTACCTGCTGCTCGGAGGGTCCGAGCCCGCCATCGGCCAGGAGGTCTCGCAGTGACGACGTACATCATCAGGGGCGCCCGGATCCTCGGCGGCGAGGCGGCGGACATCCTCGTCCGCGAGGGCGCCGTCGCGGGCGTCGGCTCCGGCCTGGACGAGGCCGGGGCGCAGGTCGTCGACGCCGCGGGCCTCGTGGCCCTTCCCGGGCTGGTCGACCTGCACACCCACCTGCGCGAGCCGGGCCGCGAGGACGCCGAGACCGTCGACTCCGGGACGAAGGCCGCCGCGATGGGCGGGTTCACCGCCGTCCACGCGATGGCCAACACCGACCCGGTCGCCGACACGGCCGGCGTGGTCGAGCAGGTGTGGCGCCTCGGGCGCGAGGCCGGGTACTGCGACGTCCAGCCCGTCGGGGCCGTGACGCGCGGCATCGCCGGCGAGCAGCTCGCGGAGCTGGGCGCGATGGCCGACTCCGCCGCGCAGGTGCGGGTCTTCTCCGACGACGGGCACTGCGTGTCGGACGCGGTCATCATGCGCCGCGCGCTGGAGTACGTGAAGGCGTTCGACGGCGTCGTCGCGCAGCACGCGCAGGAGCCGCGCCTCACCGAGGGCGCGCAGATGAACGAGGGCGAGATGTCGGCCGCGCTCGGCCTGCGCGGCTGGCCCGCCGTGGCCGAGGAGGCGATCATCGCCCGGGACGTGCTGCTCGCCCAGCACGTCGGGTCGCGGCTGCACGTGTGCCACGTGTCCACGGCCGGGTCGGTGGAGATCATCCGGTGGGCGAAGAGCAAGGGCTGCCCGGTGACCGCCGAGGTCACCCCGCACCACCTGCTGCTCGACGACGGCAGGGCCGGGTCCTACGACCCGATCTTCAAGGTCAACCCGCCGCTGCGCACCGCCGACGACGTCACCGCGCTGCGGCACGCCCTCGCCGACGGGACGATCGACTGCGTCGCCACCGACCACGCCCCGCACCCGGTCGAGGCCAAGGAGACCGAGTGGGCCGTGGCCGCGATGGGCATGATCGGCCTGGAGACGGCGCTCCCGGTGGTCCAGGAGGCCATGGTCGAGACCGGCCTGCTCGACTGGACCGGGGTCGCCGACCGCATGTCCGCCCGCCCCGCCCGCATCGGCCGCCTTTCCGGACAGGGTCGTCCGCTTGAGGTGGGCTCGCCCGCCAACATCACGCTGTACGACCCGTCTCCTCGCCGTCCGGTGGACCCGTCCGCGATGACGTCCAAGAGCCGCAACACCCCCTTCGCGGGGCTGGAGCTGCCCGGACGCGTCATCGCGACGTTCCTGCGCGGCACGCCGACCGTCCTCGAAGGGAAGCTCCAATGAACCCTGCTCTGCTCGTTCTGGAAGACGGCAGGGTGTTCCACGGGGTCGCGTACGGCGCCGAGGGCGAGACCTTCGGCGAGATGGTCTTCAACACCGGCATGACCGGCTACCAGGAGACCCTGACCGACCCCTCGTACGCGCGCCAGATCGTGGCCATGACGTCCCCCCACATCGGCAACACCGGCGTCAACGACGAGGATCCCGAATCGCGCCGCATCCAGGTGGCGGGGTACGTCGTGCGCGAGCCCGCGCGTGTCGCGTCCAACTGGCGTGCCACGGGCTCGCTGGGGTCCGCGCTGCGCGACCAGGGGATCGTGGGGATCGCCGTCTCCGGCACGCGTGCGCTGACCCGCCACCTGCGCGACAAGGGCGCGATGCGCGCCGGAATCTTCAGCGGGCCGGACTCCGTGGCGCCCGGGGCGGACGCCCTGCTCGAACGCGTCCGGCAGAGCCCGTCCATGGAAGGCGCCGACCTGGCGCGGGACGTCACCACCCCCGTGCCCTACGTCGTCCGTGCGTTGGGGGAGAAGCGCCACACGGTCGCGGCCGTCGACCTCGGCATCAAGTCGATGACGCCGTACCGCATGTCCGAGCGGGGCTGCGAGGTGCACGTCCTTCCGGCGACCAGCACGGCGGAGGACATCCTCGCCCTTGACCCGGACGGCGTGTTCTTCTCCAACGGCCCCGGCGACCCGGCCGCCGCGGGCTACGCGGTGGACGCGCTGCGGGGGGTCCTCGACACGGGCACCCCGTTCTTCGGGATCTGCTTCGGCAACCAGATCTTCGGCCGCGCGCTCGGCCTCGGGACGTACAAGCTGCGGTTCGGCCACCGCGGCATCAACCAGCCCGTCCGGGACCGGACGACCGGCAAGGTCGACGTCTCGGCCCACAACCACGGCTTCGCGGTGGAGGCGCCCACGGACGGCCCGTTCGACACGCCGTACGGCCGCGCCGAGGTCAGCCACGTCAACCTCAACGACGGCTGCGTGGAGGGGCTGAGGCTCCTCGACCGGCCCGCGTTCAGCGTGCAGTACCACCCGGAGGCGGCGGCGGGCCCGCACGACGCGTCCGGCCTCTTCGACCGTTTCTGCGACCTGATGGAGGCGTCGAAGAATGCCGCGCCGTGAAGACCTGAAGTCCGTCCTGGTCATCGGCTCCGGGCCGATCGTCATCGGGCAGGCCTGCGAGTTCGACTACTCCGGGACCCAGGCGTGCCGGGTGCTGAAGGCCGAGGGCCTGCGGGTGACGCTGGTCAACAGCAACCCGGCCACGATCATGACCGACCCCGAGTTCGCCGACGCCACGTACGTCGAGCCGATCACCCCGGAGGTCGTCGAGAAGATCATCGCCAAGGAGCGGCCGGACGCGCTGCTGCCCACGCTGGGCGGCCAGACGGCCCTGAACACCGCCATCGCGCTCTACGAGGGCGGCGTCCTCGCCCAGTACGGGGTCGAGCTGATCGGCGCCGACGTGGACGCGATCCAGGCCGGGGAGAACCGGGAGCGGTTCAAGGACGTCGTCGCCAAGGTCGCGCGCGAGCACGGCCTGAACGCCGAGTCGGCCCGGTCGCTCATCTGCCACACGATGGACGAGTGCCTGGCCGCCGCCGGCGAGCTCGGCTACCCGGTCGTCGTCCGGCCGTCGTTCACGATGGGCGGTGCCGGGTCCGGCTTCGCCCACGACGAGGACGACCTGCGCCGCATCGCCGGCGCGGGCCTCGACGCGTCCCCGACCGGCGAGGTGCTCCTGGAGGAGTCGATCCTCGGCTGGAAGGAGTACGAGCTGGAGGTCATGCGCGACCGCCACGACAACGTGGTGATCGTGTGCTCGATCGAGAACCTCGACCCGATGGGCGTGCACACCGGCGACTCGATCACGGTCGCGCCCGCCCTGACGCTGACCGACCGCGAGTACCAGAACATGCGGGACGTCGCGATCGCCGTGATCCGCGAGGTCGGCGTGGACACCGGCGGCTGCAACATCCAGTTCGCCGTGCACCCCGGCACCGGCCGGATGGTCGTCATCGAGATGAACCCGCGGGTGTCGCGGTCGTCGGCCCTGGCGTCCAAGGCCACCGGCTTCCCGATCGCCAAGATCGCGGCGAAGCTGGCGATCGGCTACACGCTGGACGAGATCCCGAACGACATCACCCGGGTCACGCCCGCGTCGTTCGAGCCCACCCTCGACTACGTCGTGGTGAAGGTGCCCCGGTTCGCGTTCGAGAAGTTCCCCGGCGCGGACGGCACGCTCACCACGCACATGAAGTCGGTGGGCGAGGCCATGGCCATCGGACGCTGCTTCACCGAGGCCCTGCAGAAGGCCCTGCGCTCGCTGGAGCAGAAGGGTTCGTCGTTCAGCTGGGCGGGCGAGGCCGACGCCGAGGCGCTGGTCGAGTCGGCGAGGCGCCCGCATGACGGGCGCCTCCGGGACGTCCAGCGCGCGCTCTGGGCCGGAGCGGGTATCGAGGACCTGTACAAGGCGACCGGCATCGACCCCTGGTTCCTCGACCAGATCGCGGCCGTCAACGAGGTCGCCGACGAGATCCGCACCGCCGACGACGCGCTCACCAGGGACAAGCTGCTGCGCGCCAAGCGGCACGGGTTCTCCGACGCGCAGATCGGCGAGCTGCGCGGGCTCTCCGAGGAGGTCGTCAGGGAGCTGCGGCACGCCCTCGGCATCCGTCCCGTCTACCTGACCGTCGACACCTGCGCCGCCGAGTTCGAGGCGCGGACGCCGTACCTGTACTCGGCCTACGACGAGGAGACCGAGGTGCCGCCGGGCGCCAAGCCCAAGGTGCTGATCCTCGGCAGCGGCCCCAACCGCATCGGCCAGGGCGTCGAGTTCGACTACTCCTGCGTCCACGCCTCGTTCACGCTGGCCGAGGCGGGCTACGAGACCGTGATGGTCAACTGCAACCCCGAGACGGTCTCCACCGACTACGACACCTCCGACCGGCTGTACTTCGAGCCGCTGACGCTGGAGGACGTCCTGGAGGTCGTCCACGCGGAGCAGCAGTCGGGCGAGGTCGCGGGGGTCATCGTCCAGCTCGGCGGCCAGACGCCCCTGGGGCTCGCCCAGAAGCTCAAGGACGCGGGAGTGCCGATCGTCGGCACCTCTCCGGAGAGCATCCACCTCGCCGAGGAGCGGGGCGCCTTCGGGCGCGTGCTGCACCGGGCCGGGCTGCTCGCGCCCAAGCACGGCACCGCCACCTCCTACGAGGAGGCCCGCGAGATCGCCGGCGAGATCGGGTACCCCGTCCTCGTCCGGCCCTCGTACGTGCTCGGCGGGCGCGGCATGGAGATCGTGTACGACGACGGCACGCTGGAGTCGTACATGGCGCGCGCCACCGGTGCGCTGGGTGAGGAAGCGCTGCTCGAGCACCCCGTCCTGGTCGACCGCTTCCTGGACGAGGCCATCGAGATCGACGTCGACGCGCTGTACGACGGCGAGGAGCTTTACCTCGGCGGCGTGATGGAGCACATCGAGGAGGCCGGCATCCACTCCGGCGACTCGGCGTGCGCGCTGCCGCCCATCACGCTGGGGCACGACGACGTCCGCCGCATCCGGGAGTCGACGGAGGCGCTCGCGAAGGGCGTCGGGGTGCGCGGGCTGATGAACGTCCAGTACGCGCTGTCCGCGGGCGTCCTGTACGTGCTGGAGGCCAACCCGCGGGCGTCCCGGACGGTCCCGTTCGTCTCCAAGGCGACCGCGGTGCCGCTCGCCAAGGCCGCGGCCCGCGTCATGATGGGCGCCACGATCGCCGAGCTGCGCGCCGAGGGGATCCTTCCGGAGGCCGGCGACGGCGGGAGCCTGCCGCTGGACGCGCCCATCGCGGTGAAGGAGGCCGTCCTGCCCTTCGACCGGTTCCGCAACGAGCTCGGCCAGGGCGTCGACACCGTCCTCGGCCCGGAGATGCGCTCGACCGGCGAGGTGATGGGCATCGACGAGGTGTTCGGCACCGCGTTCGCCAAGTCGCAGCAGGCCGCCTACGGCTCGCTGCCGACCAAGGGGCGCGCGTTCGTCTCCGTGGCGAACCGGGACAAACGGCACATGGTGTTCCCGGTGAAGCGCCTCGCTGACCTGGGCTTTGAGATTCTTGCCACGGAAGGGACCGCGGAGGTCCTGCGCCGCAACGGCGTGCGTGCCAAGATCGTGCGCAAGCACAGCGAGGGTCCGGGCCCGTCCGGCGAGCCCACGATCGTGCGGCGCGTCCTGGACGGCGAGGTCGACCTCATCGTCAACACTCCCTTCGGCAGCCCCGGCCAGTCCGGGCCGCGGCTCGACGGTTACGAGATCCGTACCGCGGCCGTGCTGCGAGGCGTACCGTGCGTGACGACCGTGCAGGGGCTCGCGGCGGCCGTGCAGGGCATCGAGGCCGTCGCCGGCGGCCAGGTCGGCGTCCGCTCCCTCCAGGAGCACGCCGAGCGGCTCAGCGGCGCCCACGGGCGCACCCCGGCGGCGGGCCGGGGCGGTGCCGTGACGCCCGGGTGACAGAGGCCGGGCGCGGGCGGGCGGGCCCCGCCCGCGCCCGGCGCACGCGACGAGGAGAGGGAGACGGGTGTCCGACACACCGGTGCAGACGTCGGCGACGGTCCTGACGGTCCGCCAGGTGCAGGACTACCACGCGATCACGCTGGTGGCCCCCGCCATCGCCGAGCGGTTCAGGCCCGGCCAGTTCGTGGCGCTCGCGGTCGGCGGCGAGCACACGTCCCGCCTGGTCCGCCGCTGCATCGGGGTGCACGAGGTCAAGTCCGACTACGGCGGCACCGTCGAGCTGGTGTTCGCCGACACCGAGCCCGGCACCCGCTGGCTCGCCGGCCGCCGCTCCCGCGACCAGCTCGACCTCGTCGGGCCGCTCGGCCGCCCCTTCCGGCTGCCCCGCGACCCGGTCAGCTGCCTGCTCGTCGGCGGCGGCCCCGGCGGCGCCGCCGTGTTCGCGCTCGCCGACACGCTGCTGCGGCGCGGCTGCCAGGTGCACTTCGTGCTGGGCGGGCCGTCCGCCAAGCAGGTCTTCGGCTCCCGCATGGCGCAGCGCATCGGCGACGGCTCGACCGTCACCACCGAGGACGGCTCGATGGGGGAGAAGGGCACCGTCCGCGACGTCCTGCCGCGCGTCATCGAGGAGACCGGCACCGACGTCGTCTACGGCTGCGGCCCCACCGCCCTGCTCCGGTCGGTCACGCAGGTCGCCGGCGACCTCGGGCTGCCCTCGCAGGTGTCGGTCGAGGAGTTCCTCCAGGAGACCGGCGCGTGCGGCATCGGCGTGTGCATGACGTGCATGCTGCCCGTCCACGGCGAGGACGGCGTGACCCGCATGGTCCGGGCCTGCGCGGACGGGCCCGTCCTGCGCGGCGACCGCGTCCGCTGGGGCGACCTCGGAACCATCCCGTTCGACGCGCTGGGCGCGCCGCGGGTCCTGAGCGTCACCGAAGGGGGCTCGCAGTGAGCGACCGGGTCAAGACCACCCTCGGGCCCCTGGAGCTGCCCAACCCCGTCCTGACGGCCTCCGGGTGCGGCGGGACGGGGCGGGAGCTCGCCCAGTTCTTCGACCTGTCCCGCCTCGGCGCCTTCGTCACCATGTCCGTGATGGCCCAGGCCCGCGCGGGACGCCCCACCCCGCGCGTGACCGAGACGCCGAGCGGCCTCCTCACCGCCATGGGCCTCCCCGGACCGGGCGTGGAGACGTTCCTGGAACGCGACCTCCCGTGGCTCAACGAGCAGGACGTCCGCACGATCGTGTCCGTCGCCGGCAACAGCGTGGAGGAGTACGGCGACCTCGCGCGCCGCCTCCGCAACGTCCCGGGCGTCGCCGCGATCGAGGTCAACATCGCCTGCCCGAACGTCGAGGACCGCGGGCGCATGTTCGCCTGGCACCCGGCCGCCGCCGCGTCCGTCGTCCGGGCCGTCCGCGACCACGCCCGCCCCGGCGTCCCCGTCTTCGCCAAGCTCGCCCCCGACGTCACCGACATCGTCACGATCGCGCTCGCCTGCGTCGACGCGGGCGCCGACGGCCTCACCCTGATCAACACCATGGAGGGCATGGCGATCGACCCGCAGACGCTGCGCCCGGCCCTCACCGGTGTGTCGGGCGGCCTGTCCGGGCCCGCGGTCCGGCCGATCGCGGTCCGCTGCGTCTACCAGGTGCACGCCGCGCTGCCCGGCACGCCCATCATCGGCGTCGGCGGCATCGCGACCGGGCTGGACGCTTTGGAGTTCATCCTCGCCGGGGCGTCCGCCGTCGCCGTCGGCACCGCCGTCTTCCACGACCCCGCGGCCGGCCCCCGCGTGCTGCGCGAGCTGGAGGAGGCCCTCGCGGCCCGCCGCATCGGGAGCCTCGCCGACGCCGTCGGCCTCGCGCACAAGCCCGCCGGCTACGTCCCGCCCCAGGTGCGCCCGCAAGAGCCCGAGAAGGAGAAGCCGTGACCTCCGCCCCCATCGCCGTCGCCCTGGACGCGCCCGACCTGGAGACGGCCGCGCGCTGGGCCACCCTGGTCACGCCGCACGTCTCCACCGTCAAGGTCGGCCTGGAGCTGTACCTGCGGTACGGGCCGGACGTCGTCGCCAGCGTCCGGGGCGCCAGCCGCGTCCAGGTCTTCCTGGACCTCAAGCTGCACGACATCCCCGCCACCGTCCGCGGCGCCGCCCGCGCCGTGGCCCGCCTCAAGCCGTCCTACCTGACCGTGCACGCCGCCGGCGGGCCCGCCATGATCCGCGCCGCCGTGGAGGCCGTCCCCGCCACCAAGATCGCCGCGGTGACCGTGCTGACGTCCCTCGGGGAGGCCGACCTCACCGCGCTCGGCCTGGCGGGGCCCGCCCCGGACGCCGTGCGCCGCCTCGCCGTCCTCGCCGTCGAGGCCGGCGCCCAGGCGCTCGTGTGCTCCCCGCAGGAGGCCGCCGCCGTCCGCGCGGAGGTCGGCCCCGACATCACCCTCATCACCCCCGGTGTGCGCCCCGAGGGCTCCGGCAACCAGGACCAGGCCCGCGTCGCCACCCCCGAGGACGCCCTCGCCGCCGGCGCCGACCTGCTGGTCATCGGGCGGCCGATCACCGGAGCGCCCGACCCGGGCGCCGCCGCCGCGGCCATCGCCGCGGCGCTCCGCAGGACGTCCGCCGGCACCCCCTGAGCCGGTTTCCGGCCGCGCCGGGAGGCGGGACGCGCGCCTCGGCGCGCCATGCGGGGGGCCAATGATGCGCGAGGGCGCAGAACTTGTTTGTGCGCGCCTATTTGACGAGGGATCAACTTGGGTGCACGGGATCGCGCATTGTGAGATTAGTCGTGTGCGAATGCGGGGACCGAGCTCTCCGCATTGGGATACGCGGCGAACGGCGAACTCGTTCACGCGGAGTGGCGATTCCGGGCGGGGAACGCCGCCGGCGGCCGGGCCGGTGCCTCCGCGTCCTTGACGGTGCCCTGGCGGCGGGCGGGGGAGCTGGGGCGGTGGCGCTGTCCTCCGGGACGGATCGGGCGATCTTGGCGGTGGTGCTGTCGAGGATGACAGTAACGGTGCCGCGGCGACGTGCGGAACGGCGTGGCGTGATGAGCGTCACTCGGTCGGGATCGTTTGTGGGGGGCCTCGCGGCGGCCGCCCGGGGGGGCCCCGGCGCGGTGCCGCGAGCGCGGCGGGACGGCCCGGGAGAGCCGGGAACCGGAGCGGCGAACCGGCGCCAAGTGCCGCATTTGGGGTCAGAAAGGGGAGATTTTCACGATCATGCGAAAGTCCCAGCAAGGCAGGGGGATGGGCCGCCGGAGGCCCCGAGTTGGGTACACTCTGTATTCAGGACACTCCAAGGAGTGATTTTCGTGAATTTATGGCGGGCTAAACGGCACTTCACGTTGCCTAATGGGCGGTGAACTCGCTAGTTTCCCAACCCGTCCGACTCCGTCGAGTGGAAACCTGAGGTGACCCGGCGTGGCTCTTCCGCCCCTAACCCCCGAACAGCGCGCCGCAGCCCTGGAGAAGGCTGCCAAGGCTCGCAAGGAGCGGGCCGAGGTTAAGAACAAGCTGAAGCACGGGGGAACCTCGCTCGCCGAGGTTCTCAAAGAGGGTCAGTCCGACGACGTCATCGGAAAGATGAAGGTGTCGGCCCTCCTGGAGTCCCTGCCCGGTGTGGGCAAGGTCCGTGCGAAGCAGATCATGGAGCGTCTGGGCATCGCCGAGTCCCGCCGTGTGCGGGGCCTCGGCGCCAACCAGCGCGCCTCCCTGGAGCGTGAGTTCGGCGGAAGTGCGAACCGCTGACGCGCGACTCACGGGCGGGCGCGGCGGTCAGGCCGCCGCGGCCGGCTCGGGGCGACCCGAGCCCGGCACCATCCCGCCCGGCTCCGGCGCACCCATCGCTGCGCCGGAAGGCTCCAAACCGCATGGCCCGCTCGCGCGGCGGCTGACGGTCCTGTCCGGGCCGTCGGGCGTCGGCAAGAGCACGGTCGTCGCCGAGATCCGGCGATCACACCCCCGGGTGTGGCTGTCGGTCTCGGTGACCACCCGGGCCCCCCGCCCGGGTGAGACCGACGGTGTGCAGTACTTCTTCGTCGACGACGCCGGTTTCGACCGGCTCGTCGCCGAAGGGGAGCTCCTCGAATGGGCCGAGTTCGCCGGGCACCGCTACGGCACTCCCCGCCGGCCCGTCGAGGAACGCCTCGCCCAGGGCGAGCCGGTGCTCCTGGAGATCGACCTCCAGGGCGCCCGGCAGGTCCGCCGGTCCATGCCCGACGCGCTGCTGGTGTTCCTCGCTCCCCCCAGCTGGGAGGAGCTCGTCCGCCGGCTCACCGGCCGCGGCACCGAGCCCCCCGAGGTCATCGAGCGCCGGCTGGAGGCCGCCCGCGTCGAGCTCGCCGCGGAGAAGGAGTTCGACATCACGCTCGTGAACACGTCCGTCAAAGACGTGTGCGACGAGCTGCTAGCCTTGATGGCTGACCAGTAGCCGTTAGACCTAGTGGAAGGCCACCGAGTGGCAGCCAGCAATGAGGGCATCACCAACCCCTCGATCGACGAGCTCCTGGAGGTCGTCGACACCAAGTACGGCCTCGTGAGCATCGCGGCCAAGCGCGCGCGGCAGATCAACGCCTACTACGCCCAGCTGGGCGAGGGCCTGCTGGAGTACGTCGGCCCGCTCGTCGAGACCCAGGTGCAGGAGAAGCCGCTGTCGATCGCGCTCCGCGAGACGCGCGAGGGCCTGCTGAACGCCGAGCCCATCGAGGGCTGAGCCTCCCCGGACCCCGGCGCGCGAGCGCCCGGGGCCTGATGGCATCGTGGCACCATGACCTCCCCCAAGCCGCGCGTCGTCCTCGGCGTCAGCGCCGGGATCGCCGCGTACAAGGCGTGCGAGCTGCTCCGGCGGCTCACCGAGTCGGGGCATGACGTCACCGTCGTCCCGACCGAGGACGCGCTCCGCTTCGTCGGCGAGCCCACCTGGGCGGCCCTGTCGGGCAAGCCCGTCTCGCCGCGGGTGTGGGACGGCGTCGCCGGCGTCCCGCACGTCCGGCTCGGCCAGGAGGCCGACCTGGTGCTCGTCGCGCCCGCCACCGCCGACCTGCTCGCCAGGGCGGCGCACGGGCTGGCCGACGACCTGCTCACCAACACCCTGCTCACCGCCCGCTGCCCGGTCGTGTTCGCGCCCGCGATGCACACCGAGATGTGGCAGCACCCCGCGACCCGGGCGAACGTGGCGACGCTGCGGGAGCGCGGCGCCGTCGTCGTCGAGCCGGCGTCCGGGCGCCTCACCGGCGCCGACACCGGGCCGGGGCGGCTGCCCGACCCGGCGGAGCTGTTCGAGGTCGCGCGGCACGTCCTGGCGCGCGGCGCGGACGGGCGCGACCTCGCCGGCCGGCACGTGGTCGTCTCGGCCGGCGGCACCCGGGAGGCCATCGACCCGGTCCGGTTCATCGGCAACCGCTCGTCCGGGCTGCAGGGCTACGCCCTCGCCCGCACGGCCGTGGCCCGCGGCGCCCGGGTGACGCTCGTCGCCGCGAACGTCGCCCTGCCCGACCCGGCCGGGGCCGGGGTCGTCGCCGTCGGATCGGCCGAGGAGATGCGCACGGCCGTGGTGGACGCCGCCGCGTCCGCCGACGCGGTCGTGATGGCCGCCGCCGTCGCCGACTTCCGCCCGGCGGACTACCGCGGGTCGAAGATCAAGAAGGCGGAGGGGACGGAGCCGGAGCCGATCCGGCTCGTGAAGAACCCCGACATCCTGGCCGAGCTGGGGGCCGCCCGCCGCCCCGACCAGGTGATCGTCGGTTTCGCGGCCGAGACCGACGACGTGCTGGAGAACGGCCGCGCCAAGCTCGCCCGCAAGGGCAGCGACCTCCTCGTCGTCAACCAGGTCGGCGAGGACCTCGCCTTCGGGCGCCCCGACAACGCCGCGGTGATCCTCGGCGCGGACGGCTCGCGCACCGAGGTGCCGCGCGGCGCCAAGGAGGCGCTCGCCGAGGTCGTGTGGGACCTCGTCGCCGCCCGACTGAAACCCGTGGCCACGCGGGCGTGACGGTGGCGGGCGGCGATCCCGCTAGACTTGCGCCCTACCATCCGTGGGGAACCGCGGCGGGGGGCGGCGCCTCCCCGCCGGACTCGACAAACAATCCGTCCTGCGACGTCAGTCAGCAGCCGCTGCAAGGAGTTCACGTACGTGTCTCGCCGCCTGTTCACCTCCGAGTCCGTGACCGAAGGGCACCCGGACAAGATCGCGGACCAGATCAGCGACGCGATCCTCGACTCGATGATCAAGGACGATCCGAAGAGCCGGGTCGCCGTCGAGACGATGATCACGACGGGTCAGGTGCATGTGGCCGGTGAGGTCACCACCGAGACCTATGTGGACATCCCGGGCGTGATCCGGGAGAAGATCCTGGAGATCGGCTACGACTCGTCCAAGAAGGGCTTCGACGGCCACTCCTGCGGCGTGTCGGTGTCGATCGGCGCCCAGTCGCCCGACATCGCGCAGGGCGTCGACGACGCCTACGAGACCCGCGAGGGCGAGGGCGTCGACGACCTGGACCGGCAGGGCGCCGGCGACCAGGGCCTGATGTTCGGCTACGCCACCAACGAGACGCCCGAGCTGATGCCGCTGCCGATCACGCTGGCGCACCGGCTCGCGCAGCGGCTGTCGGCGGTCCGCAAGAGCGGCGACGTCCCGTACCTGCGCCCGGACGGCAAGACGCAGGTCACCATCGAGTACGACGGCGACCGCGGGGTCCGCCTCGACACCGTCGTGGTGTCCAGCCAGCACGCTCCCGACATCGACCTGAAGGAGCTGCTCGCCCCGGACGTGAAGGAGCACGTGGTCGACCCCGTGCTCGCCCAGTTCGAGCTCGAGACCGCCGGCTACCGGCTGCTGGTCAACCCGACCGGGCGCTTCGAGATCGGCGGCCCGATGGGCGACGCCGGCCTCACCGGGCGCAAGATCATCGTGGACACCTACGGCGGCATGGCCCGGCACGGCGGCGGCGCGTTCTCCGGCAAGGACCCGTCCAAGGTCGACCGGTCCGCCGCGTACGCGATGCGCTGGGTCGCCAAGAACATCGTCGCCGCGCAGCTCGCCGACCGCGCCGAGGTGCAGGTCGCCTACGCGATCGGCAAGGCCCACCCGGTCGGCGTGTTCGTGGAGACCTTCGGCACCGAGAAGGTCGCCCCCGAGAAGATCGAGAAGGCCGTCGACGAGGTGTTCGACCTGCGGCCCGCCGCGATCGTCCGCGACCTGGACCTGCTCCGCCCGATCTACCAGAAGACCGCCGCCTACGGCCACTTCGGCCGCGAGGAGCCCGACTTCTCCTGGGAGTCGACCGACCGCGCCAAGGCCCTGGCCTCCGCCGCGGGCCTGTAACCGGCCTCGTCGAAAGGGCCCCGGGGACGTCCTCCCCGGGGCCCTTTCGTCGTGCGTGACGTCAGGAGCGGCAGTGGTTGCCGCGGTGCAGGCCGTAGCGGGCGGCGATGGTGTAGCGCCCGGGGGTGCGGGCGGTCATTTCGACGAAGTCGCCCGCGCGCGCCAGGCACGCGTCCCCGCCGGTGACCCTGAGCCAGGGGGACCAGGAGATCCGCAGCAGGGCGGACCCGCTGGAGCGCATGTCGACGACGAGTTCACCGGCGTTGAGCCTGTGCACCGAGGCGGGCTGGTCGACCAGCGGGGTGGGCTGCGCCACGCGGAACAGGCGCCAGTGCTCGTCCCGCCAGATCTCGCTCAGGTACGGCTGACCGCCCTCGACGATGGCGGCCTCGCCCTGTGCCGACCAGTCGACCTCCTGCTCGGGCAGGACGACGTACTGGACCGCCCACTCGTGCAGCCAGTCGCGGTACGAGGGGGGCGTCAGCGCGCCCTCCTCGTAGAACAGCTCGTGGCGCTCGGCGTCGACCTGGCGGTTCCAGCCGCGCGCGAGGATGAAGTGGCGGCTGAGCCCGGACGACTCCCAGTGGGAGCGCAGCGGCACGACCTCGATGCGCGACCGGTCGGCGTCCAGGCCGTCCAGCGTGGCGACGAGGCCGCGGGCGTGGGCGGCGGCGGCGCCGGCGGGCTCGGTGTGGATGAGGTCGTCGACGGGCTTCACGACCTGCCAGGACGCCGTGACGATGAAGGCCAGCGACAGGACCGCGATCCGGACCCGGCCGTGCGCGCGGGCGACCGCCGACAGCAGGAACATCCCGCCGAACAGCAGCGAGAGGCGCTCGACGTTGCTGCCGACGGGGGAGGGGATCAGCCAGGTCAGCAGGATCCCGACCAGGTAGACGCCGGCCCCGATCCGGACGAACGCCCAGTTCTTCGGCGCGCACGTCAGGATCGCGACGACGCCGGTGATGGCGGGCAGCACGATCGCCGTGAGGGAGATGGGCTGGACGCCGCTGAACGGGAACAGCAGGCTCGTCGTCCCCACCACGAGGGGGAGGCCCACGGCGACGCAGACGCCGGCGCGGCGGCGGCCGGTCAGGAACAGCGCGGCGGCCAGCACGAGCAGGAACAGGCCGGCGACGGGGCTCGCGAGCGACGCCAGCACGCTCAGGCCGACCATCCCGGCCGCGCGCAGGGCGGGGGTGCCGCGCGGCGTGAACGCCACGATGGTCGCCATGAGCGCGAACATCAGCCCCAGGCCGAACGTCACGCGGCCGGAGGCGGCGTTGCACGACAGCGCGAACGCGGCCCAGAGGGACGCGGGCAGGGCGACCGGGGCCCGGAACCGCTTGAGCAGCGCGGCGGTCAGCCCGGCGGAGACCGTGCCGGTCACGACCGCGACCGTGCGGATGCCGAACAGCGCCATCAGATGGGGCGACATCACGCTGTAGGAGGCGGGGTGCATCCCGCCGTACCAGGCGAAGCTGTAGGCCGCGTCGGGGTGCTTCCAGACGAAGTCGGTCCAGGCGGCCTGCGCGGCCAGGTCGCCTCCCTCGGTCGCGAGGAAGAGAGCCCACACCAGGTGGAGCACGCCCGCGGCCAGCGTGGCGGCAACGACGGGGTGGCGCGCCCGCTTCTTCCATCTGGAGGCCGGGGAGGTCGTGGTGGAACGGCGGGACGCCCCGTACTTGACCGGGACGTCCGTCCGCTCTGGGGTTTGAGCTGTGGTCACTTCGCCTGCATGGGCTCGACGGACGGCGAGGGCGCGGGAGACATCGGGCAATGGGCCGGCAGAAACTGTGCGCACCCCCGTTCAGACGGACCAACCCTAGCGCGCGGGGTCGCCTGTCGGATCGATCTGGTAGGACGGGGGCGTGACCAAGGACGGCGGGGGAACGGACCTGATCCCGGGGCTGGACGCCCTTCCGCGGACATCCGCCGACAAGCCGAAGAAGCCCGGTAAGACCGCCAAGTCCGGCAAGAAGGGGGCGCGCCGCCCGGCCGGGGAGCGGCCCGTCGCGCGGATCGCGGTCGACATGTCGCTCCCGCATCTGGACCGCCCTTTCGACTACCTGGTGCCCGCCGAGCTGGACGCCAAGGCGGTCCCCGGCTGCCGGGTGCGGGTGCGTTTCGCCGGGCAGCTGGTGGACGGGTTCGTGCTGGAGCGGGTCGCCGAGAGCGACCACGACGGCAAGCTGCTGTTCCTGGAGCGGGTCACCTCGCCCGAGCCCGTCCTCACACCGGAGATCGCCGCACTCGTGCGGGAGGTGGCCGTACGGTACGCGGGCACGTTCGCGGACGTCCTGCGCCTGGCCGTCCCGCCCCGGCACGCACGCGTGGAGGCCGAGCCGGTGGCGGAGGGCGAGCCTGCCCCGCCCGAGCCGGCGGACGCCGGCCCCTGGCGGGATTATCCGGCCGGAGCGTCCTTCGTGGGAGCGCTGGCCGCCGGGAAGGCGCCGCGAGCCGTCTGGACCGCGCTACCGGGGCCCGGCTGGACGGCCGCGATAGCGCGGGCCGTCGCCACCACGCTCGCCGGTGGTCGCGGTGCGCTCGTCGTGGTCGCGGACGGCCGCGACGTGGCGCGGGTCGATGCGGCGCTGAAGGCGGAGCTGGGGGAGGGGCTGCACGTCGCCCTGACGGCCGAGCTGGGGCCCGCGGAGCGCTACCGCCGATGGCTGGCCGCGCTGCGCGGCAAGGCGCGGGCGGTCGTCGGCACCCGCGCCGCCATGTTCGCGCCCGTCGCGGATCTCGGCCTGGTCGTGCTCTGGGACGACGGCGACGACGTGCACGCCGAACCGCACGCGCCCTACCCGCATCCCCGTGACGTGCTGGCCCTGCGCGCGCACCGGGCGGGCGCCGGAGCGCTGATCGGCGGGTTCACCAGGACCACCGACGCCACGCAGCTGGTGGAGACCGGCTGGGCGCACACGCTCGCCGCCGACCGGGAACGTGTCCGGGCGGTGATGCCGCGCGTCCGGTACGTGGGGGAGGACGCGCAGCTCGCGCGGGACGCCGCCGCCCGCACGGCCCGCCTGCCGAACGTCGCGTTCGAGGCCGCGAGGCAGGCTCTGGAGCACGGTCCCGTCCTCGTGCAGGTCCCCAGGCGCGGATACGTGCCGGGCATCGCGTGCGGGCGGTGCCGCACGCCGGCCCAGTGCCGGGCGTGCCAGGGGCCGCTGGCGCTGGCCTCGTCCCACGCCGCCCCGTACTGCCGCTGGTGCGGCCATATCGCGGGAGACTGGCACTGCCCCGAGTGCGGCTTCTTCCAGGTGCGCGCGGTCGTGGTGGGCGCCAAACGCACGGCGGAGGAGCTGGGCAGGGCGTTCCCCGGCGTGGCGGTGCGCACGTCCGGGCGGGACGCCGTCCTCGACCAGATCGGCCCGGAACGGGCCCTCGTGGTGTCCACCCCGGGAGCCGAACCGCACGCGGACGCCGGCTACACGGCCGCGCTCCTGCTGGACGGCTGGGTGCTGCTCGGGCGGCCGGATCTGCGCGCGGGCGAGGAGACGCTCCGGCGCTGGATGAACGCGGCGTCGCTCGTCCGGCCGCAGGGGCCCGTGATCGTGGCCGCCGAGGGGGCGCTGCCCGCCGTCCAGGCGCTCGTCCGGTGGGACCCGGTCACCTACGCGGAGCGGGAACTGGCCGAGCGCAAGGAGGCGGGCTTCCCGCCCGCCACGCGCATGGCGTCGCTGACCGCGTCGCCCGCCGCCATACGGGAGCTCCTGGCGGACGCCCGGCTGCCGGACGGCGCGGAGGTCCTCGGGCCCGTGCCCGTCCCGCAGGCGGGTACCGACGTCCAGGAGAAGGAGCGCGCGCTGATACGCGTGCCCCGTGCCGCGGGGCTCGCGCTGGCGCGCGCGCTGAAGGAGGCCCAGGGAGTGCGCAGCGCGCGCAAGGCGACGGAGACCGTGCGAGTCCAGATCGACCCCCTGGAGCTGATCTGACCAATAGGGTTCTCGGGTGGCCGACAACTGGGTGGAGACGACCGCCGCCGACCTGCGGCGGTGGGCGGACGAACGCGGCGAGACGCTGGACGACCAGGGCGTGCGCATCCTGCTCGACCTGGCGCGCGAGGACCTGGAGCTCCCAGGGCCGGAGGCGCTGACCCCGGCCGGCGTCCGCGAGCTGCTGCTGGAGGCGTTCCCCGAGGCGGTGGTCGCCGGGCGCGACGACGTCCCCACCGTCCTGGACGCACTCCGCCGGATCGTCGCCTTCCTGCGCGACACGGGCGCCGTCCCCGAGGCGGACGCCGGCGCCCTGGAGGCGGAGATCGACCGGACCGCGCCCGAGTTCACCGAGGTCGTCACCGCGGTCGACAGCGAGGAGCGGCAGGCGGCGGCCGAGGTCATCGCCGGGCTGATGCAGGCCGACGGGGTCTCCCTGGACGACCAGGAGGCCGTCGACGCGTGGGTCCGCGACTTCGAGGAGCGGCCCGAGGAGGAGCGCTACGCCCGCACCGAGGAGTACCTGAGGCAGGCCGGCGAGCTGGTCGTGCCGCCCGCCAGGCTGGCGCCGGAGGCCGAGCTGGCGGACGCGGCGCGCCGCTCGCGCCTGACCGCGGCCGTCCTGGCCCTCGCAGGCTGGGCGGGCGAGCGGGCCCTCACCGAGCACGACACGCTCACCCGGGACGACGCCGCTGCCGCCCGTGCCGCCCTCGGCCTGGAGACGCCGCGGACGTACGGCCAGATGGAGGACGAGGGCCGGCTGGAGCGGCTGTGGTGGGCCGCCATGGAGGCGAACGTCATCGCGGCGGAGCAGGGCACCGCCCGCCCGGGGCCGGCCCTGGCGAAGCTGGAGTCCGGCGACGGCGCGGAGCTGCTCGCCGCCTGGCTGCCGCTGTTCGACGCCCTCGTGGTGCCGAGGCACGACTACGCGGACGGCCTGGACGCGGTCGAGCTCGTCCAGAACGAGCTGACCGGAGTCCTCATCCACCTGTACGAGCAGGAGGGGCCCACCGGGCCCGAGGAGCTGGTCGCGGCCCTCCTCGGGCACGTCGAGGAGGCCTACGACCTCACCGACGCCGACACCATGTTCGCCCTCGTGTCGGACGCGTGCCACCTGGAGCTGTCGACCCTGGAGGACTGGGGGATCGTCGAGCCGTCCGGCAAGGGCCTGGCGCTGACGCCCCTCGGCGTGTGGGCGGTCAGGGAGCTGCTCGTCGCGGACGGCTTCACCGCCCCCGTCGTCGGGGAGCTGGCCGGGGCGCGCGCGTCCGAGCTGATCGAGGGCCTGACCTGGTACCGGCCGGAGGCCGCCGACGAGGAGATCGACGGCTGGCTGGCCGCCCACGACCTCAAGGACGCCGCCGCCGACCTGCTGGACGTCATGCGGACCGGCGGCCCGGGCGCCCGCAACCTCGCCGCCGCGGTCCTGCACCGGATCGGGCCGGAGGCGGCCGGGGTCGTCCGCGCCGCGCGGGAGCATCCGCTCGTGTCGCCCTACGCCGTGATGTGGCTCAACGCCGCGGGCGACCCGGCCGGGCGGGAGCTGGCCCGCGAGGAGTACCTCTGGGTGTTCGTCGACACGGTCGCCGGGATGCTGGAGACCGCCGAACCGGAGGAGGCGGTCGAGGCCGCCCTGATCGACGCGCCGCCGGAGGCGGAGATGAGGACCATGGTCGACGAGCTGTGGCGCACCCAGCATCCCGGCGCGGCCGACGTCCTGGAGGCCCTGGGCGCCCACCATCCGGACAAGGCCACTGCCAAGGCCGCCCGCACCGCCGCCTACAAGGCCCGCTCGGCGAGCCAGGGAGCGCACCGCGGCGTGTGAACGGCGTGAAAAACAAGGGGAGCGCCTCCGTAGACTGGAGGCCGCGTCCCACTTCGCTCGCAAGCCGCAGAATCTCGCAGGAAACGGAGTCCTCGTTGGCCGTCAAGCCCATCCGCCTCTTCGGCGACCCCGTGCTGCGCACGCCCGCGGAGCCGGTGAAGGACTTCGACAAGGAGCTGCGCCAGCTCGTCAAGGACCTCACCGACACGATGATCGACGCGCCGGGCGCCGGCCTGGCCGCGCCCCAGCTCGGCGTGGGCCTGCGCGTGTTCACCTACTACGTCGACGACCGCCTGGGGCACGTCGTCAACCCGACGCTCGACCTGTCGGACGAGCAGGAGACCGACGACGAGGGCTGCCTGTCGCTGCCCGGCCTCGCCTTCCCCACGCCCCGCTCCGTCGGCGTGGTCGCGAAGGGCTTCAACATGCACGGGGAGCCGATCACGCTGGAGGGCACGCACCTGCTGGCCCGGTGCGTGCAGCACGAGACCGACCACCTGGACGGGATCATCTTCATCGACCGGATGGACCCGGAGCAGCGCAAGGCCGCGATGAAGGCGATCCGCGAGGCCGAGTGGTTCGGCGACCCGGCGCCCGTCGTCAAGGAGTCACCGCACCCCACCCTCGGGAAGGCGATCTAGGTGCGGCTGGTCTTCGCCGGGACCCCTGAGACGGCGCTCCCGTCCCTGACCGCCCTCCTGGAGTCCACGCACGAGGTCGCGGCGGTGGTGACCCGCCCGGACGGCCGTGCGGGCCGCGGGCGGCGGCTGAGCCCCAGCCCGGTCGCCGCGCTCGCCGCCGAGGCGGGCGTCGAGGTGCTGAAGCCGGAGAAGGCCCGCGATCCCGCGTTCCTGGACCGGCTCCGCGAGATCGCGCCCGACTGCTGCCCCGTGGTCGCCTACGGCGCCCTGCTGCCCCGCGAGGCCCTGGAGATCCCCCGGTACGGCTGGGTGAACCTGCACTTCTCGCTGCTGCCCGCCTGGCGCGGGGCGGCGCCCGTCCAGCGCGCCATCCTGCACGGCGACGACGTGACGGGCGCGGCCACCTTCCAGATCGAGGAAGGGCTGGACACGGGCCCGGTCTACGGCGTCCTCACCGAGCCGATCCGGCCGACGGACACCTCCGGCGGCCTCCTGGAGCGGCTCGCCGTCGCCGGCGCGAACCTTCTGCTCGACACCATGAACGGCATCGAGGCCGGTGTTCTGGAGCCCCGGCCGCAGCCGACCGAGGGCGTGTCCCACGCGGCGAAGCTGACGCCCGAGGACGGCCGCGTCGACTGGAAGAGCCCCGCCCTGCACATCGACCGCCTCGTCCGCGCCTGCACGCCCGCGCCCGGCGCCTGGACGACGTTCCGCGAGACGCGGGTCAAGCTGGGGCCCGTCCGCCCGGTGCCGGACGCCGCCGCGCCGGCGCCCGGCGAGATCCGGGCGGGCAAGAACGAGGTGCTGGTGGGCACCGGGACGCATCCCGTCGCCCTCGGCGAGGTGCAGCCGCAGGGCAAGCGCCGCATGCCCGCCACCGACTGGATCCGCGGCGTCACCCTCACCGGCAAGGACGCTCTGCACTGATGCCCCCCGCCCGCAACCGCCGCCGCGCGCAGAACCGCCGACCGGGCGGTCCCCGCAAGACGGGCCGCCCCCAGGACCTCGTCCGCCGCACGGCCTTCGACGTGATCCGGGCGGTCGAGACCCGCGACGCGTACGCCAACCTCCTGCTGCCCAGCCGCCTGCGCGACCGCGGCCTGACCGGGCGCGACGCGGCCCTCGCCACCGAGCTGACCTACGGCACCCTGCGCGGCCGGGGGACCTACGACGCGGTGCTCTCGCTGTGCAGCGACCGCGAGCTGCGCCGCATCGACGCGCCGCTCCTGGACGTCCTGCGCCTCGGCGCCCACCAGATCCTCGCCACGCGCATCCCGCCGCACGCCGCCGTCGGCACGACCGTGGAACTGGCCCGGACCGTCTCCGGTCCAGGCCAGGCCAAGTTCGCCAACGCGGTGCTGCGGAAGGTCGCGACGCGCGACCTGGACGCCTGGCTGCAGATCGTCGCCCCCGCGGACGCCGACGCCACGACCCGCCTGTCGGTCGCGCACAGCCATCCCAAGTGGATCGTCTCCGCCCTGCGGGACGCCGTCGGACCGGACGAGATCGACGACCTCCTCGTCGCGGACAACGCCCGCCCCCGGGTGACCCTGGTGGCGCGTCCAGGCCGGGCCGCCCCGCAGGAGCTGTACGACGGAGGGGCGGAGCCCGCTCCTTACTCGCCCTATGCCGCGGTTCTGGCCGAGGGCGATCCCGCGGGCATCGAGGCGGTCCGCGATGGGCGCGCCGCCGTCCAGGACGAGGCCAGCCAGATGGTCACCCTCGCCCTGGTCGAGGCTTCCCTCGACGGCCCGGACGCGCGCTGGGCCGACCTCTGCGCGGGCCCCGGCGGAAAGGCCGGGCTCCTCTCCGCCCTGGCGACCCGGCGGGACGCCCGGCTCCTGGCGGCCGACCTCCAGCCGCACCGCGCCGGCCTCGTCCGGCGGGCGGTGGACGACCGCGCCGGCGTGGTCGCCGCCGACGGCACCGCCCCGGCCTGGCGTCCGGGCACGTTCGACCGGGTCATGGTGGACGCCCCCTGCACCGGTCTGGGCGCGCTGCGCCGCCGCCCCGAGGCGCGCTGGCGCCGCGGGCCCGAGTCCGTCGCCGAGCTCGGCCCGCTGCAGAGGAAGCTGCTCGCGACGGCGCTGGAGTCCGTGCGGCCCGGTGGTGTGGTCGCCTACGTCACCTGCTCCCCCCACCTGGCCGAGACCCGTGTCGTGGTGGACGACGTCCTGCGCGGGCGCGACGACGTCGAACGGCTCGACGCCCCGGCGACCCTGACATCGATCGCGCCGCGGCTCACCGGCGTGGGGGACGGCCCGTACGCGCAGTTCTGGCCGCACCGGCACGGCACCGACGCGATGTTCCTGGCCCTTCTACGCCGCACCTAGCGCTTGGGGGATCCGTGCTGACCGGCTTCATGGAGTTCGTGTCGTACCTGGGCAGCGCGGCCTTCTACGTTCCGCTGCTGCTGGCGCTCTTCTGGTGCGTGACGCCGCGCCTCGCCGCGCGGGCGTCGGTCGTCCTGCTGCTCGGCGCGACCGTCAACTCGCTGCTCAAGCTCGTCTTCCACGACCCCCGCCCCTACTGGACGGACCCCGGCATCAAGGGCGAGCAGTCGCTGACGTCCTTCGGGATGCCCTCGGGGCACGCCCAGAACGGCATCGTGGGCTACGGCTTCCTCGCCGCCCAGAGCAGGCGGTGGGTGCTGTGGGCCGGTGCCGCGGTCATGATCCTGCTGATCGGCGTCTCCCGCGTCTACCTCGGCGTCCACTCGATCGGCCAGGTCGCGGCGGGATGGGGGATCGGCCTGGTCCTCCTGGTGGCCGTCCTGGGGCTGGAACCCGTCGTCGTCCCATGGTGGAGACGGCAGCATCTGGCGATGCAGATGGCGCTCTCCCTGGCGGCCTCCCTGCTGCTCCTGGCCGCGGGCTGGGGCGCGGCGGAACGCCTCGAGGACTGGCGCTGGCCGCAGGCCTGGGCGGAGGCCATCAGAGCGGCGGGCGGAGTCACCGAGCCGGTGACCGTGACCGAGCCGGCCCAGGCTTCCGGCGCCGTCTGCGGCGCTCTCATGGGCCTGTCCATCCTCGCCGCCCGCGGCTGGTTCGAGCCGGGCGGGAAGGCCTGGCAGCGTCTCGCGCGCCTGCCGGTAGGGCTCGCCGGCGCCGCGGCCATCGCCTTCTTCGAGGGCACCCACCCGGTCCAGGCCTTCGTCGTCCAGGCCCTGCTCGTCCTCTGGGTCACGGCCGGCGCGCCGGAGGTCTTCGTCCGGACGGGGCTGGCCGCCCGCTCCACCCGCCGTCTCACCCGCCCGGGTGACGAACGGGCCGAACTGCGCCCATAGACTCGGGGCATCATGGCTCCTCAGATCGCCCCAAGCATCCTGTCCGCCGACTTCGCCCGCCTGGCCGAGGACGTCGCCCGCATCGCCGGCACCGCCGACTGGGTGCACGTCGACGTCATGGACAACCACTTCGTCCCGAACCTCACCCTCGGGCTGCCCGTCGTGCAGGCACTGCTCAAGCACAGCGCGCTGCCGCTCGACTGCCATCTGATGATCGAGGATCCCGACCGCTGGGCGCCGGAGTACGCCGAGGCGGGGGCGAAGAGCGTCACCATCCACGCCGAGGCGGCGAAGGCCCCCGTCCGCACCCTGCGCGCCATCCGCTCCGCGGGCGCGCGGGCGGGCCTCGGCGTCAACCCGGCGACCCCGGTCGACGGCTTCGAGGACCTCCTCGGCGAGATCGACATGCTGCTGCTCATGACCGTCGAGCCGGGCTTCGGCGGCCAGAGCTTCCTGGACGTCGTCCTGCCCAAGATCCGCCGTGCCCGGGAGCTCATCAAGGGCCGCGACCTCCCCGTCTGGCTCCAGGTCGACGGCGGTGTCAGCGCCGGGACCATCGAGCGCTGCGCCGACGCGGGAGCCGACGTCTTCGTCGCCGGCAGCGCGGTCTACGGGGCCGACGACCCCGCCGAGGCCGTGCGCAGGCTGCGCGCCCAGGCGGAAGAGGCGACCGCCAAAGCCGATTGGTGATCTCCTGGTGATCCTCTCGTGCGATGCCGTCCTGTTCGACGTGGACGGCACCCTCGTCGACTCCACGCCGCTCGTCGAGCGCGCGGCGCGCGAGTGGGCCGCCGAGTACGGCATCGATCCGGACGAGTTCCTGTCGGACGCCCATGGCCGCCGGACGAGCGACCGCGTGGCCGACTTCCTCCCGCCGGAGCAGGTGAGCGAGGCCACCGCCCGCCTGGACGCCCTGGAAGCGGCCCGCACCGACGGCATCACCGCCCTGCCCGGCGCCGTGGACCTGCTGGCGGCCATGAACGGCCTGCCGCACGCGTTCGTCACCTCGATGGACAGGGCGCAGCTCAAGGCCCGCACGGAGGTGGCCGGTGTGCCGCTCCCGCCGGTCGTGGTGACCGCCGATGACGTCTCGTCCGGCAAACCGGACCCGTCCGGCTACCTCCAGGCGGCCGGGCGCCTGGGCGTGGCTCCGTCCGGGTGCGTCGTCATCGAGGACGCACCCGCCGGCATAGCCGCGGGCCGGTCCGCGGGAGCCACCGTCCTCGCGGTGCTCACGAGCCATGCGCAGGAATCCCTGACGGAGGCCCACCACATCGTCCGGGACCTGACCCGCGTGACGGCCGCCCCGGACGGCCTCCACGTCACCGCCGGCCGACCTCTGGGCGAGTAGGCCGCGCCGCCGGGCCGGGCAGGATGGCGGTCACCACGGGCCCGGCGGCACGGGGTCGGGCGGTACGGGCCTCAGCCGAAGAGCGGGCCCACCAGGGTGAGGCCGGGGTGCTCGTCCGACGCGTAGAGGGCGAACAGGGCGAGGGCCCCGCCGACGAGCGCGATCTCCTTGTTGAAGTGGATCTGCTCCTGCCGGCGCGTCTCCGGCGACTCCTGACTCCAGAAGTCGTGGAAGACGAAGGCCGTGATGAGCAGGAAGGGGACGAAGGCGATCGCGGCGAGGTCGGGCCAGACGCCGAGGGCGAGAAGGACCGCCGCCACCAGGATGTAGACGCCCGACACCTGGACGGTGAGCCTCGGCATCGGGAGCTTCTTGGCCGCCGCGTAGCCGGCCATCGCCTCGGTGGCGGTGAGGTGACCGACGGCGGCGCCGGCGAAGAGCGCCGCGAAGGCGATGCGGGCGATGAGGGCGACGACGTCCATGACTGCCTCCAGGGGGAATGTCGTCAGGCGTCACGTGTGTCCCGTCATCTACCCCCGGTCGAAGATCGTTGAACGTTTAAGTATCTACCTTTCGGCGGGGCGCCCCGGTGACCGTGGCGATGGTCACAAGAGCGGGGAAGAGAATGCGTGGCACACTGGTTGGCAAAGCATGAACGCGTGCTCCGGGGTCGGTGAAATTCCGAACCGGCGGTGACAGTCCGCGACCCGGCCGAATCCATCGGCCGGTTGACCCGGTGGAACTCCGGGACCGACGGTGAAAGTCCGGATGGGAGGCAGCGCGCGGTACGCCCCTGGCCAGGGGCGTGCGCCGACGATCGTACGTCCCCCGGAGCCTTTGAACAGGGAGGCCCGGGAGATGTTCACCGGCATCGTCGAGGAGCTCGGCGAGATCGTGGCGGTCGACCCCTTGGGGGGCTCGGTCACGCTCACGGTCCGCGGGCCGCTCGTCACCGAGGACGCCGTGCACGGCGCGTCGATCGCCGTCAACGGCGTCTGTCTCACCGTGGTGGACGTCAAGGACGGGGCCTTCACCGCCGACGTCATCAAGGAGACCCTCGACAAGTCCGGCCTCGGCGCGCTGGAACCGGGCTCCAAGGTCAACCTGGAACGCCCCGTCCGGCTCTCCGACCGGCTCGGCGGCCACCTCGTCCAGGGCCACGTGGACGGCGTGGGCGAGATCCTCTCCCGCGAGCCGGGGGAGCGGTGGGACGTGGTCACGGTGTCCCTCCCCCTGGACCTGAGCCGCTACCTGGTCGACAAGGGCTCCATCACCGTCGACGGCATCAGCCTCACCGTCGTAGAGGCCGCCGATGACCGGTTCAGCGTGGCGCTCATCCCGACGACGCTCGTGCTCACCACGCTCGGCCACAAGCAGCCGGGCGACCCCGTGAACCTCGAAGTGGACGTCGTCGCCAAGTACGTCGAGCGCATGATGGGCGACCGGTCGTGAACTGGCTCGGCGCGGGCTTCGAGGTGTTCGGCGAGCACATCCTGTGGACCGACCTGTCCGGCAACGTGCTCTCGCTCGCCGTCGTCTGGCTCGCCATGCGCAAGACCCTCTGGACGTGGCCAGTGCAGCTGGCCGGCGCGCTCCTGCTGCTCGCCGCGTCGATGCACGCGCACGTCCCCGGCAACGCCCTCAAACAGGTGCTGTTCATCGGGCTCGCCCTCAGCGGATGGGTCATGTGGACGCGAGGGCGGCGCGACACCGCCGGCGGCCTCGTCGTCCGGCAGGCGACGCTCAAGGAACGTGCCGTGCTGGTCGGCGCGCTCGTCATCGGCACGGCGGTCGTCGCCGAGCTGTTCGTCCACCTCGACTGGCTGAGGATCGCCTGGTCGCCGTGGGCGAACGCCTACATCTTCGTCGGCAGCGCGGTCGCGACGTTCGCGCAGAGCCGCGCGCTGGTCGACTTCTGGATCGTCTGGGTGCTCGTGGACCTGGTCGGGGTGCCGCTGGCGCTCAGGTCCGGGCTGTACGTGTCCGGCGCGGTCTACGGGATCTTCTTCGTCATGGTGATGGTCGGGTACAGGAACTGGCTCCGGGAGTCCCGGGGCGGGCAGGCCCTCGGGCAGAAGGCGGTGACCGCATGAGCGGCGACGACACAGGGATCTTCGACTCGATCGAGGGGGCGGTCGCGGACATCGCGGCGGGGCGCCCCGTCGTGGTCGTCGACGACGAGGACCGCGAGAACGAGGGCGACATCATCTTCGCCGCGGCGAAGGCGGCGCCCGAGCTGCTCGCGTTCACGATCCGCTACACCAGCGGCGTCATCTGCGTCCCGATGGAGGGCGCCGACCTCGACCGGCTCCAGATCCCGCTGATGACGGCGCAGAACACCGAGCGCATGCGCACCGCGTACACGATCAGCGTGGACGCCCGCCTCGGCGTCACCACCGGCATCTCCGCCGCCGACCGGGCCCGGACGATCCGCACCCTGTGCGACTCGGCCTCCGAGCCGAGCGACCTGGTCCGCCCGGGCCACATCTTCCCGCTCCGCTACCGGGAGGGCGGCGTCCTGCGGCGGCGCGGGCACACCGAGGCCGCCGTCGACCTCGCCCGTCTCGCCGGGCTCACCCCCGCCGGCGTCCTCGCCGAGGTGGTGAACGAGGACGGCACCATGGCGCGCCTGCCCGAACTCCAGATCTTCGCCAAGGAGCACGGGCTCAAGCTCATCTCCATCGAACAACTCGCCGAATACCGCCGGCGGACCGAGGCGATGGTCACCCGCGTCGTCGAGACCCGGCTGCCCAACCGGTACGGCGCGTGGAAGGCGGTCGGCTTCTCCAGCGCCATCGACGGCGGCGAGCACATCGCCCTCGTCCTCGGCGACGTCGGCGACGGCGAGGACGTCCTGATCCGGGCCCACTCCGAATGCCTCACCGGCGACGTCCTGCACTCCGAGCGCTGCGACTGCGGAACCCAGCTCGACGCCGCCATGGAGCGCATCGCCGAAGAGGGTCGCGGCATCATCCTGTACCTGCGCGGCCACGAGGGACGCGGCATCGGCCTGCTCGCCAAGCTGCAGGCCTACGCGCTCCAGGACAACGGCTCCGACACCGTGGACGCCAACCTGGAGCTCGGGCTCCCCGCCGACGCGCGCGAGTACTCCAACGCCGCGCACATGCTCCGTGATCTGGGCGTACGCTCCATCCGGGTGCTCACCAACAACCCGGAGAAGCTGAAGGGCCTCGACGGTTTCGGCGTGGAGGTGCGGGGACGCGAGTCCATGCCCGTCATCGTCACCGAGCACAACCGGCGCTACCTGACGGTCAAGCGCGACCGTCTCGGACACCAGATCGAGGGACTCTCATGAGCGGCGCGGGACGCCCCGAGGACATCACCGTCGACGCGACCGGGCTGACGCTCGGCGTCGTCTGCACCCGCTGGCACCCCAGGATCACCGACCAGCTGCTCGAACGCGCGCTCGCCGCCGCCAAGGCGTGCGGCATCGACGAGCCCGTAGTGGCCCGCGTCGCCGGCGCCCTCGAACTGCCGGTGATCGCCCAGCAGCTCGCCCGCGACTTCGACGCCGTCGTCTGCCTGGGCGCGGTCATCCGGGGCGCGACCGCCCATTTCGACTACGTCTGCGACTCGGTGACCGCCGGTGTGACCCGCGTCGCCCTCGACGAGTCGACTCCGGTGGGAAACGGGGTCCTCACGTGTGACACCATGGAGCAGGCACTGGAACGCAGCGGGCTGCCGGGCAGCTCCGAGGACAAGGGATGGGAGGCGACTGTGGCCGCACTCGACACGGCACTGACCCTGCGAGGGCTGCGGCATCACGGTCACGCGGGGCACGACCAGGAGCATTTGTAGCGGGTACAGGGGCTCCGCCCCTGAATGACTCGCATCTGGGCTTCTGAACGTCCCCGGTATCCCGTACGCATCTCATCCGAAAGGCAAGTCCGTGCTGTCACTCGTCCTGCCCAAGGGGTCGCTGGAGAAGGCGACCATGCAGCTGTTCGACGCCGCCGACCTCACCGTCCAGCGGACGTCGGACCGCGACTACCGCGCCTCCATCGACGACCCCCGCATCGACCGGGTCCGGGTCCTGCGCCCGCAGGAGATCCCGACCTACCTCGAACAGGGGCTCTTCGACCTCGGCATCACCGGCCGCGACTGGATCACCGAGACCGACGCCGACGTGGTCAGCCTCGGCGAGCTGAAGTACTCCAAGGCGACCGCCAACCCGGTCCGCGTGATCATGGCGGTGCCGGACGGCGCGCCCTGGCAGTCGGTGTCCGACCTGCCCGAGGGCGTCCGGATCTCGACCGAGTTCCCGGCGATGACCAGGCGCTTCCTCGACCAGCACGGCGTGAAGGCCACCGTCGTCCCGTCCTACGGCGCGACCGAGGCGAAGGTGCCCGACATCGTGGACGCGATCGTCGACCTCACCGAGACCGGCTCGTCGCTGCGCAAGAACGGCCTGCGCATCCTCGACACGCTGCTGACCAGCTACACCGAGCTGGTCGCGAACCGCGACGCCTACGAGGACGCGGAGAAGCGCGCCGCGATGGAGGACATCGCCCTCCTCCTGCAGGGCGTGATCCGCGCCCGCGGCAAGGTGCTCCTGAAGCTGAACGTCGCGCAGGCCGACCTGCAGAAGGTCCTCGACATCATGCCCGCCATGGCGTCGCCGACGGTCACCTCGCTCGCCGGCGGCGAGTCCAACGCCGTGGAGTCCGTGGTCGCCAAGCGCGGCGTCAACACGCTGATCCCGGCGCTCAAGGCCGCGGGCGCGCACGACATCCTCGAGATCCCCATCGCGAAGATCGTTGACTGACGCTCCGGCGCTGCCGACCGTGTGGCGTCCCCGCACCACCCGGCTCGTCGCCTACGCCACGGCGGGCGTGATCATGCTCGGCCTGATCGTGCTCGCCGTGGCGGTGGCGCCGCAGTTCAAGCTGTTCGACCGGATCCTGATGGTCGCGTTCGGCGCGCTGATCGCGTGGATCCTGCACATGCTGGCCCGCTGCCGCGTCACCGCCGACGAGTCCGGCCTCACGGTCGTCAACGCCTTCCGCACCCGCCGCCTCGAATGGCCCGAGGTCGTGGACGTCACCATGAGCCCCGGCGAACCCTGGCCCACCCTCGACCTCGCCGACGGCACCTCCATCGGCGCGATGGGGATCAACGGCGCCGAGAAGACCCTCGCCGCCCGCCAGCTCGCCGAACTCCAGCTCCTCCTCCACACCCGAGGCGAAGCCCCCGACCCCGCCTGAGAACCCCTGGCTTAGGCTGTTGCCCGGACCAGGGACGCGTTCGTGTGCGACAGTGGGCTCATGAGCGCTCAGAGTGTGGAAGCGATCACGGAAAGTGGCCACATGGAACTTGAGCCGCTGCCAGACTGGGTGATCCCCCCGCCGGGCGGCTACACGGCCGACGACTTCCTGCGCATGCGCGGTCTGCCCCGGCACACGGAGCTGATCGACGGGAGCCTGGTCTTCGTGAGTCCGCAGGAGAAGTGGCACAGCCGCGTCCTCACCATGCTGACGTACGAGCTCGATCGGCAGGCGCCCGAAGGATGGCGCGCCGAACGAGAGATGGTGATCCGGCTGGCCAAGCGCCAGGCGCCCGAACCGGACGTGCTGGTGGTGACCGCGGAGGCATACGAGCGGACCGATCCCTCGACGTACTACTTCCCGGAGGACGTCGTCCTAGCCGTCGAGGCGGTTTCACCGGAATCGATGATCCGCGACCGGGACACCAAGCCGCGCCGGTACGCGACGGCCGGCATCAAGCATTTCTGGCGGGTGGAGGACGAGGACGGTCGGACGGTCGTGTACGTGTACGAACTCGACCCGGCGGGTTGTTCCTATACTCCGACCGGCATTTACCATGACCGGCTTAAGGTGAACGTGCCCTTCGACATCGATATCGACATCAGCACCATCGGCAGGCGCCGTTAATCGATTCGTCGGCCGCTGATGGGCCGCCTCGGTGATCAGAGGGCAGTGAGGACGGTTATCGTGCCGGCGGTGATGAGGGCGGCGGCCCAGAGGCGGTCCAGGTTGAACCAGGCGCGGCGGAGGATGGCCAGGCCGACGATCTCGTAGACGAGGACGGCGATGACGCCGGCGACGGCGAACATCGCGAGGGTGTGGACGGCGGTGACGAAGACGCCCGTGGACAGGGCGCTGCCCGAGGACGACGCCAGGCCGTGGTCGTGGCCCGCGGGGGCCGTTCCGGACGAGGTCAGGACGGGCAGCAGCATGAGGCCCGCGCCGTGCGCCGACGACATCAGGAACGACCAGCCCGCGAGCTGCCACAGCGAGATCCGCATGCCGACCCAGCGGAAGTGGCGCTGGGACAGCAGCCGCCACAGGCCGAAGCCGACGAGGAGCGCGCCGCCGCCGATCGCGACCGCCTGGGTCGCGACGACGGAGCGGGTGAGCGCGACGAGGATCGCGACCGCGCTGACGGAGGCGGCGTGGCCCGCGGCGATCGCCGGGAGCGACTGCAGCACGAGGGACCGGCTGCGCTCCTGGAGGCCGCGGGCCACGGCGAACAGCCAGCCCATGGCGGGGTTGAGGCCGTGGAACGCGCCGAGCGCCACCAGCGCGGCGAGCGATCCGTCGTTCACGGGTAGCAGTACGAGTCCGAGGACGCGTCACCGCCCTGGAGGCGCGTCTGGTGCGGGCGGCGCCCGCGGAAGTCGTCGCCGTTGGGGAAGAACCGCTCGTCGAAGGAGAAGGCGTCCGGGGTGGAGTCGAGCTTGGCCATCCAGGCGCCGACGCCGTCGGGGTAGAACTGGTCGTCCCACGAGCCGTAGAGGGAGTTGGTGACGTAGACGCGCTCGCCGTCGCGGCTGACCTCGACCATCTGCGGGCCGCCTGCGAGGGGCGTGTCCGGTGCGGCAGGGTGCGCGGTCCGGTTCACGATGCCGCCGATGCGGACCGAGCCGGCCTCGACCGGGTTGAACGGGTCGCTGACGTCGTAGCGCTTCAGCTCGCCGGTACCCCAGCACGACACGTACAGCCACTGGTCGTCGACGGACAGGTCGATGTCGGTGACGAGCGGCGGCACCGCGCCGAACGGCTGGATGACCGGCGGCAGGTCCGCCGCGTCGGCCGGCTCGGCGGGGATAGTGATGACCTTGGTGGCCGCCCACGCGTCCCCGTCGCGGTGCCAGACCCAGATGGACGCCGACAGGTCCTCGACGCTGACGACGACGCCCGCGAACCCGTACAGCTTGGTCGGGTCGTGTGCGGGACGCAGTTCGAGGACCATCTGGTGCTCGTCGCCGAGGTCCACGGTCTGGACGTGCTTGCGCTTGCGCAGGTCGAAGAAGTTCAGCGAGTGCCCGTACTTGCGTCCGAGGAGGAGCTCGCCGACGACGCCGTCCTCCACCATGGAGGGCGTGCCCCACTCGGACGTGATCAGGACGTCGTGCGCGATGTGCCACCACGCGTCGTAGGCGAGGTACTGCGGGCCCCGGTCGACCTCCCAGCGTCCGAGGACCTCGAAGGAGGTGTGGTCGAGCAGGGCGATCCCGCCGGGGCCGTCCTCGCCCTTCGCGCCGCCGAGGGCCGTCAGGTAGAGGCCCTCGGGCCCGCAGTGGACGGTGTGCGGGCGCGAGTACCCGGCGCGCTTGGCCAGCTCGTCCGGCTCCAGCGTCTTGATGATCTTCGGTGCGGCGGGGTCGTCCTTGGTGTCGATGACGTACACCCGCGACGATCGCAGCCCGGGGACGATCAGGTACCGGCGCTCCACGTGCGGGTGCGGGGAGCCGGGGCACAGGGCGCTGCTGCACGCGTTCCACCCGAAGTGGTGCAGCTCGTCGCCGAGGTAGGGCAGGTCGGTCCAGCCGACGACGGAGCCGTAGGAGGACGAGCCCGGGTCGACGTCCAGGACCGCGATGGCGTCCGGCTTCTCCGCGGCCCGGTCGAACGCGGCCACGTAGGCGAGCTTCTCCGGCGGGGCGGAGGCGGCGTCGCGGGGGGAGGCGTAGAAGGTCGGGTCCGGCTTCCACAGTGCCATGGGGGTCCTTTCAGGTGAGGGTGACCGGGTGCCTGACGACGGCGCCGAAGAGGTAGCCGAGCGTGCTGTAGGGGACGGTCGCGGGCTGGGTCACGCCGGTCTCGTCGGTGGCTCTCGCCAGGAGCTCGTACCGTCCGGGGCCGTCGGGGTGCCAGGGCGACTCCCAGCGGACCCAGCCGCGCGGGTTCGGGTGGCGGTCCGGCAGCCGCGCGGGGCGCCAGGTCCGCCCGCCGTCCGCGCTGACCTCGACCCGCCGGATCCGCCCGTTGCCCGACCAGGACCGGCCGTGCAGGAGCCGCGGACGGGCCGGCAGGGTGGCGTCCCAGGGCAGCTCGAACGCCGACTTGACGTTCATCCGGGTCAGCGGCGGGGACCCCTCCTCCGGGTAGGAGGGCCCGAACAGCCGGTAGTAGCGGGTGTTCCACGGCGAGAACAGCGGCTCGTCGGCGACCTGGATGTCGCCGAGCCACTTGATGTTCGCGATGCCCGCCCACGACGGGACGACGAGGCGGACGGGGAAACCGTGGTCGGGCGGCAGGGGCGCGCCGTTCATCTCGTAGGCGAGGAGGACGTCCTTCATGGCCTTCGCCACCGGAAGGGGACGTCGCACGCGGCCGAGGTTCTCGCCCTTGTCCACGTACTCAGCGTCCAACCCGCGCGGCAGGATGTCCACGGCCTCGCGGGTGATACCTGCGCGGCGCAGCACGGCCGACAGCCGGACCCCGCGCCATCGGGCCACGCCGATGGCGGCCCGTGCCCCACAGCCTGAGCCTCCAGGTGCGCGCGTCGATGAGCGGCGTGGCCGAATGGTTGCGGACGAAGAAGCGGTCGGCGGGCGTGAGGTGGCCCTGGCCGCGCATGGCCTCCCACCGCGTCTCGGCGTTCGAGCCGTGGTCGATGAACCACTCCGGCGGCAGGGGCTTCACGATGCCCGTCGCGGCGGCGGCCGGGGCGGCGCCGAACGCGGCGGACAGCCCGCCGCCCAGCCCCGCGGTCAGCCCCGCGCCCGCGGACATCCGCAGCAGCCCGCGCCGGGAGGGCGCGCGGACGCTCTCGTAGGTCGCCTCGTCGGTCAGATCACAGTCATCCTGGTCACCGGATCGCATGCACCCGATGCTGCTCAGCGCCCGTCCGAAAGTCAACTTTCCCTACTCATTTACCAGGAAAAATCGGAGACGGCCCGGGCGTGTGAGTTCCGTCTCAGGCTGAGTAGCCTGTGATCCGTGGGGGAGGCGGCGCCGATGACCGTGGACCAGGTCGGATCGCCCGCGGAGCTCGCGGGCCTGCTCGACCGGCATGCCTACCTGTGCGACGAGGGGCTCGCGACCGCGTGCTACCTCGCGCTGCGAATGGGGCGGCCGCTGTTCCTGGAAGGAGAGGCCGGCGTCGGGAAGACCGAGCTGGCCAAGACGCTCGCGCGGGGCCTCGGCGCCCCGCTGATCCGGCTGCAGTGCTACGAGGGGCTGGACGCCTCCCAGGCGCTCTACGACTGGGACTTCCCGCGCCAGCTCCTCCACCTGCGGGCCGCGGAGGCCGCGGGCGTCAGCGACGTGGCGCGGCTGGAGGGGGAGCTCTACGACCGCCGGTTCCTGCTGGCCCGCCCGCTCCTGCAGGCGCTGGAGACGTCCCCGAGCGTGCTGCTGGTGGACGAGCTGGACCGCGCCGACGACGAGTTCGAGGCGTTCCTCCTCGAAGTGCTCAGCGACTTCACGATCACCGTCCCGGAGCTCGGCACGATCCGGGCCGAGAAACCGCCCGTCGTCGTGGTCACCTCCAACCGCACCCGCGAGGTGCACGACGCGCTGAAGCGCCGCTGCCTCTACCACTGGCTGGAGCACCCGTCGTTCGACCGCGAGGTCGCGATCATCAGGCGGCGGCTGCCGGACGCGGCGGAGCGGCTCGCCGCGCAGGTCGCCCGCGTCGCGCAGCGGATGCGCGGCACCGACCTGCTGAAGCCGCCCGGCGTCGCCGAGACCCTGGACTGGACCGAGGCCCTCGTCGCCCTCGGCGTCCGCGAGCTGGACCCGGGCACGGCGGCGGTGACGCTCGGCGCCGTCCTGAAGTACCGCGAGGACCAGCAGCGCGTGCTCGGCGGCGGGCTCGAGGCACTGCTCAACGGGGGTTAGCCGTGGAGCGGGACGTCACCGAGACGATGGTCGGCTTCGCCAGGACGGTGCGCGCGGCGGGCGGGGCCGCCGACCCCGAGCGCGTCCAGGCGATGCTGGCGGCGCTCGACCACCTCGACGTCCTCGACCCGCGCGACGTCTACTGGGCCGGGCGGCTGACGCTGTGCGCCGACCCCGACGACCTCGCCCGCTACGACCGGTGCTTCGCCGCGTACTTCTCCGGCGCGACCGTGCGGCCGGGGCGGAGGCCGCCGCCCGTGGTCGTCCGCCGGATGACGATGCCCGACCCGGGCGCGCAGGGCGGCGAGGACGAGGCCGGGGAGCTGAAGGCCGCCACGGCCAGCGAGGTCGAGGTGCTGCGCGACCGGGACGTCGCGCGGCTGAGCGCCGCCGAGCGCGCCGAGGTCGCGCGGCTCATCGCGCTGCTGGACGCGGGCGCCGAGCGGCGCAGGTCGCGGCGGTTCGCGCCCGCCTCCACCGGCCGCCTCGACCCCGCCCGGACCGTCCGGGAGACGCTGCGCCGCGGCGGCGAGACGTCCCTGCTGCGGCACCGCACGCACCGCACGCGCCCGCGGCGCGTCGTCCTGATCGTCGACGTCAGCGGGTCGATGAGCCCGTACGCGGACGCGCTGCTGCGGTTCGCGCACGCCGCGGCCCGTTCCGGAGGCCGGGACGTGGAGGTCTTCAGCGCAGGGACGCGGCTGACCCGCCTCACCCGCGAGCTGCGGCACCGCGACCCGGACGCGGCGATGGCGGCGGCGTCCGCGAGCATCCCGGACTGGAGCGGCGGCACCCGGCTCGGCGAGGAGCTGAAGGAGTTCCTCGACCGGTTCGGGCAGCGCGGCCTGGCCCGCGGCGCGATCGTGGTGATCGCCTCGGACGGCTGGGAGCGCGGCGACGCCGCGCTGCTCGGCGCGCAGATGGCGCGGCTGCACCGGCTCGCGCACCGGGTCGTGTGGGCGAACCCGCACAAGGCGCGGCCCGGGTACGAGCCGCTGACGGCGGGCATGGCGGCGGCGCTCCCGCACGTCGACGACTTCACGTCCGGGCACAGCCTCGGGGCGCTGGAGGAGCTGGCCCGCCTCGTGGCGGGCTCCGGAGAGGGGAGGCTTCATGCGTGACGTCCTGGACGACATCGCCCGGTGGTACGAGGCCGGGGAGACGTTCGGTCTCGCGACCGTCGTGAACACCTTCCGCAGCGCGCCGCGCCCGCCGGGCGCCGCCATGGCCGTCTCGCCGGGCGGGGAGGTCGCGGGCAGCGTGTCCGGCGGCTGCGTCGAGGGCGCCGTCTACGACCTGGCGCAGTCGGTGCTGGAGACCGGCGAGCCCGTCGTCCAGCGGTACGGGGTCAGCGACGACGACGCCTTCGCCGTCGGCCTGACCTGCGGCGGGATCCTGGACGTCCTGATCGAGCCGGTCGGCCCCGAGACCTTTCCCGAGTTCGCGGAGGTCGCCGCGGCGATCGAGGCGCACGAGCCCGTCGCGGTCGCGACCGTCGTCGCCGGCCCGGGCCGGATCGGCGCCCGCCGCGTCATCTGGACCGACCGGGCGGCCGGGTCGCTCGCACCCGGCGAACCGTACGCCGCCCGCCTCGACGCCGCGGTCGACGACGACGCGCGCGGCATGCTCGCGCAGGGGATCACCGGGCAGCGCCACTACGGCCCCGAGGGCGAGCGCCGGCTGGACGACCTGACCGTGTTCGTGCACTCCTTCGCCCCGCCGCCCCGCCTGCTGGTCTTCGGCGCGATCGACTTCGCGGCGGCGGTCGCGCGGATCGGCAAGTTCCTCGGGTACCACGTGACGGTGTGCGACGCGCGGCCCGTGTTCGCGACGCCGAAGCGGTTCCCCGAGGCGGACGAGGTCGTGGTGAAGTGGCCGCACAAGTTCCTGGAGGAGACCCGCGCCGCCATCGACGAGCGGACGGCGATCTGCGTTCTCACCCACGACCCCAAGTTCGACGTGCCGCTGCTGGAGGTGGCGCTGCGCACCGGCGCGGGCTACGTCGGCGCGATGGGCTCCCGCCGCACCCATGACGACCGGTTGGCGCGGCTCCGCGAGGCGGGCCTGTCCGAGGCCGAGCTCGGGCGGCTGCGCTCGCCGATCGGGCTCGACCTCGGCGCCCGGACGCCGGAGGAGACGGCCGTGTCGATCGCGGCGGAGCTCGTCCAGCTCCGCTGGGGCGGCTCCGGCCGCCCGCTGACCGACACCAGCGGCCGGATCCACGCCGACGCCACCTGAGGGCACTACTCTCACCGGATGACGTTGCGCGGTGAGGGGAGCCCGGCCGGCCTGCTGCTCGCGGCGGGGGAGGGCAGCCGCCTCGGCCGCCCCAAGGCGACGCTGGAGCTGCACGGCGAGCGCCTGGTCGACCGGGGCGTGCGGATGCTGCGGGACGCCGGCTGCTCGCCGGTCGTCGTGGTCGCGGGGGCCGAGCCGATCGAGGTCATCGGCGCCGTCGTCGTCCCCAACCCGGGCTGGCGGGACGGCATGGGGTCGTCCCTGCGCGCCGGGCTCGCCGCGCTGCCGCCGGGCTGCCCCGCCGCGGTGGTCGCGCTCGTCGACCAGCCGCTCGTCACGCCGGCCGCCGTCCGGCGCCTGATCGCCGCGTACGAGGAGGGCGCCGAGATCGCCGTCGCCACCTACGGCGGCGCGCCGCGCAACCCCGTCCTGCTGGGCGCCGGGCACTTCGCCGGCGTCGCGGAGGCCGCGGTCGGCGACCAGGGGGCGCGCGGGTACCTGCGCGCCCATCCCGAACTGGTCACCCCGGTCGCGTGCGACGACGTCGCCGCCCCCGACGACATCGACACCCCGGACGACCTCGCCGCCATGAACGCCGCCTTCAACCGCCGCGAGCCTCGGTGACGGCGCGCTCTTGGGCGGGCGCGGGCCTGGTCAGGGCGCGGGCAGGACGCTCTCGTCCAGCGCGCCGCAGTCGACCGCGCGGCGGAGGCGGGCGGTGAGCGCCCTGATGGTGGCGGGCTCGTCCATGACGCCGCTCGCGTTCCCCGAAGCCTGCTCGTGCCAGGCGCGCACCCGCCCGATGACGTCGTCGACGCCGCTCAGGTGGAACGCGTACACGGCCGCGTACCGGCTCGGCAGGTGCGCGGGGTGCAGGTCCCAGCCCTGGTAGAAGCCGTGCCGGAGCGAGTGCCGGACGTGCGCGGCGTGCACCGCCCAGGTCGCGTTGACCTCGTCCGGGCCGTCGTTGCGGGGGATCACGTTCGTGGAGCCGTCCGACAGCCGGACGCCGGTCCCCGCGAGCGAGACCTGCATGATGTGCCGGGCGAAGTCGCAGGCCGGGTGGTCGAGCCGCTGCTCGTGCGGCGGCAGCCCGAGGGCGGCGGTGTAGTCGAACACACCGAAGTGGGCGGCGGTGATCCGGCCCTTCGCCTCGGAGATGAACGACTGGAGCCCGGTCCGGTTCTCCCGGTCGTCCAGCAGCACCTGGGGCGTCTCGATCTGGATCTCGAACCGCAGGATGCCCTGCGGCAGCCCGAGCGAGGTCTCCAGCCGGTCCAGGAACTCCACGAACAGCCGGACGTGCTCGACCGACATCACCTTGGGGAAGGTGATGGTGAACCCGCCGGGCAGCCGGCCGAGCCGGTCCCGCAGCGCGGTCAGGAACCCGTCCAGGGTCCGCATCGCCCGCTCGTGGCCGCCGTCGGCGAACGACTTGACCCGCAGCCCCCAGTAGTGCGGCAGGCCCTTCACCTGGTACGCGGCGGCGACGGCCTCGACGACCTGGTCGACGTGCGCGTCCTCCTCGGTGTCGTCGCGCACGCCGTAGCCGTCCTCGAAGTCGATCCGCACGTCCTCGACCGGCTCGGCGGTGAGCTTCGCCGCGACCCGCTCGCGGACCGGCCCGGCGAGCTCGGGGTCGAGCCCGAACGCGGCGCCGAACGACCCGGCGCCCGGCGTGTGCGTGTTCAGCAGCCGCAGCGCCTCGGCGCCGAAGTCGGCGGGCGTCGAGCGGGAGAACCGGTCGGCCGGCACGTACACGGTGTGCACCGGCTGGCGGCCCTCCGCGCCCCCGGGGAAGCGCTCCCCGTGGACGTCGCGGACGGCGGCGATGCGCGCGGACAGATCGTCGTACGAGGAGACGCTGAGGTTCACCCGAACATGATCCCCCACGTGCGGCGGGGGAGGGAACCGGCTCGGCGAAACTGCGCCCCGCCCGGCCGCCTCCCGGGGATCCGACGGGCGGAACCGACCCTGACCACATCCGGCCCGTGATCGCTACGGCGGTCGCCCAGCGGGGATGCTTCTATAAGCCGCGGCTCCCCCTGAAGGCGGCGCGCCTGTCCCTTCGGACGGAACGTCCCGCCCCCCGCCGACGCGAAGGAGCCGCGCGTTGGTCCCCGAGATACCCGATGACGAGCCCGAGAACGAGCGGAAGCTGAGGTTCCGCTCATACGCGGAAGCGCCCCTGCTCGACGACGAGGACGGCTCGGGCGAGCTGCTCCTCCCGCCGGCCGTGACGCAGGCGCCCCCTCCGCAGGACAGGCCCGGAAATGCCTAGCAACGCCCTCGCCCTCGCCGTCCTGATCGTCGCCCTGGCCCCGGGATTCGCCTACCACCGGGTGTACCGGCGCCGCGTCCCCGCCGAGAAGCGCACCGCGACGGAGGAGATCGTCGAGCTGTTCTGCGCCGGTGCGCTGGGGTCGTTCGCGGCGTCCCTGGTGGTGCTTGGCCTGGCGCAGGCGGTTTCGGGCCTGGTGACCCTCGACATCCTGCTCGGCGTCGGAAAGGAACTGCGCGCCCATGCCTGGGCCGCCGTCCTCTCCGGCGCGCTGGCCCTGGCGCTGAGCGCGCTGTTCTGTGCCGCCGCCGGCGTGGCCATGGGCCGACTCAGCCGGAGCGGGGTCGGCCAGATCAGGCCCGGGACGCTGTTCGCCCGCACCGTGACCGCGCGCTCACGCACCGGCCGCCGCCCCTACCTCGCCGTCGAGCTGGTCGACGGGCGGCTGGTCGAGGGCTACCTGCGGTACGTCGCCATCGACGAGGACCCGGCCCGCCGGGACATGGTCCTGCAGCGCCCGATCGCCTGGAGCGGCACCGGCTACGCCGAGCGCACGCTCTCGCGCGCCGCGCGGGTCCTGCTGCGCGGGTCCATGATCGGCGCCATCCATGTCAGCTTCCCCGAGCCGCGCCGCGTCGCACCGCCGGACCGGACCGCCGGGGACGGGTCCCGGACCGACGGGGACGAGACCCAGACCGCCGAGGACGGGGCCCGGTCCGCCTCCCAGACCGCTCCCACGGGCTCCTAAGGAGGAACCGTTCCCACTTCGCTGCCGCCCCTGGACGAGGCCGCGCTGCGGCTGCTCACGGCCGTGAACTCCATGCCGATCCGGATGGGGGAGCGCGAACGGATCATCAGGGCGCTCGACGTCCTCGCCAGCACCGAGTGGACGCGTGTCCTGACGCGGTTGCCGCCGGAGCAGGTCGATGCGCTGCGCCAGGCAGGGCCGAGCTACACGCCGTACGAGCTCACCCATGTGATCGCCGTCGCGAGGGAGGCCGCGCGGCTCTACGGACACGAGCACACGGGCATCCCCCATCTCGCGGTCGCTCTGGCCCTGACGTCCGGCCACCGCGACGGCGCCGCGGTCGCGGGGATCGCGGAGGCCTTCGGGCTGGGGACGCTGGAGAAGGTCGAGGAGGTCCCGAACCAGTACCTGCTCCGCCTCGAAGGGGTGATCCAGGACGAGGAGGACGGGGACGAGCCGCCGGGGATCTACCGCATCCGGCAAGGGGAGCGGATCTTCCGCATCGGCTCGCGGGCCCACCTCTGCCTCCGCTTCTGTGTCGCGGGGTCGCTGCTCGCGACGGCCGGCGCGTGGGCCTGGCTGCTGGCGCCGCTGGCGCTGGTGTCGTCCAGGGACTCCCGCGAACCGCCTTTGCACCTCGTCAAGCCGGTGGGCCCGTGGCAGCTGCGGACCCGCCTGCCGCTGACGGGCTGCTGGGTCGTGCTGGCGTGCCTGCTGGGCGAGCCGGTGGCCGCGGCGGTGTTCCTCGTGCTGTTCGTCGCGCTCCACACGGTCAGCTCGGGCACCGAGGCGCTGGTGGCCCGCCGCCACCGCTTCTTCGGCGAGCGACCCGACTCCATCCCGCTGGAGATCGCTCGCCTGGCCTCGGTGCCGGAGACGTTCTCCACGCGGCGCGCGTGGCGCCGGCTGGTCGTGGCGGTCGTCGCGGCGGTGCCGGTGGCCGTGCTCGCGGCGCAGGCGACGGACCTCTGGCCGCTGTACGCGCTGCCCGTCCTGTTGATCGCGGGCCGGTCGTCCGGGTTCGCGGTCGTGCCCTTGGCGGTGGCGGTGCTGTTCGGCGGCCCGCTGGGGCCGATCCCGGTGGCCGTGGCGGCGGGGACGCTTGCCCGCGGCCTGATCATCTTCACGGAGCGGCCGCCGAGGAGCCCCGTCCCTGTGCCGCGGATCCCCGGCGGAGCGCGCGGTCGGCGGGCGCTCGAGCGGCGCGTCCGCCGGATGCTGCGCGCCGGCCGGCCGATGACCGCGGTGCGGCTGCTGGAGGAGGCGCCCGCCCCGCTTCCACCCGTCCTCGCGGGGCTGCACGGCTGGGCGCTGCTCGGCGCCGCGCAGCCGGGCGACGCCAAGGCGGCCGTGCGCGACCTCGGCGGGCAACTGGCGTCCGTCAAGGCCCTCGTCACCGGGCTCGCCGAGCTGGAACTCGCCAATCCCGCCGCGGCCCGGTCCGCCCTGGAGTCGGCCCCGGTGCTCCCCAGGCGATCGGGGGCTTGGCGCGTCCTGCACGACCAGCTGGGCCTGGCGCACGGGCGGCTGCTCTGCCGTGAGGTCCCCTCCCCCGAGCTGGCCGCGGCGATCGCGCGCCGGGTGCCCGCGACCGTGCGCGGCCCGGACGTGCCGGGCGTCGCGACCACGCTGCGGCTCGTCGCCCAGGCGCAGCGGCCGTCCGACCCCAAGCTGGCCTGGTACCTCGCGGCGGCGGTGTTCGTCCTCATCAGGAACGCGGAGGACGGGCGGATCCGCGAGTTCAGCTTCATCGACCCGGTGCGGGACCTCAACCTGGAGTCGCTCCGCGCGATCGCGCTGCTGCAGGGCGCCGAGATGGGGTCGCGGGGCTCGTCCTTCGGCGACATCGTCTCGCACTCCGAGGCGGACACCGCCGGGATGCTGCTCCGGGCCGACCGCCCGATGGAGGCCGCGGCCTTCCTCAACGAGCTGGCGGACCATCGGGAGGCGACCGGAGACCGGCTGAGCGCCCTGGACCACAGGATCGAGGCGCTCGCCGTGCTGCACTGGAACCGGCACCGGGTCCGCGACCTGGAGGAGCGGCGGCTGTGGTGGCGTGCCGTCAGCGACACCATGGACCGGGCCATGGTCCAGGCCGCCGCCGGGCAGGACTGGGACACGCTGGCCGAGCTGATCGAGTCGGCGCGGCTGCAACTCGGTCCTGGGGAGCACGAGGACGCGGCGGGCGCCGCGGACACGCCGGCACCGTTCATCAGGTTGCGCGGTGTCTCGCGGCTGGAGGCGGCGTCCTGGTACCGGCCCGGCGAGCGGCCGCCCGTCCACGACCTGGAGGACCTCGCGGCGGCCGCGCTCGGCGCGGGGACGTGGTGGTGGAGCACCTGGTCGACCGCCGACCGCGTCTTCTGGGCCCTGGTCCCGCCCGACGGCCCGGTGACCGGCGGCGTCCTCGACCGCGGGCCCGGCACCGGCCTCGGCGGCGCGCTCGCCCGGCTCCACGACGCGCTGCCGCTGCCCCATTCCGGCGAGACCGGCGCCCAGCGCGCGGCACGGGTGCTCGACGGCCCGCTGTGCGGCCCGCCGCACGCCGAGCTGGACCTGGCGCGCAGCCTCGGCCGGCTGCTGCCGCCCCGGCTGCGGGAGGAGCTGGCCGGGCCGGACGACCTCCGGCTGGCGATCGCGCCCGCGCAGGCGCTGGCCGGCGTGCCGTGGCCGCTCGTCGCCCTTCCCGACGACGACCGGGATCTCCGGCTGGTCGAGCGGTGCCGGCTCGCGATCGCGCCGCCGGCCGCGCTGCTGGCCGCGATTGCCCGGCGGGAGCGGCGTACGGACACCGCGCCGGTCACGCTGGCCGTGCTCGACCCCGGCGGCGCGTTCGCCGCCCCGGACGCCAGGCTCGACCAGGCGGCGAGCCTGGCCGGTCTGATGCCGTCCGGCGCGACGGTGGTGTCGCAGAAGAGCGCCGTCGACGTGGACGGTTTCGCGCGCCTGCTGGAGGAGGTCCCGGCCGAGTCGAGCGCGGTCTTCGCCTGCCACACGCATCCGGGCAACGGGACGCCGCTCAGCGGAGGGCTCCTGCTCTGCCCGCCCATCGAGGGGCGGGGAACGCCGGAGATCCTCACCGCGGGCCGGCTCATCGACGGCCCCGCCGTGCGCATCCCCCGCCAGGTGCTGCTCCTGGCGTGCGAGAGCGCCGACCTGCGCCAGGCCGCGGAGGGGGAGTGGCTCGTCCTCGGACCCGCGATGCTGTGGGCCGGCGCCGACCGGCTGATCGTGACCGGCTACCCGACACCGGACGAAGGCGGTATCGACAGGGTGCTCACCAGGCATCTGCTCGCCGGCCACAACCTGGTGGACGCGCTGCGCACGGTCCAGACCGGACGACTCGGCCGGTGGCGGGAGAGCGGCGGTAAGTCCGGCCTGCCGCTCCACTGGGCCGGCCACATGGCGATGGGCGCGTTCGGCGACACCGGGCGGCTCGTGGCCCGGCCCGCCGGCCGCGCGGAAGTCGACCGCGACCTCGTCCGGGATCTGGACGAAGCGGCCACCGGGGCCGCAGCGGCGGGGCGTTCGTCGGTCACGGCGTGGGACGTTCTCCTGGAACTCGCCGCCTACGGTTTCGAGGACGCCCTGCCGCTGGTGCGGAGGCTGGTCGTCCGGACGCTCACGGTCCTCTGCTTTCTCGCCCGCCTCCTGCGCCGGGTGCCGCGGCGGCCGTGGCGGCGGGCGGCCCCCGGTGGGACGGTCGACGTCGGCTCGGACGTTCTCGACCTGCTGTCCGCGGCCGCCGGGACGGCCGCGGACGCGCGCCACCGCGTCCTCTGCATCGAGCATCTGCTCGTCGCCGCGCTGGCGTCGCGCGGCGCCGCGGCGGCCGTCGCCCGCGCCGTCACCGGGTGGGACGGCCGGCAGCCCGAGGTCGTCAGGGAACTGATCGACGAGAGCCAGAGCCCCTACCTCCGCACCGGCAGGCCGGAGACCTCCGCGCTGTCGCCGGCCGCGGTGACGCGCGTCTACGGGGCGCTCGGCGTCCGCGAACCCGAGCCGGAGCGTCAGGACGCGTGAATGCCCCAGGTGCCGTCGAACCGGGCGCCGGGTTCGAGGTCCACGACGCCCTCGCCGGACGCGAAGGCGTTCGGCGGGCACGTCATCGGCTCGACGCCGAGGCCCCGGCGGGGGTCGGGGGTGGTGTCGGCGGTGAAGATCATCATCCACGGGTGCGCCTCGTCCGCCCACAGCCGGACCGCCCGGTCGGCGCCGGCCAGCGTGACCCGGACGCGGCCGGAGCCGTCCCGGTTCAGGCCGGTGAACGCCGTGTCGATCCGCCGGTCGCTGAGCACCGGCCCCTTGCGCAGGTCGTACGGGGTGCCGGTGACGTCGAGGGACGGCCCGGACGGGATCATCCGCTCGTCCACCGGCTGGTACCGGTCGGCGCCGAGCGTGACCGCGCAGGCGTCGATCGGCTCGCCCACCGTGAGGTAGGGGTGGGCGCCGTGGCCGTAGGGGGCGGTCAGCGTCCCGGCGTTGCGGGCGCTCATCCGGACGTGGAGCCCCTCGGCGGCGTCCAGGGTGTACTCGGCCTCCAGATCCAGGCGGAACGGGTAGCCGGCCGTGCCGAGGAGGCGGTACGTGAGCCGCACCCGGTCGGGCTCGTGCTCGGCGGCCGTCCACGGCGCGAAGCGGACGAGGCCGTGGATCGCGTTGTCGCGGGCCGGCTCGGACAGGTCCAGCTGGTGCTCGGTCCCGCCATAGGTGTAGCGGCCGCGGTCGATCCGGTTCGGCCAGGGGACCAGCAGGTGCCCGAACGCGGCCGGGGCCGGCTCGTCGGCGCCGTGCGACAGCACCAGCGGGCGCCCCTCGTGCGTCAGCTCGCGCAGGCTCGCACCCGACTCGGTGATGACGGCCTGGTAGGGCCCGGCGCTGAGGGCGTACTGCTCCCCGGTGATCGACTCGCTCATGCCCCGGACGCTACCCCCTGCAGGGGCGGCTACGCGATCTCCGCGAGGGCGTGCAGGGCGTCGGTGAACACGCCCGCCGGCGGCTCGACGAGGCCCGCGCCGACCTGGCCCGTCCCGGCCTCCCGCCCCGCGATGCCGGTGTCGATGACCGGCAGGATCCCGGTGCGCACGACGCGGGTGACGTCCACCCCGGCGGGGGTGCCGCGGAACGACAGCAGCGGGATCTGCAGCGCCGGATGCTCGGCAAGGGTGATCTCGTACATCCGCTGGGTGGCGGCGACCGCGTCCGGCACCTCGCCGCCGACGAACCGGACGATCGCCGGCGCCGCGGCGAGCGCGAAGCCGCCCATCCCGGCCGTCTCGGTGATCGCCGAGTCGCCGATGTCGGGGTTGGCGTCGTCCGGGCCGTAGCCGCCGAGGTACAGGCCGTCCGGCACGCCGGCCGGGCCGGTGAACCAGCGGTCGCCCGTCCCCGACACCTGGATGCCGAAGTCGGTGCCGTTGCGGGCCATCGCCACGACCAGGCTGGACCCGGGGACGCCGCGGGCCGCGTCCGCGCACGCCTTCGCCGCCGCCATCCCCGCGTTCAGGAAGAAGTGGTCGTTGCCCGCGGCGAACCGCAGCACCTCGGCGGCCCGGTCGCGGGGCACGTCCTCGGCCGCGGTGAGCGCGGGCGCCAGCGACCGCAGCAGCAGCGACGTCGCCGCCCGGTTCCGGTTGTGCAGCTCGTCGCCCATCTGCAGGGCCTGCGCGATGAGGGAGATCAGGTCCAGCGGCCCGTGCCGCCGGACGGCCGACCGCAGCGCCGGACCGAGCACCTCGCCCATCCACGTCAGCCGCTCGATCACCTCCGGGCCGTACGCCCCGTACCGCAGGACCTTCCCGAGCCCCTCGTTGAGCGAGCAGTACGACGTCCCGCCGTGCTCGGCGTCCTCGACCACGAACATCCACATGGACGGGCTGACGACCCCCGCCATCGGCCCCACCGCGGCATGGTGGTGGCACGGCTCGAACACGGCCGCGCCGCGCTCCAGCTCGCGCGTCGCGCCGAGCGGCGTCTCGGCGAGCCCTTCGAGGAGCATCGCGCCGATGAGCGCGCCGCGCATCGGCCCGGACGCCCCGTCCCAGTCCAGCGGCGGGCCCGCGTGCAGGAACGTCCCCTCGTCCAGGCCGAGCACCTCGCCCGCCGGGCGGACGTCCACCAGGTGCGGGCGCGCCGTTACCATCCGCTCGACGGCGCGGGCGTTGGCCTCGGCGTGCCCCGGCGCGCCGAGCACCGCGGCCAGCGCGGCCTCCGTCCCGGCCGGCGGCGGCCGCCAGTCGACCCCCTCCACCGGCACGGCCTGCTCCGCGAGCGCGTCCGCGAGGATCTCCACCCCGGCCGCCACCACGCGGGGATCGCGGGTCAGCAGCCCGCCCAGCCGGTGCCCCTCGTTCATCCGGACGCCCCTTCCGACGCCTGCCCCTCCACCGTCGACAAGGCGTGCCGGGTCGCCTGGGCGTTCGACGCGAACACGTCAGCGCCCGCGTCGCGCAGGGCGGCGGCCTGCTCGTCGCGGCCCTGCGGATCCGCCGGCGTCCCGCACAGCGACACCACGACCGCGAGGTCCGGACGCTCCTTCACCGCCTCGGCGACCGCCGGCGCGAGCAGCGCGGCCGGGTCGGGCTCGGCGCCGTGCCCGAGCACCACGTCCAGCAGCAGCACGCCGCACGCCGGGTCGGCGGCCTCGCCCCGCAGCGCCTCCAGCCGCAGCGTCGGATCGATCATCGGGTGCGCGCGGCCCCGCGTGTAGGCGTCGTCGCCGAAGTCGGTGAACCGGTGGCCGCGCGCCTCCAGTTGCTCCCACCCCAGCAGGTCCCGCGCGATCATCTCCGCCTCGTCGCGCAGCGTCCCGCCCGCGAACAGCCCGCGCAGCGCCCGCCCGCGGCCCCGCACCGGGCGCCGCGACGACGTCCAGCGCGGCCACTCCGGCACGGTCCGGCCGAGCGCCGCGAGGGCCTCCTCGGCCGCCCGCGTCAGGTCGTTGTCGCCGGGCACCGGCAGCGCGAACAGCACCGGCGTGTCCAGCCGCCGCGCCGCCTCCCGGATCAGGTCCAGCACCTGCGGCGCCGGCGGCTTGGACACCAGCACGATCAGCCCGGTGCCCGGGTCGGCGTCCAGCGCCGCCAGCGCGGACAGCGCCGAGCGGCCGCTCACCTCCGGCGACAGGTCCCGCCCGCCGACGCCCAGCACGTGGCTCACGCCGGTCCCCGCCGCGTCCAGCAGGCACATCAGCTGCTGCGCGCCGGTGCCGGACGCCGCGACGACCCCCACCGGCCCCGGCCGGACCGCGTTCGCGAACCCCAGTCCCGCGCCGCCGATCACCGCCGTCCCGCAGTCCGGGCCCATCACGATCAGCCCGCGCCGCGCCGCCGCCTCCTTCAGCGTGATCTCCTGGGCGAGCGGCACGTTGTCACTGAAGATCATCACGTTGAGGCCGGCGTCCAGCGCGTCCATCGCCTCCGGGAACACCTGCGGCCCCGGAACCGACAGCAGTGCCACCGTCGCGTCCGTCCGGGCCGCCGCCGACCCCGTCGTCCGGGCCGGCGCCGGCGCCCCGAGCACCCCGGTCCCGGCCGGCGGGCGCGCCGCCTCGCGCAGCAGCCCGTCCAGCGCCTCCCGCGCCTCGTCCAGACCGCCGTCCTCGACCCGGACCGCCACCACCAGGTCGTCCGGCCCGGCCTCGTCCGGCACCTCGAACCCCATCCGGCCGAACATCTCGCGGTTCAGCTCCGTGCCCATCGCCACCATCGCCGCCGCGACCCCCGGCCGCTCCGACAGCAGCCGGCTCACCCGCATGAGCGTGACCGAATCGTGGTAGCGCCCCCGCCGCACCTCGACCAGTTCGTTCACGCGCACCCCCTGTGGGGGACGGCCCCCCACGCCCCCCGGTTCGCTGCGCTCATGCGTGTTGTCTGTGGGGGGACGACCCCCCACGCCCCCCGGTTCGCTGCGCTCATGCGGTGACCCTCGGCACTCGACGAACGGCCGGAGCGGTCAGCGCGAGGACGGCGCGGCAACCGCTGAGGACGCCGTGCGCCAGGTCGGCGCCCGACGTGTGCCCCACCGCGAGCAGGCGGCGGACGGCCGCGGACGCCGGCTCGTGGCCCGCGACGCAGCGCAGGACCGCCGTCACCTCCGCGCCCGCGTTCCCCTGCGCCGCGCAGTGCAGCAGCGTCGCCGCCAACGCCGTCGTGCGGGTGCCCGCGTCCGCGGTGACGGCCGCGCCGAGCCAGTCGGCCAGCCACACCGCCGTCCCGCCGTGCCGGGCCGCGTCGCCGACCAGCCGCAGCGCGACCAGCAGCCCGCACAGGATGTCGTCGCCGCTCGGCGTCAGCCCGGGGCCGAGCCCCACGATCCGCTCCGCCGCCTCGACCGCGGCCGCCAGGTCGCCCGCCGCGCAGGCCTCGGCCAGCGCCGCCGGATCGGGATGCCCGGCCAGCCCACCGCCCGCCGTCCCCGCGGCGGTGAGCGCCCCCGCGGCGGCCAGCTCCGCCTCCAGCGCCCGCACCCCGCGCGCCAGCGCCGCCGGCTGCAGGGCGCCGAGCGCCGGCGACGGGTCCCACCAGCGGCGGATCCGCACGTTCAGGCCGTCGGCCTCCACCCGGCCGTCCCCGACGAACGCCTCCCCGCCCTCGCGGACGGACCGGAACGGATGGTCGCGGCGGGTGGCGACGATCACCACCGCGTTCGGCAGCCGGCCGGCGTCGGAGGTGACGACGGCGAGCACACGCGGCTCGGGCGCCCCCCGCATCTCCAGGTACAGCGCCGCCGGGAAGACGGCGATGACGCGGGCCGCGCGGCGCGGCGGGTCCAGCAGCGGCCGCAGCGCGAGGCTCGCGGCGCCGGCGGTGGGCGGGCGACGGCCGGGCCGGGCCGCGAGCCGGACCGGGTCGCGGACGAGTGCGGTCACTGATCCTCCCGAGGCCGGTGTCGGCGGCCGCCCGGCGCGCGGGCGGCCCGGCCTCCGCGACGACGGTAGAACGGCCCTCGCATTGGACGTATGGATAAAGCTGCCAAGGATGGTTGTCATCGTTCGTCTTTGTTGTCAGTGTTGATCAGGAACAGGTAGCGATCTCGCCGTAACGGGCGATGTACGCTCCAAAAGGCGAGGTGACCCCTGGCATGAGTTACACCAGCGCGGACCCGGGCCCACCGGCCCTGCGGCTCGCGAGCACCGGAACCCTGACCTACGGCCTGTCGGTCGGCGAGGTCCTCGGCGTCAGCACCCTGAACGGCGCCCGCCTCATCGCCGGACGGTCCGGCCTCGAACGCGTCGTCCAGCGGCTCAACGTGATGGAGGTCCCCGACATCCTGTCGTGGGTCAAACCGAACGAGCTGCTCCTCACCACCGGCTACCCCCTGCGCAACACCCCCCAGTCGCTCGACAACCTGGTCGCCGACCTGGACGAGCGCGGCCTCGCGGCCCTGGCCATCAAACTGGGCCGCTACCTGGACTCGCTCCCCGCCGAGATGATCGCGCAGGCCGACCGCCGCGGCTTCCCGCTGATCCTGCTCCCCAACGACGTCGGCTTCGACGACATCCTGAACCAGGTCCTCACCGACATCCTGAACCGGCAGGCGGCCGTCCTCGCCCGCACCGAGGAGGTGCACCGGGCGCTCGTGCAGATCGTGCTGTGCGGCGGCGGCCTCCAGGAGGTCGTGGACGAGGTCGCGTCCCTGCTGGACGTGGCGGTCGTGGTGCTGGACGGCGAGCAGCGGGTGCTCGCCGGCGCCGGGCCCGAGGAGCACGTCCAGGCGATGCGCGCGTTCGACGCCGGCCGGCACGCGGCGTGCGGGCGCGGCGGCTGCGGCATCATCGGCGCGCACGGCACCGGCGACCACCTGGTCGTGCCGGTGATGGCGGGCGGGTTCGACCACGGCCGCATCGTCGCGTTCAGCCCCGGCGGCACGCTGCGCGGCACCGACCTCGGCATCCTGGAGCGCGCCGCGACCGTCGCGGCGCTCGTGGTGACCAAGCAGCAGGCCGTCGCCGCGGTCGAGAGCAAGTACCGGGCCGACTTCCTGCGCGACGTCCTCGCGGGCCGCGCCGGCGAGGACGACCGGGTCATCGCGCATTGCGGAGGGTTCGGCTGGAACCTGGACCGCCCGGTGATGGTCGTCGTCGCCGAGCTCGACGGCCGGCCGCGCCCCGCCGGCCCCGAACCCGACGGGAAGGCGCGCGGCAGGGCGGCCGAGCCGGAGGGCGGCGCGCGCGGCGTCCGCGGCGTCGAGGAGCGGACCGCGCAGGAGCGCCTCGCCGCCGCGTGGACGACGGCCGTCCGCCGGCACGACCGGGGCGCGGCCGTCGCGAGCTTCGCGCACGAGGTCGTCGCGGTCGTGGGCGCCGACGGGGACGACCCCGCCGAGCTCACCACCGGACCGGTGCAGGCGATGGTCAAGGAGGCGTCGTCGATCTTCGCCGAGCACCTGCCGGTGCGCCGGACGTTCTCCACCGGCATCAGCCGGACGGTGGCGTCCCCGGCCGACCTGCCGGAGGCGTACGAGCAGGCGGTGAAGGCCGTCCGGGTCGGGCGCCAGTTGAACGGCACCGGCGCGCGGGCGCACTTCGACCAGCTCGGCGTGTACCGGCTGCTGAGCCTCGTCTCCGACCCGGACGAGCTGCACGCCTTCGTCCGGGAGACGCTCGGCGACCTGGCCACCGACGACGAGCCCGAGCTGGTGGACCTGCGCCGCACCCTGCAGGTGCTGCTGGAGACCAACCTCAACGTCGCCGAGACCGCCCGCCGGCTCCACTTCCACTACAACACGCTGCGGTACCGCATCGGGAAGCTGGAGCGGATGCTCGGGGCGTTCACCGAGGACGCGCATCTTCGGCTCAACCTCACCCTCGCCTTGCACGTGCTGCGCATGCGCGGTATCTGAGAGTAGTCTCGTCACCGGGGTGATACCCGGAGGAGGCGCCGCCGCACCGGCCCGTCCTCCCAATCCCGGGCATCGGCTTTGGCAGATGTCGCCGATGCCCGCCCATCGGGGTAGATCTACCTTGCCCGCATGAACGCGGTCGGCCGAGCAGGAGGACCCCCATGGTGACCGGCTGGAAGCTGCACGGCGACGGACGCACGCCGCCGCCCGGGGAGGTCGTGAGGCCGGACGAGCGGCTGTCGTGGCCGCGCACCGCCGGCATCGGCGCCCAGCACGTGGTGGCGATGTTCGGGGCGACGTTCGTGTTCCCCATCGTGATGGGCCTGGACCCGAACCTCGCCATCATGATGTCGGGGGTCGCGACGATCCTGTTCCTGCTGATCGTCGGCGGCCGGGTGCCGAGCTACCTCGGCACGAGCGCGTCGTTCGTCGGCGCGGTCGCGGCGATCCGCGCGGCGGGCGGCGACAGCGCGACCGTGACCGGGGCGATCTTCGTCTCGGGCCTGGTGCTCGCGGCGATCGGCGTCCTGATCCACTTCGTGGGCGGGGACCTCATCCACCGGGTGTTCCCGCCGGTGGTGACCGGCGCCGTGGTCATGCTGATCGGCTTCAACCTGGCCCCGGTGGTCGCCACGGTCTACTGGCCGCAGGATCAGTGGGTCGCGCTGGCGACCCTGGGCTTCGCGGTGCTGTGCGCGGTGCTGCTGCGCGGCTTCTGGGCGCGCATCACGATCCTGCTGGCCCTGGTGTTCGGCTTCGTCCTCTCCTGGGTCCTCGACCAGACCGCCGGCAAGATCACCTCGGTGCTGCCGGGGCAGAACCTGCTGGACGGGACGGGCAAGGCGTGCACCGCCGAGGGCCCGTACTGCGTCGCCACCGCGTTCCCGCACGACCGGGTCGACTTCACGAACGTGAAGGCCGCCGACTGGTTCGGCTTCCCGACCCTGCACTCGCCCGACTTCAAGACCTCGGCGGTCCTGCTGGCGCTGCCCGCCGTCATCGCGCTGATCGCGGAGAACACCGGGCACGTCAAGGCCGTCGCGGCGATGACGCGCGACGACCTGGACCCCGTCCTCGGCCGGGCCATCGCTGCGGACGGCGTCGGCACCGCCCTCGCCACGTCCGTCGGCGGCTCGCCCACCACCACCTACGCCGAGAACATCGGCGTCATGGCCGCGACCCGGATCTACTCGACGGCCGCCTACTACATCGCCGCGATCGTGGCGATCCTGTTCGGGCTGTGCCCGAAGTTCGGCGCGCTCGTCGCCGCGACCCCGGGCGGCGTGCTCGGCGGCATCACCGTCGTCCTCTACGGCATGATCGGGCTGCTCGGCGCGAAGATCTGGGTCGAGAACCGCGTCGACTTCGGCGACCCGGTCAACCTCGTCCCGGTGGCGGCGGCGGTCATCCTGGCGATCGGGAACGTGACGCTGCAGATCACCGACGACTTCCCGCTGCAGGGGATCGCACTCGGCACCATCGCCGTCCTGCTCGGCTACCACGTCCTGAACGCGCTGCGCGGACCGGACGACTCGGGCGGCGGCATCATCGCGCCGTCCGAGACGGAGATCGGCGGCCCGACCCGGTGAAGCCGCCCCCGTTCGGCTACCACGCGCCCGCCACCGTCGCCGAGGCGCTGGAGGCGCTGGCCGCCGCGCCGGGCGGCAAGGTCCTCGCGGGCGGCCAGAGCCTCATCCCGCTGCTCAACATGCGGCTCGCGGCGCCGTCCGACCTGGTCGACATCAACCGCGTCGCCGAGCTCGACACCGTCCATGTCGGGGACGCGGGCGTGCGGGTCGGCGCGCTCGCCCGGCACGCCAGGGTGGAGCGCTCCGCGGAGGCCGCCGCCGTCCAGCCGCTCCTCGGGCGGGCGCTCCGGCACGTCGCGCATCCGGTGATCCGCAACCGGGGGACGGTCGTCGGCAGCCTCGCCCACGCCGATCCGGCCGCCGAGCTGCCCGCCGTGCTCACCGTCCTCGGCGGGACGGTCGAGGCCGCGTCGGCGCGGGGGCGCCGCACGATCCCGGCCGCCGCGTTCTTCCGCGGCCCGCTGGAGTCGGCGCTCGAACCGGGCGAGCTGGCCGTCGCCGCTTTCTTCCCGGCCGCCCCGCCCCGTACCGGGAGCGCGTTCGCCGAGACGGCCCGGCGGCACGGCGACTACGCGCTGTCCGGCGTCGCCGCCGTCGTCGGCCTGGACGAGGACCTGCGGGTCCGCGAGGCCCGCGCCGGCTACCTCGGCATCGCCGCGACGCCGCTCGTGCTCGACCTGGCCGGCGCCGCGGGGCCGGGCGGCGACTGGGCGGCCGCCGCCGCCCACGTCCGGGAGCGGATCGACCCGGAACCCGACATCCACGCGGGCGCCGCGTACCGGCGGCACCTGACCGGCGTGCTCACCGAGCGCGCCCTGAGCTCGGCGGCCGCCGAGGCGCTGCGGAAGGCGGAGGACTGATGGAGGAGGGCTTCGAGGTCGCGCTGACCGTCAACGGGACGCACCGCGCCGCACGGGTCCCGGCGCGGCGCCTGCTGTCGGACCTGCTCCGGCACGACCTCGGGCTCACCGGCACGCACGTCGGCTGCGAGCACGGCGTCTGCGGCTGCTGCACCGTCCTGCTCGACGGCGAGCCGGTGCGGTCGTGCCTGATGTTCGCCGTGACCGCGTCCGGCCACGAGGTCACCACCGTGGAGGGTCTCGCGGCCCCGGACGGGACGCCGTCGCCGGTGCAGCGGGCCTTCCGCGAATGCCACGGGTTGCAGTGCGGCTTCTGCACGCCCGGGTTCCTCTGCACGGTCACGGCGCTTCTGCGGGAGACGCCGCACCCGACCGACGACCAGGTCCTGGAGGGGATCTCGGGGAACCTGTGCCGCTGCACCGGCTACCAGAACATCGTCAAGTCGGTGCACCGCGCCGCCGACCTGCTCGACGAGTCCGGGGGAGGCGAGGGGGCCCCTCGCCGGGAGACTGCTGAGGAGGCGTGATGGGCACCCGCGTGTTCGGCGAACCGGTCAGGCGCCGCGAGGACGGCAGGCTCCTTACCGGCCGCGGCCGCTACCTGGACGACCTCGGGCGGGACGCCCTGGCCGCGGCGTTCGTGCGGTCCCCGCACGCGCACGCCCGCATCGCCGACATCGACGTGTCGGAGGCGCTGGACGTCGACGGCCTCGTCGCCGTCTACACCTGGGAGGACCTTCCCGGCCGGGTCGGCGAGCCGCTGCCGCTGCTCATCCCGCATCCGTCGCTGACCCACGGCCGCACCGGGTACCCGCTGGCCCGCGACGTCGTCCGGCACGTCGGCGAGCCCGTCGCGATGGTCGTCGCCCGCGACCGGTACCTGGCCGAGGACGCCGCCGAGCGCATCCGCGTGGAGTACGAGCCGCTGCCCGCCGTCGTCGGCATCGAGGCGGCCGAGCGGGCGGAGCACCTCGTCCACGACGACGTGCCCGGCAACGTGGGCGCCGTCCTCGTGCAGGAGACCGGCGACGCCGGCGCCGCGATCGGCGCCGCGCCGCACGTGCTGGAGTTCGGCCTGGCGATCGAGCGCAGCGCGTCCATGCCGCTGGAGGGGCGCGGCGTCTACGCGCGGTGGGACGCCGACGACGGGTCGCTGCGCGTGTACTCGTCCACGCAGGCGTCCACGAGCGTGCGGGCGGCGATCGCGGCGCGGCTCGGGCTGCCGAACGGCAAGGTCGAGGTGATCGCGCCGGACGTCGGCGGCGGGTTCGGCGTGAAGATCGTGCACCCGTGGCCGGAGGAGGTGCTCGTCCCCTGGGCGGCGCGGCTGCTGGACCGCGAGCTGAAGTGGACCGAGGACCGCCGCGAGCACTTCGTGTCGGCCGCGCACGAGCGCGGCCAGCTGCAGCGGGTGCGGGTCGGGTTCGACGACGAGGGCCGCGTCCTCGGCCTGGACGTGCGGATCCTGCACGACCACGGCGCCTACACCCCGTACGGGATCATCATCCCGATCGTCACCTCCACCCAGCTCCTCGGCCCGTACAAGATCGGCGCGTACCGGGCGGAGGTCGTCAGCCTCTACACCAACACCCTGATCGTCACCCCGTACCGGGGCGCGGGCCGCCCGCAGGGCGTGTTCTGCATGGAGCGGACGATGGACCGCATCGCCCGCCACCTCGGCCTCGACCGCGCGGACGTGCGCGCGGCGAACTTCATCCGGCCCGAGGAGTTCCCCTACGACCAGGGCCTGACGTTCCAGGACGGCCGCCCGCTGATCTACGACTCGGGCGACTACCCCGAGCTGCTCCGCAAGGCGCGCGACCTGATCGGCTGGGACGGCTTCGAGGCCGAGCGCGCCGCCGCGGCGGCCCGGGGCCGCCGGCTCGGCATCGGCCTCGGCGTCTACGTGGAGGGGACGGGCGTCGGGCCGTACGAGGGCGGCCACGTCGAGGTCGACACCGCCGGGCGGGTGCACGTGTCGACCGGGCTGACCTCGCAGGGCCAGGGGCACGAGACGGTGTTCGCGCAGATCGCCGCGGCGGAGCTGGGCGTCCCGATCGAGGACGTGCGGGTGACGACGGGCGACACGCGCCGGTTCGGGTACGCGGTCGGGACGTTCGCGTCCCGCGCGGCCGTGATGAGCGGCAACGCGATCGCGCTCGCCGCCCGGAAGGTGCGCGCCAAGGCGCTGCGCATCGCGGGCGAGGCCCTGGAGGCCGACCCGGACGACCTCGACATCACCGACGGCGTCGTGCACGTCCGCGGCGACCCGTCGGCGGCCGTCCCGCTGCGGACGGTCGCGGTGCTGTCGAACCCGCTGCGGTACGCGTTCGACGAGGAGGCCGCGGCGGCGACGCAGTTCGCGGTGGGCCGCCCGGTCACCGAGCCGCCGGTCGCGGAGGGGGACGAGCCCGGCCTGGAGGGGCGCGACTACTACTCGCCGGTGCGGTCCACGTTCGCGGCCGGCGCGCACGCCGCGATCGTGGAGGTCGACCCCGACACCGCGGAGATCGCGATCCTGCGGTACGCGGTCGTGCACGACTGCGGGCGGCTCATCAACCCGATGGTGGTGGAGGGGCAGATCCACGGCGGCGTGGCGCAGGGCATCGGCGGCGCGCTGTACGAGCGGATGGCCTACGACGAGTCGGGGCAGCTCCTGAACGCGTCGTTCATGGACTTCCTGATGCCGTACGCGACGGAGATCCCGCGCATCGAGACCGACCATCTGGAGACGCCGTCGCCGCTGAACCCGCTCGGCATCAAGGGCGCGGGGGAGGCGGGGGTCATCCCGGTGTCGGCCGTGATCGCCTCGGCGGTCGAGGACGCGGAGGGCGTCCGCGTGGACGCGATGCCGCTCTCCCCGGACGGCCTCTACACGCTCAGGGAGCGCGCCGCGAGCGACCCGTCCCTGCGCGTCCGGGAGGGCGTGCGGACCGGCTGACCGCGCCGGCGCGGCGTCCGATGCTGGCGGGGCCGGCTCGGGTAGCGGGGGACCTCGGCCCCGCCAGCGTGTTGACCCTAGTGAAGGCCGCCGCGGGCCCTCGGGCTAACCGCGATTCGTCCGGGAAGGTCGCTTATCGGGCGGGGTCTCGCGCGCGGCGCTCAGGCGTGGGTGGGCTTGGCCGGTGCGGGCTTGTCGGGCGCGTTGCCGCCGAGCGACTTCGGCAGGTAGTTCTCGACGGCCGCGGGCCGGAACCCGGCCTGCCTGATCCAGCCGAGGATCATCTGGAACTGGTGGGCGAGGCCCTTGCGGTAGTGCATCAGGACGATGTCGCCGGGCTTGAACCCCTTGCCGCCGTCGCCGCGGGCGAAGCCGTCGCGGCCGACGCCGGGGCCGGTGGTGCCGTTGTAGAACTCCGCCGACCACAGCAGCACCGACTTGATGCCGCATTCCTTGGCGACCTGGAGCGTGGTCTGGTTGAAGCTGCCGAACGGGGGCCGGAAGATCTGCGGACGCCGCCCGTACTGCTTCTGGATCTCGTCGGAGGATTCGCAGATCTGCTTCTTCTGCGCCTCGGCGCTGAGCGTCGCCATGTTCGGGTGGCTGACGGTGTGGTTCTCCATCTGCGAGCCGGCGTTGCGCATGGCCCAGAAATACTGCCCCTGCCCCTTGATGTAGGTGGAGGTCAGGAACGTCAGGATCGGCACCTTCTCCTTGCGGACGAGGTTCACGAACTCCGAGTCGTAGGTGTAGCCGTCGTCGATCGTCAGGAAGACGACGCGGTCCTGCGTCTCGATGTGGTTGATGACCGGGGGCAGGCCGTTCGCGGCGGGCGCCGGCATCGTCCAGGAGCCGGGTTTCGGCGCCGGCCACCGCTGGTCGCCGAGCACGCCGGCGAGCTGGGTGCGCATCGACGGCCCGGGGTCGCCGCCGAACGGCGCGGTCACGACGGGCCAGCCGCCCGCGGCCACGCCGAACACTCCGGCGGCGACCATGGCGATCACGGGCGTCTTCCCTCGCATCTGCCGCGTGCTCCTTCCCTCTCGGCTGCTCGTCATCCCCTGAGCGCTCGCTCGAGCGGTCGCTCCGGGCGTCGCAACGGTTGACGCGCGCACGGCCTTCCGGGTTCGCGCCCGGCAGAACCTGCCGGACATATCTGACCATTTCCAGGCCGCTCCGGGGCGCATCTGCCCAATCCTCGGCGTGTACTCGGCAGATGTTGCCGTTCGGTGCCGCGGCGGCGTTCTCTAAAGTCGATTCATGCAGCTCACCGGCAGTGCCAGCGTCGCCGCTCCGCTCGACCGCGTCTGGGACGCGCTCCAGGACCCGGCCGTCCTGGCGAGGACGATCCCCGGATGCAGCTCCCTGGAGGAGACGGCGCCCGACACCTACCGCATGACGGTCACCGCGGGCGTCGCCTCGATCAAGGGCACGTACGTGGGGCGGGTCGAGCTCGCCGAGCCCGACCCGCCGCGCTCGTTCGTGCTGCGCGCCCGCGGCCAGGGGGCTCCGGGCACGGTGGACGCCACCGTCCGCGTCCGGCTGTCCGGCGGCGACGGCGCGACCCGCATCGACTACGACGCGGACGCCGTCGTCGGCGGGATGGTCGGCGGCGTCGGGCAGCGGATGCTCGGCAGCGTCGCCAAGCGCACCGCGGGCGAGTTCTTCGCCGCGGTCGAACGCGACCTCACCGCCCCGGCGCCCGCCCCGGCGGCGGCGCCGCCGGACGCCGCGCCGGAGCAGGCCGGCCCGGTGTACCCGGGACGCGCCGCGGCCGCCCCGGACCGGACGGCGGGCACGGCCTGGCCGATGGCCGCCGCGTTCGTGTCCGGCGGGGCCGTCGCCCTCGCCGGCGTCGCCGTCGGCTACCTGCTGGGCCGCCAGGGGAGATGAGCCCGGAGGGTCAGCTCACGCTCACCAGGTCGACGACGAAGATCAGCGTCTCGCCGGGCTTGATCGCCGGGCTCGGGCTGCGGTCGCCGTACGCCAGGTGCGGCGGGATGACGAGCTTGCGGCGCCCGCCGACCTTCATGCCGGCGATGCCCATGTCCCAGCCCTTGATGACGCGGCCGCCGCCGAGCTCGAAGTCCAGGGTGCCGCCGCGGTTCCAGGACGCGTCGAACTCCTCACCGGTGGACCACGACACGCCGACGTAGTGCATCGACACGTTCGAGCCCTTGGCCGCCTCCGGGCCGTCGCCCACCGTGATGTCGGTGATGTCGAGGTACGTGGGCGGCTGCCCCTCGGGGAAGTCGATCTCGGGGCGTTCAAGCGCCATGAAGGGGCTCCAGCGGTCTGATCGGATGCATGGAAAGGAAGTGCTCAGCCTAGCCCCAACGCGGTCTCACGAAAGAACACGGCGTCCGTTGGCAGATTGCGACGGTTTCCCAGGTGGGCGGCGTCCGGTAGACCCTTCATCATGGCGAGGCGGTTGCGGATCGGGATCGACACGGGCGGGACGTTCACCGACGTCGTCGCCCTGGACGAGGACGGGGGCCTGACCACCACCAAGACCCCCTCGACGCCCGCCGACCCCGCGGAGGGGTTCGCGGACGGGGTCGCGAAGATCCTCGGCCTGCTCGGCGCCGGTTCCGCGGACGTCGCCGCGCTGTCCCACGGCACGACGGTCGCGACGAACCGGCTCCTGGAGGACCGGATCGACGACCTCGGGTTCGTCACCACCGAGGGCTTCGAGAACGTGCTGGAGATCGCGCGGCAGAGCGTCCCGGACGGCTACGGCAACAGCTACTTCTGGGTGAAGCCGCCGCGGATCGTCCCGGTGCAGCGGGTGCGCGGGGTCGGCGGGCGCCTGGACCACACCGGCGCCGAGATCCGGCCGTTCGACGAGGCGTCGGCGGTGGCGGCGGCCCGCTGGTTCCGGGAGCAGGGCATCGACGCGATCGGGGTGTGCTTCCTGCACTCCTACGCCGATCCGTCCCACGAACTGGCCATGCGGGACGTCCTGGCCCGCGAGCACCCGGACGCGGTGGTGTCGCTGTCGTGCGAGGTGCTGCGCGAGTACCGCGAGTACGAGCGGTCCGTGACGACGCTCGTGGACGCCGCCGTGAAGCCCGCCATGAACGGCTACCTCGCGCGGATCGCGGAGCGCGCCCCGTCCCGGCTGCTGGTGATGAAGAGCAACGGCGGCGTGCTGTCGGCCGAGGAGGTCGCCCGGCAGCCGATCACGACCGTGCTGTCCGGCCCGGCCGCCGGGGCGCTCGGCGCGGCGTTCGTCGTCTCGCACACCGGGCACGGCTCCGTCGTGACGCTGGACGGCGGCGGGACGTCCACCGACGTCGCCGTCGTCCTGGACGGGGAGCCGACGCTCACCACCGAGGGCTCGATCGGGCGGCACCCCGTCAAGATCCCGATGATCGACATCGTGACGGTCGGGGCGGGCGGCGGGTCGGTCGCGTGGCGGTCGCCGGAGGGCGCGCTGAAGGTCGGGCCGCGCAGCGCCGGCGCCGACCCGGGGCCGCTCTGCTACGGGCGCGGCGGCACCGAGGTCACGGTGACCGACGCGCACGCCGTCCTCGGCCGCATCCCGCCGCATCTGCTGGGGGGCGAGGTGCCGCTGGACGTGGACGCCGCCCGCGCGGGGCTCGGCGCCCTCGCCAAGGACCTCGGGCTGCCGGTGGAGCGGGCCGCCGCGGGGATCCTGGAGATCTCGGCGTGGAACCAGGCCAACGCCATCCGGCAGATCACGGTCAAGCGGGGCCTCGACGTCCGCGACTACCCGCTCGTCGCGTTCGGCGGCTCGGGGCCGCTGCTGGCGTGCCGGCTGCTCGACGTCCTCGGGCTGCCCGCCGCCGTCGTCCCGGAGAACCCCGGCAACCTGTCGGCGTACGGGCTGCTCACGGTGGACGTGAAGAACGACTACGTGCGCACGCGGGTCGTCCGCGACGCCGAGCTGGCCCCGGCGCTGCTCGCCGAGGTGTACGCCGACCTCGAAGGCGAGGCCGCGGGGGCCCTCGCCCGCGAGGGGTTCCCCGCGGACCGGCGCCGCTTCGCCCGCTCGGCCGACCTGCGGTACTACGGGCAGGCGTTCGAGGTGCGGGTCGCCGCCCCGGCCGGTGCGCCGGACGAGGCGTTCCGCGCCGAGGTCGTCCGCCGGTTCCACGACGCCCACGAGGCCCTCTACGGCTACTGCTACCGGGACGACCCGCGCCATCCGGTCGAGTGGGTCAACCTGCGCGTCTCGGGAATCGGCCCGATCGACCGTCCCCGCCTGGCGGAACGCCCGCCCGGGGCCGGCGATCCGTCCCGCGCCCGCACCGGCACGCGGGACGTCCACTTCGACGCCTGGGAGGAGACGCCGGTCTACCGGCGCGAGAAGCTTGCTCCGGGCGACACGATCGAGGGCCCGGCCGTCATCGAGGAGTTCGGCTCCACCCTCCCGCTGCACCCGGGCTTCACCGCCTCCCTCGACGGCTACGGAAACCTGGTGGTGACGCGATGATCGACCCGATCCTGCTGGAGATCGTGGAGGGGACGCTCGCGTCGGTGGAGCGCGAGGTCGAGACGGCCATCGCGCGGACCGCCCGGTCCCCGATGATCCGGGACGCGCACGACTTCCGCGCCGGCATCCACGACCGGCGGCTCCGCAAGCTGACCGGACGCTCGTACTCGGCGCTCGTCCAGCCGATCGCCCGCGACTTCCCGCTGGAGCGGATGCGTCCCGGCGACGTGTTCTTCCACAACGACGTGTACCTGTCGGAGGGGGGCATCGGACACCTGCCGGACCTGTGCGTGACCGTGCCGGTCTTCCACGGCGGCGAGGTGGTCGCGTTCGTCCAGGCGTTCGGCCACCACGACGACATCGGCGGCGCCGTGCCCGGATCGATGCCGAGCCACGCCCGCAGCGCGTTCGAGGAGGGGCTGATGGTCCCGCCGATCAAGCTGTGGGACCGGGGCGTCCCGAACGAGGCGGCGCTGACGATCATGACCCGCAACTCGCGGATGCCCGACTCGCTCGCCGGCGACCTCGACGCCGAGTGCTCGGCCTGCCTGATGGGCGCCCGCCGCCTCGGCGAGCTGTTCGCCCGCTACGGCCGCGCGCACGTCGAGGCGTGCTTCGACGCGATCATCGACCGGACCACCGAGACGTTCCGCCGCGAGCTGCTCGCCAAGATCCCCGACGGGACGTTCGTGTGGGAGGACTACGCCGAGCACGACGGCGTGGACCCGCCCCGCCTGCACGCCCAGCGGATCACGCTGACCGTCGACAAGGCGGCGGCCGTCCCCTTGATCATCGACTTCACCGGGACGTCCCCGCAGGCCAAGGGGCCCATCAACCACGCGGGCGACTACGCCGGCGGGGTGTTCCTGAAGAAGTGGCTGGCGCCCGTCCTGCGGAACCTGGCCGACACCCCCGAGCGGGCCGCCGAACTCGACGTCAACGAGGGCGTGGTGCCGCTCATCGAGATGCGCTTCCCGGAGAAGGGCACGCTGCTCACCCCCGTCTTCCCCGCTCCGACCAACGCCCGCACGTTCGTCATCCTGCGCCTGCTCGGCGTCCTCGCGGGCGTGCTCGCCAAGGCCACGCACGGCCGGATGCCCGCCGACCAGGAGACGATCCGCTACACCGGCGTCTACGGCGAGGACGACCGCGGCCCGTACCTGATGCGCGAGGTCCTCGGCGGCGGCTCCGGCGGCCGCTACTACGCCGACGGCGAGGACACCATCCACGTCGTGCCCGACTCCCGCAACATCCCGGCCGAGTTCGCCGAGGCCCGCTGGCCGTTCGTCGTCGAGCGCCTCGGCCTGGCCGTCGACTCCGGCGGGCCGGGGGAGCACCGCGGCGGCCTCGGCTACGACAAGCACATCCGGATGCTCCGCGACGCCCGCTACATGTCGATCGCCGACCGCTCGATCCTGTCGTGCTGGGGCGTCAACGGGGGCCGCGCGGGACGCCCCTTCCGGGTGGACATCGACGGCGAGGAGATGGACGGCCTCGTGGACGACCACCCGGTCGAGGCCGGGCAGACCATCCGCATCCGCACGACCGGGGGCGGCGGATGGGGCGACCCGCTGAACCGCGACCCGTCCCGCGTCGCCGCCGACGTCCGCGACGGCAAGGTGTCCCTGGACGGCGCCCGCGACGACTACGGCGTCGTCCTGGCCGATGGCGCGGTGGACGACGCGGCCACCGCGACCCTGCGCGCCCGCCTGCGCGCCGAGCGCGGCGCCGTCCCGTTCTTCGACCGCGGCCCCGGCTACCCCGAACTGTCCGGCGGCCGCACCTCAGCCGACGTCGACACTCACGGAGCGTGCGGCGCCAGGGGTCAGCGCTCGGGCATGCGTCCGGCGGCGAGTTCCTCGTAGACGCGGCCCGGATCGTGCTGCTTCCAGTAGCGGAACATGAGCGAGACGCCGCGCCCCTCCTGGCCGAACGAGCTGATCGGCCGCGCCGCGTCGACGAGGAACCGGGGTTCGGTCCACTGCTGCGCCACGACCGCCAGGGGCCGGCCGGCCATGAGGATCCACGTGGCCTGCCCGCTCGCGATCGTGGCGAGGAAGTTTCGTTCCAGGAGATATGCGACGACCTCGGCCAGGGGCGTCTCCCCGGGGAGGTCGATCGTCTCCGCGTGGGGGAGGGCGTCGTCGCCCATGGCGACGCTGGTGCGGTCGACGTCGATCATCATCGCTCGGCCACGCTACCGGCACGTGGGACCACCGTCACGACGCCAGGGCAAAGCCGGGCTTGTGGAACGGCATGAAGTTCGCAAAACGGGGGACGAACCTGCGCCGGAGCGACGAGCGCTCGCGTGTGTCCGGTCGTGAGGAGCAGACAGGTGACCGTGCCGCAGGAGCAGACGGGTTCCATCGAGGACGACGTCGACGTGTCCGCTGACCGGGCCCACCGGCTCCGCCGGTCCCTGGAGCGGCTCATCGGCGTCGCGGCCACGGAGGGGAACGCCGTGACGCCCCTGCGCAACGGGGACGAGATCTTCCCGGAGATGCTCGGCGCGATCGGCGGAGCGCGGCACATGGTCGACATGATGACCTACGTGTACTGGCGCGGGGACATCGCCCATAGGTTCGCCGACGCGCTGTCGGACCGCGCCCGCGCCGGGGTCCGCGTCCGGCTGCTCCTGGACGGCATCGGCAGCTGGCAGATCGAGAAGGATCTGCTGGACCAGATGGACCGCGCCGGCGTCACGGTCGGCTGGTTCCGCAAACCGGCCTACCTGTCGCCGTTCAAGCAGAACCACCGCTGCCACCGCAAAGTGCTCGTGGTGGACGAGCAGGTGGCCTTCACAGGCGGGGTCGGCATCGCCGAGGAATGGTGCGGCGACGCCCGCAACGAGCACGAGTGGCGCGACAGCCACTTCCGGGTCCAGGGGCCCGCGGTGGACGGCATCGCGGCGGCGTTCGCCCAGAACTGGGCCGAGTGCCACGACGTGCTGTTCGACGACCGCGACCGCTTCGTCCGCCACGAACCGGCCGGCGATGCCGTGGTGCAGGTCGTCCGGGGTTCGGCGAGCTTCGGCTGGCAGGACATGCAGACCCTCCTCCGGATCGTGCTCCAGATGGCCGAGCGGCGGCTGAGGCTGGCCTCCGCCTATTTCGCCCCTGACGCCTACTTCATCGATCTGCTCTGCGAGACCATGCGGCGGGGCGTCGAGGTGGAGCTGCTCCTGCCGGGCCCGCATGCCGACAAGCGCGTGAGCCGCCTGGCGAGCCAGCGGAATTACGAGGACCTCCTGGACTGCGGCGCGCGCATCCACCAGTTCCAGCCCTCGATGCTGCACACCAAGATCATCACCATGGACGGGCTGGTCTCCCTCACCGGGTCGACGAACTTCAACCGGCGGTCCCTCGACCACGACGAGGAGGTCATGCTCGCCGTGGTCGACCGGAGCCTGACCGCGACCCTCGACGAGCATTTCGACGCGGACCTGGCCCGCAGCGAGCGGGTCGAGCACGCGCGATGGGCGCGGCGCTCCCTGACGCAACGGGCCAAGGAGTTGTCGATCACGCCGATCCGCCGCTTCCTGTGACGGTGAACCGCTGGGACGGTTATCCGCGCAGCTAGTTGAGCTGCCGGAGATCGCGATTCACGACTGGATGCTAGATGAGGCCGGCGTCCCAGATTTGTATTTCCGGGGCGTACCGGTGCACTGCGGTGGTGAGTTTCCGGAGCTTGGGTTCGCGCAGGTGCAGGTCGACGGGGGTGCCCCATTCGCGCGGGTCGTGCGGGCGGCGTTCGGCGGGGACGGAGGCCAGGCCGGATTTCCGTGACACGACGACCAGGGTGGGGGCGTTGGCCGCGTCGGAAATGGGCCGGCGGAACACGACCAGTTCGGCGATCCCCGTCCAGGGGATGCGGCGGGCCGGTGCCTCGCCCAGGTAGAGGCCGGACTCTTCGACGGCCAGGATGACCCCGCCGGGTACGGCGCGGCGTTGTTCGCGGTCGGAGCGCCGGACGATCGCCACCCCCGGCGCGATGCAGAGCAACGGGAAGAGCGTCAGCGCCAGCCAGCCGTAGACGCCGGAACCCGAGCCGAGCAGAGCGCGCACTGACTGGACCGCGCCGAAGACCGTGAACAGGCCGATGGACAGCACAAGGCCCAGTGCGATCGGCCGTGTTCCCTCCAGCCGTAAGACGTAGGCCGCATCGGCCGGGGGAGCATCGGAGGAGCCCTGCATCGCGACCACCTCGGTACGCCATATCGCCCAGAACCGAACCATCTCACACCGGCGCGCCGGGGGCTGAGCGGTGTGGCGAGCCGCTCAGCCCCGGCCGCGCTCAGGCGGGGTGGTGGCGGGGGAGGAGGATGCTGGTCAGGGCGATGGCCAGGGCGAGGGCGGCCGCGGTGAGGAAGACCTGGTCGTATCCCGCGGCGAGGGCGGCGGGGGAGGAGCCGGTCTTCGCGCCGGCGATCGTCGCGAGGATCGCCAGGCCCGCGGAGCCGCCCGCCTGGCTCGCGGTGTTGGCCAGGCCGCCGACGACGCCCGCGTCGCGTTCGGGGGCGTCGGCCGTCGCCGCGGCCATGAGGGTGGGGAAGGTCAGCCCGATCCCGACCGCGATGAGCAGGGTCGGCCCGAGGACGCCGGTCACGTATCCGGTGCCGGCGCCGGCCTGGGCGAGCCAGCCGAAGCCGGCCAGGAAGGCGCCGCAGCCCGCCAGCACCAGAGCGCGCACGCCCGTGCGGGGGAGGAGGGCCGCGGCGAAGCGCGCGACCACCATGAACGTCACCGCCGCGGGCGTCTGGCCGAGGCCGGCCCGGAGCGCGCCGTAGCCGAGGACGTTCTGCAGGAACAGCGACGTGAAGTACCACATCGCGATCGCGATGCCGCCGAACAGCAGCAGCATGACGTTGCCGACGGCCACCCTCCGGATCCTGAACAGTCGCAGGGGCATCATCGGATGGACGGCGAAACGCGCCTCCACCAGCACGAAGGCGGCGAGCAGGGCCAGCCCCGCCGCGACCGGTCCGGCGACGGGCGCGGACGCCCAGCCGCGGTCGGCGCTCTGCATGATCCCGTAGATCAGCGCGGCCAGCCCGGCCGTCGCGGTGACGGCGCCGGTGAGGTCGAGGGCCGCCCGCCGGGCGGCCGGGGCTCCCGCCAGGGACATCGCCGCGACCGCGATCAGCGCCGCGCCGACCGGCACGTTGATCAGGAAGACCCACCGCCACGACAGGCCGGTGGTGAGGGCGCCGCCCGCGACCGCGCCGGCCATCCCGCCGACCCCGCCGGCGGCGGACCACGCGCCGAACGCCCGCGCTCGCGCGTGCGGGTCGGTGAAGGCGGTGTTGATGACGGCCAGCGTCGCCGGGGCCAGCAGGGCGGCTCCCGTGCCCTGCGCGACCCGGGCCGCCACCAGGACCTCCGGCGCGGTCGCCAGGCCGCCGGCCAGGCTCGCGGCGGAGAACAGGAGCAGCCCGGCGACGAGCATCCGGCGATGGCCGAACAGGTCGGCCGCGCGGCCTCCCGGCAGCATGAAGCCGGCGAAGGTGAGCAGGTAGCCGTTCACCACCCAGGCCAGGCCGGTGGACGAGAAGCCGAGGTCCCGCTGGACCGACGGCAGGGCGACGTTCACGATGGACGCGTCCAGGATCACCATGAACTGGACGGCGCACACCAGCGCCAGGACCATCCGGGCGCGGCCGGTCCGCTGCACGGCCGGCCGGGGCGCGGTGCTCGTCATGACCTTGTCCATGACGGCCTCACACGGTCCCGGAAGCGGTCCCGGTCAAGGCCGGGGCGGCGTCGCCCGCCAGCAGGCGGGCCGCGACCCGGACCAGCCGCCGTCCCTGGTACCGCGCCGCGTCCAGGGTCGCCGGATCCAGGCCGTCCCCGTCCCGCGGTCCGGTGGCCGACGTGCCGTAGGGGTTGCCGCCGGCGGCGTACACGGCCGGGTCGGTGAACCCGGGCGGGACGATCAGCGCGCCCCAGTGGTAGAAGACGTTGGCCAGCGACAGGATCGTGGCCTCGCTGCCGCCGTGCCGGTTGAAGGCCGAGGTGAAGGCCGTCACCGGCTTGTCGGCCAGCGCGCCGTCCCGCCACAGCTCCACGGCCTGGTCGATGAACTGCTTGAGCTGCGCGGCCGGGGTGCCGAACCGCGTGGGCGTCCCGAACGCGAACGCGTCGGCCCACGCCAGGTCCTCGACCGCGGCCTCGGGGATCGAGGCGGTGGCGTCGGCGTGCCGCCGCCACCGCGGGTTCTCGTCGATCGCGCCGCCGGGCGCCAGCTCGGCGACCCGCCGCAGCCGCACGTCGGCGCCCGCCGTGGCGGCGCCGTCGGCGACGGCCTCCGCGAGCGCGTGGACGCTGCCCGTCGCGCTGTAGTAGATGATCGCGACCTTCACCGGCATGCCGGCCTCCTCGCTGTCGGGTAGACTTGTTATGCGCCTAACTATTATGCGCATAACTAAATTCCGTCAAGGAGAGAGCCGTGGACTTCGCGCACGCCGACGCCGTCAACCAGGCCGTCCGCCTCCTGAGCCTGCGCCACCGGGCCCGGGCGGCGGCGCTGCTGGCCCCGCTCGGCCTGCATCCCGGCCAGGAGGCGCTGCTGCTCGAACTGGCCCGGACGGGCCCGATGATCCAGGCCGAGCTCAGCGGGGCGCTCGGCATCGAGCCGCCGAGCGTCACGCTCATGACCCGCAAGCTCGAGGCGTCCGGCCACATCCGCCGGAGTCCCGCCCCGTCCGACCGGCGCGCGAGCGTCGTCGAGCTCACCGACAGCGGCGCGGAGCTGGCCGGACGGGTCAAGGAGGTGTGGTGCGCGCTGGCGGAGGAGACCGTGGCCGGCCTGCCCGCCGAGACCGTCGCGGAGCTGCCCGGCCTCCTCGGCACCCTGACCGCCAACGTCGACCCCAGGCGCCCCCGCCATCCGGACGGCCGCCGCTGAGGAACCGGTTCCGCGACGCCACGTCCAGGCCGCCTGCGGCTACCCGCCGCCGGGCCTCCGAGGCTTGTCGGCATCGGCTCTGAAGCGGTGCCGGGTGAAGGTGGTGCCGTCCACGAGGAGGTCGCAGCGGGCGCGGGTGGCGTCGGCGGTGAAGTGGGTGTGCTCGCGGACGGCCCACGCGTCCCAGGCTCCGGCGTACGCGGGGCCGTCGCGGTCGATGGCGCGGGCGCGGCGCAGGTCGCGGGGTGCGTCGATCCAGATCCGGTAGGCGGCGGGGGACTCCGCCCAGGCCGAGCCGACTCCTTCGACGAACAGGACGGGCGCCGGCGGGATCTCGACCTCGGGGCCGTAGCGGTCGCGGTGCCAGTCGTAGCGGCGCAGGAGCGCGGGGCGGCCCTCCCGCAGCGGGCCGAGCACCGTGTCCCGCAGCGGACGCCACCAGGTGAGCGGGTCGGCGTCCCACGGCACCCGGAAGTCGTCCGACCGCACGACCGGCAGGCCGGGGAGGACCTCGGCGAGGTGGTCGGTGAACGTCGACTTCCCGGCGCCGCTCGGGCCGTCGACCGCGACGACCCGCACCGGCCCGCACGACGGCGGCAGCGCGAGCAGCCGCGCGGCCAGCGCGGGATAGGTCATGGTCGAGTCCGGCACGGACGGCATACTTCCAGGTGGCCGGACGAGACGGAGAGGGGCGAGGAGATGGACCTGCTCGGCGGGACGGGCGGCCCGGTCAGGGTCGCCGGACGGGAACTGCCGCGGGACGAGCTGCTCGGCTGGGCGTCCGCGGTCGCCGGGGAGATCCGGGGCGCGGACGCGGTGGCCGTGCACGCCACGGCGTCCCTGGAGACCGTCGCCGCGGTCGCCGGGGGCATCCTCGCGGGCGTGCCGGTGGTGCCGCTGCCGCCCGACTCCGGGCCCGCCGAGCGCGCGCACATCCTGGGCGACTCCGGTGCGAGCCTGCTCCTGGCCGCCGGGGACGCGGAACGCGCCGGCGGGGAGCCGCCCCTCGTCCCGGTCGACGCGCTGCCGCACCGCGGGAGCGCCCAGGGCGGGGTGCCCGCCGGCGCGACCGCGCTGATCCTGTACACGAGCGGGACGACGGGTGCGCCGAAGGGCGTGCTGATCTCGCGGAGTGCGATCGCCGCCGGGCTGGACGCCCTCGCCGAGGCCTGGGACTGGACGCCCGACGACGTCCTCGTCCACGGGCTGCCCCTGTTCCACGTGCACGGCCTCGTCCTCGGCGTGCTCGGCGCCCTGCGGGTCGGGTCGCCGCTCGTCCACACCGGACGCCCCAAGCCCGAGCTGTACGCGGCGGCGGCGAAGGGCGACGGCGGCAGCCTGTTCTTCGGCGTCCCCACCGTCTGGTCGCGGACGGCGGCCGACCCGTCCACCGCCGAGGCCCTCCGCGGCGCCCGCCTGCTCGTCTCCGGCAGCGCCCCCCTTCCGGTGCCCGTGTTCGAGCGGCTGTCCGAACTCACCGGGCACCGTCCGGTCGAGCGCTACGGCATGACGGAGACCCTCATCACGGTCAGCGCGCGCGCCGGCGGCGACAGGCGCCCCGGTTACGTCGGCACCCCGTTGCCCGGCGTCGAGACGCGCCTGGCCGCCGAGGACGGCTCGCCCGTCCCGCCGGACGGGGAGACGCCCGGCGAGCTGCACGTCCGCGCGCCGCTGCTGTTCAAGGGCTACCTCAACCGGCCCGAGGCCACCGCGGAGTCGTTCGCGCCGGACGGCTGGTTCCGCACCGGCGACATCGCCACGATCGGCCCGGACGGCTGGCACCGGATCGTCGGCCGCGCGTCCACCGACCTCATCAAGAGCGGCGGCTACCGGATCGGCGCGGGCGAGATCGAGAACGCGCTGCTCGCGCACCCCGCCGTCCGGGAGGCGGCCGTCGTCGGCACCCCGCACGACGACCTCGGCGAGCAGGTCACCGCCTACGTCGTCGCCGACGGCGTCGGCGAGAAGCAGCTCGTCGACTTCGTCGCCGAGCGCCTGTCGGTGCACAAGCGGCCCCGCGTCGTCCACCTGGTCGGCTCCCTGCCCCGCAACGCGATGGGCAAGGTCGTCAAGTCCCGCCTCCCGGAGATCGCTCCTTAGATCGTTGACGGCACCCGTACGGTCAGCCGGTGAAGGGCTCAAGGGTGAAACGGCCGACCGCGATGAAGGCCGCCACGGCGAGGTAGGCGGCGTTCAGCACCACGAAGCCGAACTGGCCGAAGCGCCCGTGGGTGATCATCGCGCCGACCATGAGCAGGACCCAGCAGACGGCGGTCACCGGCACCATGACCGGCGCGACGTCCACCGCGGCGGGAATGATCAGGCCGGTCGCGGCCATCAGCTCAAGGATCCCGAGGGTCCGCACGAAGCCGGCGGGGGCGCGCCCCGTCCACTCGCCGCCATTGTGCGCGGCCAGTTTCGCGATCGGCACGAACGTCTTGGATATACCGCCCGTCAGGGCGACCACGGCGAGCAGTCCGGCGGCGATCCACAGGGTGAGGTTCACAAGGCTCTCCATAATTCTTGTGGAAGAACGGCTGGTCACGCATGAGATGCCGGTGATCGAGCCCTTGTGACAGTTCGGTGCTGTGACACGCGCCACCGGCCCTCGCCGCCGGCCGGAGAGCACGTCCCAGGGCAGCAGGACCGGGAGGACGGGGCGGACCAGGTCGCGGGCGAACGACTCCGGCAGGTCCGGGCCGGTCTCGCCTTCCGCGAAGTAGTGCAGGAACCCCTGCTGGAAGCAGGCGCCGGCGGCTACCGCCGGGCCGCCGACCGCAACGTTCCCGGGGGCTTCTCCATCGCCCGCCGGGACCTCGCCGCCGCCCTGCTCGACCTGGCGGGCGACCGGGCCCCCATCGGGCACGTCGTCAGCGTCGCGGGCGGCTGAGCTGGGCACATGACAGCCGTCATGCCGAACGGCTGACAGGCGCCGCCGGAACCGGTGACACGCGCTTCTACCGGCGCCCCGGGCGCCGCCGCGACGCTGTCGGCATGGAAATACACCCAGCCATCCGCGTCGACGGGCTCCGGCAGCGGTACGGGAACTTCGAGGCCGTCGCCGGGATCTCCTTCGACGTCACCCCGGGGGAACTGTTCGCGCTGCTCGGGACGAACGGTGCCGGCAAGACCACCACCCTCGAAACGCTGGAGGGGCACCGGCCCGCCCACGAGGGCACGGTCCGGGTCCTCGGCCACGACCCGCACCGGGAACGCCGCCGGGTCCGACCCCGCATCGGCATCATGCTGCAGGACGGCGGCTTCTTCGCCGACCTCACCGTCGCCGAGACCGTCGAGCACTGGCGCTCCTTCACCCCCGCCCCGCGCGGCCGCGACGAGGCCATCGCCATGGCCGGGCTCGCCGAGAAGGCCGGTGTGCGGGTGCGGCAGCTGTCCGGCGGGCAGAAGCGCCGCCTCGACCTGGCGCTGGCCCTGCTCGGCCGTCCCGAGGTCCTCTTCCTGGACGAGCCGACGAGCGGCATGGACCCCGAGGCCCGGCAGGAGACCTGGCGCATCGTCCTCGACGTGGTGGCCGGCGGGACGGCCGTCCTGCTCACCACGCACTACCTGGAGGAGGCCGAGCACCTCGCCGACCGGCTCGCGATCCTGCACCGCGGCCGGATCGAGGCGTCCGGCACGGTCGCCGACGTCGTCGCCGGGCACGGCGACCGCATCGCCTTCCAGGTGCCCGAGCGGCTCCAGGTCGCCGAGCTGCCCGACCTGCACGGCGTCCGCGCCGACATCTCCGTCGACCGGGGCCGCGCCGTCGCGTCCTACACCGTCGACGCGGCCGGGCTCCAGGCCGGCCTCTACGCGCTGCTGCGCTGGGCCGACGAGCAGAACGTCCGGCTGGCCGGCCTGACGGCCCGCAGCGCCTCCCTCGAAGACGTCTTTCTCCGCACCGCCGAAGGAGCCGCCCGATGAAGCTCTCCGCCGTGCTCAGCGTCGCCTCCCTCGACGTGACCCTGCTCTGGCGCAACCGGACCGCCCTGTTCACCGTGTTCGGCCTGCCGATCCTGTTCGCCGTCCTGCTCTTCCCCGCGAAGGGCAAGGAGATCGGCGGGGTGGACGGTGCCCTGCTGCAGGGCACCGGCCACCTCGGGTTCTTCCTCGTCTTCGCCGTCTTCATGAACCTGGTCAACGTGTTCACCGCCCGCCGGGAGGACCGCACCCTCAAGCGGCTGCGCGGCACCGCGCTGTCGGACGCGGAGATCACCGGCGGCAGCGTCCTCACCGCGACCGCGATGTACGCCGTCCAGGCCGTCGCGCTGCTCGTGGTCCTGGCGGCCGGGATGGGCGGCCGGATGCCCGCTGACCCCGTGCTCGTGCTGGCCGGGCTCGCGGGCGGCGTCGCGGTGTTCGCGGCGCTGGCGTTCGCGGTGTCCGGGATCACACCGAACGCCGAGCTCGCCCAGCTCACCGTCCTGCCGATCATGTTCGGGTGCATGCTCGGCGGCGAGGTCATGTTCCCGCTGGAGAGCCTGCCGGAATGGGGGCGGCAGATCTGCCGGCTCGTCCCGCTCAGCCCGGTGGTGGAGATCGTCCGGACCGGCTACTTCGGCCAGGACTTCGTGCACCGGGCCGACCACCCGTCCGTCGGCCTCGGCGAGGGCTGGCTGACCTGCGTGCGGCCGTTCTTCGTCCTGCTCTTCTGGGCCGTCCTGGGCCGCATCCTGGCCACCCGCTGGTTCCGCTGGGAGCCGCGGCACGCCTGAGCCGCCACCGAATACAGTGCGATGCCGGGAGGGAACAGAACATGACGGTCGCGACCACCGCGGACATCGAGGAGCAGGCCGCCCGCAGGCTGGAACGGTACCGGCGGGTGACCTACCGCTCGTTCATGTTCGCCACGGTCGGCTACATCGCGCCCGGTCTGGCCGGGCTCGAGAAGGCCTACAGCGACGGTGACGCGGGCGCGCCGGTCATCGCCGCGGTGGTCGTGGGACTGGCTCTGCTCACCTGGTTCTACACGCGGCTCGTCCGGGCCGGGTTGGAGGGCGCCGCGCCGATGCGGGACATCGTCCCCAGCGGCGCCGTCGCCGCCGCGCTGAGCCTGATGCTCTACACCAGCCCGCTGTTCAGCGTCATCCCCGTCTTCTGGGTCTCCGCCCTGGCGCTGTCCCCGATCAGTTCCAGGCGCCTGGCGGCGCTGAGCGCGGGCACCGGGGTGTACGTCGGGGGCATGGCCACGGTCGCCGCGGGCCACCTCTACCCGGACGGGAAGGCCCCCTGGTACCTGCTCTTCCCGACCCTGTCCGCCGTCTACGCCGCGACCTCCGGGATCGTCATGTACCTCAACCGGTACCAGCGGCGCATGTGGGAGCTGCACCAGGAGGCGTACGCCGCCCGCGACGCCCTCGCCCGGCTCGCGGTGACCGAGGAGCGGCTCCGCTTCTCCCGCGACCTGCACGACCTCCTCGGCCACAGCCTGTCCCTCATCGCGGTGAAGAGCGAGCTCGCGATGCGGACGGCCCGCACCGACCCCGACCGGGCCGGCGCCGAGATGGCCGACGTCCAGCGCGCGGCCCGCGACGCGCTCCGCGAGGTCCGCTCCGCCGTCCGCGGCTACCGGGCCGTCGAGCTGGACGCCGAGATCGCCGGGGTGCGGGCCGTCCTGGAGGCCGCCGGGGTCCGCTGCGACATCGGCGACCTGCCGGACGGGCTGCCGCCCGAGGTCCGCTCGGTGCTCGCCTGGGTCATCCGCGAGGGCGCCACCAACGTGATCAAGCACAGCGAGGCACGAAGCTGCGCGATCACGCTCACCCTCTACGGTGGCTCCGTGGTGTTGGAGATGCGCAACGACGGCGTCCGCGGCGCCGGCGACGGCGCGGGCTCCGGGCTGACCGGGCTCACCGAGCGCGTCGCGGTGCTCGGCGGCGAGATCACCGCCGGCCGGCACGGCCGCGACGGGTTCCTGCTGCGCGCCGCCGTCCCGCTCCCGCGGGAGGACGCCGGAGCCGCCGGCGCGGGCGCCGGGGCGGGGAGGCCCGCGTGATCCGGATCCTGCTCGCCGACGACGAGCACCTCATCCGCGGCGCCGTCGCCGCCCTGCTCGGCCTCGAACCCGACCTGGAGGTCGTCGCCGAGGCCGGCCGCGGCGACGAGGTCGCCGCCGCCGTCCGCGCGCACGACCCCGACGTGGCCGTCCTCGACATCGAGATGCCCGGCGCGGACGGGCTCACCGTCGCCGAGGAGCTGCACGCGTCCGGCGCCCGCTGCGCGGTCTGCATCCTCACGAGCTTCGGCCGCCCCGGCTACCTGCGCCGCGCCATGGCCGCCGGGGTCCGCGGCTTCGTCGCCAAGGACGCCCCCACGCAGGAGCTCGCCACCGCCATCCGCAAGATCCACGGCGGCGGGCGCTACCTGGACGCCGAGCTCGCCGCGGGCGCCATGGCCGCCGGCGACAACCCGCTCACCGAGCGCGAGCGCGAGATCCTCCGCCTCACCGGCACCGGTGCCGAGACCGCCCGCATCGCCGCCCGGCTGCACCTGTCCGAGGGCACCGTCCGCAACTACCTCTCCTCCGCCATGGCCAAGCTCGGCGCCCCCACCCGCGCCGCCGCCGCCCGCGCCGCGAAGGAGATGGGCTGGATCTGACCGCCCCGCCGGGCCTTAACCTTGTGCCGTGAGTGAGCCACTGGTCGAGCGCATGCAGGGTTTCGGTGAGACGATCTTCGCTGAGATGTCGGCGCTCGCCGTCCGGACGGGGTCCATCAATCTGGGCCAGGGCTTCCCCGACACCTCGGGCCCGGCGGCGATGCTGGACGCGGCGGTCGAGGCGATCCGGTCGGGGGGCAACCAGTACCCGCCCGGACCGGGGCTCCCGGAGCTGCGGGAGGCGGTGGCGGCGCAGCGGCGGGAGCGGTACGGGCTGGAGTACGACCCGGCGACCGAGGTGTTCGTGACCGTCGGGGCGACCGAGGGCATCGCGGCGTCGGTGCTGTCGCTCGCGGGTCCGGGCGACGAGGTGATCGTCTTCGAGCCGTACTACGACTCGTACGCGGCCGTGATCGCGCTCGCCGGGGCCGCGCGCCGGCCCGTCATGCTGCGCCCGGTCGAGGGCCGCTTCACCTTCGACCCGGACGAGCTGCGCGCCGCCGTCGGCCCCCGCACCCGGGCGATCCTGGTGAACTCGCCGCACAACCCGGCCGGGACGGTGTTCACGCGCGCCGAGCTGGAGACCATCGCGGACGTCTGCCGCGAGCACGACCTCGTCGCGATCACCGACGAGGTGTACGAGTACCTGACGTTCGACGAGACCGAGCACATCCCCCTGGCGACGCTCGACGGGATGCGCGAGCGGACGGTGTCGGTGTCGTCCGCGGGCAAGTCGTTCTCCGTCACCGGGTGGAAGACCGGCTGGGTGACGGCGCCCGCGCCGTATGTCCGGGCCGTCCAGACGGTGAAGCAGTTCCTCACCTACGCGGTCAGCGCCCCCTACCAGCGGGCCGCCGCGTACGCGCTGGGCAACGAGATCCCGTGGGTGGAGGAGCTGCGCAAGTCGCTCCAGGCCAAGCGGGACCGTCTCATCGCCGGACTCGAGTCGGCCGGGTTCACCGCCTACCGCCCGCAGGGCACGTACTTCGTCCAGGCCGACATCCGCCCGCTCGGGTTCACCGACGGCATGGAGCTGGCCCGCGCCCTGCCGGAGGAGGCCGGCGTCGTGGCCATCCCGACGCAGGTGTTCTACGACCACGCCGACGCGGGCGCCCACTTCGTCCGCTTCGCGTTCTGCAAGAAGGACGAGGTCATCGACGAGGCCGTCGAGCGCCTCGCCCGGCTCCGCTGACTGTCGGAAACTGCCGAAGAAACGGCGCCCGCTGGGCATGATTCGCCCGTGAGTGCCGCGCCCCGCCCGGGTTAGCGTCCGTCAGTGACGTGGAACGGCGGGACGCTCAACGGCGAGCGGATCCTGATCGCGCTCGGCGGCAACGCGATGACCGCGCCGGACGGCAGTGCCGCGCCGGACGCGCAGGCGGCGGCGATCGAGGCCGCGATGGACCCGGTGGCCGACCTGGTGGCGGCGGGCGCGCGGGTCGCGCTCACGCACGGGAACGGGCCGCAGGTCGGCAACCTGCTGATCAAGAACCAGCTGGCGGCGGGCGTGGTGCCGCCCGTCCCGCTGGACTGGTGCGGCGCGCAGACCCAGGCCACCGTCGGCGTGATGATCATGAACTCGCTGGAGCGGGCCCTCGCCGCGCGCGGCGCCGCCCGCCCGGTGTCCACGGTCGTCACGCGGACGCTCGTGGACGCGTCCGACCCCGGGTTCACCGCCCCCGCCAAGCCCATCGGGCGCTACTTCCCCGAGGAGGAGGCGCGCCGTGCCATGGCGCGCGGCGAGGCGTGGAAGCGGTTCGGGGACCGCGGCTGGCGGCGCGTCGTCGCCTCGCCGGAGCCGCTGGAGATCCTGGACGCGCCCGCCGCGGCGGTCCTGCTCGACGCCGGGCACGTCGTCGTCGCGGCGGGCGGCGGGGGAGCGCCGGTGGTCCGGGTGGACGGGACGCTGCGCGGCGTCGAGGCCGTCGTCGACAAGGACCTGGCGGCGCAGCTGCTGGCGCGGCGCCTCGGCGCCACCACGCTGGTGATCGCCACCGACGTGGAGAGCGCGATGGTCGGGTTCGGGACGCCGCGGGCCCGCCCGCTGCACCGCACGACCCCCAGGGAACTGGCGGAGCTCGCCGCCGCCGGCCACTTCGCCGGGGGCAGCATGGGCCCGAAGGTCGAGGCGGTGCGGCGGTTCGTCGCGTCGGGCGGGCGGCGCGCGGCGATCGCGTCGCTGCCGCGGCTCGGCGACGCCGCGCACGGCAAGGCCGGGACGATCATCGAGGCCCGCCCCGGGGTAGAGACCGATGAGCAGAGCAGCTGAGGAGCGTTGACGTGCCCGATCCGATCGAAGTCCGCAAGATCCCCATCGAGAGCGTGACCGACGCGTCCGGGCTGGCCCGGCTGATCGACGACGGCGTGCTGGAGGCCGACCGCGTCCTCGCCGTCGTCGGCAAGACCGAGGGCAACGGCGGCGTGAACGACTACACGCGGCTGCTGGCCGACCGGGCGTTCCGCGAGGTGCTCCTCGCCAGGGGCACCCGCACGGCGGACGAGGTCGCCCGCGTCCCCCTGGTGTGGTCCGGCGGGACCGACGGGGTGCTCAGCCCGCACGCCACCGTCTTCGCGACCACCGACCCCGCGACCGCGCCGCGCACCGACGAGCCGCGGCTGTCGGTCGGCGTCGCGATGAGCGAGGTCATCCTGCCCGAGGACATCGGGCGCCCCGCGATGGTCGAGACGGTCGCGGCCGGCGTCCGCGAGGCCATGAAGATCGCGGGGATCGACGACCCGGCCGACGTCCACTACGTCCAGACCAAGACGCCGCTGCTCACCCTCGACACGATCAACGACGCCAAGGCGCGTGGCCGCGACGTCGTCACCGAGGACACGCTGAAGTCGATGGACATCTCCAACTCCACGACCGCGCTCGGCATCGCCGTCGCGCTCGGCGAGATCGAGCCGCCGTCCGCGGAGCAGATCCACAGGGACCTGTCGCTGTACTCGTCGGTGGCGTCCTGCTCCTCCGGGGTGGAGCTGGACCGGGCGCAGATCGTCGTCGTCGGGAACGTGCGCGGCATCGGCGGCCGGTACCGGGCCGGGCACGGCGTGATGAAGGACGCCCTCGACGCCGACGGCATCTGGGACGCGATCGCCTCGACGGGCCTCGGCCTGCCGGACCGGCCCCGCACGTCCGACCTCGGCGACCGGCTCGTCAACGTGTTCATCAAGTGCGAGGCCGACCCGAGCGGCTCGGTGCGGGGGCGCCGCAACATCATGCTGGACGACTCCGACGTGCACTGGCACCGGCAGATCAAGGCGTGCGTCGGCGGCGTCGCCGCGTCCGTCACCGGAGACCCCGCGGTGTTCGTGTCGGTCGCGGCCGTCCACCAGGGCCCCTCCGGCGGCGGCACCGTCGCCGCCATCGCAAATCTGGGTTGACCGGCGCCTGGAACGGAGCGCCGGCGGAGTGGAAGGCGCCGGTCAACCCAGTGCGGGGGGGTGTGGGGGGTCGTCCCCCCACGGGGATAGGGCCGATCTCGGCTGAGCCGCCCGGCGTCGGAGAAACGGAGAGTATCCGGATAGTCGCCCACCGCGGTCGCCGGAGGTTATAGCCTTCCTGCCGTGTCCGGACTGACGATTCCCGAACCACAGTTCCCGGGGGACGACGGGAGCGCCGATCCCCGCCTGTGCGAGGCGCTCGCCGGGTACGCGGCCGGCCGCGCCGGCGCCCACACCGTGCTGCGGCGCCTCCAGCCGGCGCGGCTGCTGGTGCCGATCGTCGCCGTCCTCACCGAGGAGGAGCAGGTGGCGCCCGGCGAGCTTCGCCGGGAGAAGGCGAGCGAGATGGCGCTGCCGACCCTCATCGGCGACGACGGGCGGCGCGGCGTCCTCGCCTTCACCTGCACCGAGACGATGAAGGCGTGGCGCGACGACGCCCGGCCCGTCACGGTCCGCGGCGGCGACGCGTGCCGCGCCACCCTCGACGAGGGCGCCGACGCCCTGGTCGTGGACGTGGCGGGCCCCGTCCCGTTCGCCGTGGAGGGGCTGCACCTGCACATGCTCGCCGAGGGCCGTCCCGTCCCGCCCCCGCACGAGGACCCCGACGTCCTCGCCGCCGTCGAGGCCGCGTTCGGCTCCGACGGGTCCGTCACCGGCGTCCGCGTCACCGAGGGGACGTCCGCCGAGGTGGCGGTGCGGTTCGCGGTCGTCCCCGGCCACGACGAGCGGGTCACCGTCCAGCGGGTGTCCGACCGTCTCGCCGAGCTGCTGCGCGGGCGCATCGTCGGCGGCGTCGAGCTGAACGTCATACGCAGGTGACGCCTCCGGGCCGGCGGCACCCTCCTACCCTTGGGAGCCCATCTCGTTCGGAGGACGCCGTGCTCACCATGCAGGACGCGCTGATCAGGCTCACCGGCCACTGGGCGGAGCGCGGCTGCCTGGTCGCGCAGCCGATGAACACCGAGGTCGGGGCGGGGACGCTCAACCCCGCCACCGCGCTGCGCGTCCTCGGACCCGAGCCGTGGCGGGTCGCCTACACCGAGCCGAGCGTCCGCCCCGACGACTCCCGGTACGGCGACAACCCGAACCGGCTCCAGACCCACACCCAGTTCCAGGTGATCCTCAAGCCGGAGCCCGGCGACGCGCAGGAGATGTACCTCGGCAGCCTCGCCGCGCTCGGCATCGACCTGCGCGCCCATGACGTCCGGTTCGTCGAGGACGACTGGGCGTCGCCCGCGCTCGGCGCGTGGGGGCTCGGCTGGGAGGTCTGGCTGGACGGCCTGGAGATCACCCAGTTCACCTACTTCCAGCAGTCCGGCGGGCTGACCCTCGACCCGGTGTCGGTCGAGATCACCTACGGGATGGAGCGCATCCTGATGGCGCTCCAGGGCGTCTCCCACTTCAAGGACATCGCGTACGCCCCCGGCATCCCTGCTACCCGAGGGGGGACGACCCCCCACACCCCCCGGATCACCTATGGGGAAGCCTTCGGCCAGGTCGAGTACGAGATGAGCCGCTATTACCTGGACGACGCCGACATCGCCACGAACCGGGAGCTGTTCGAGACGTACGCGGCCGAGGCGCGGCGCATGCTGGACGCCCGGCTCCCCGTCCCGGCCCACTCCTACGTGCTGAAGTGCTCGCACGCGTTCAACGTCCTGGACGCGCGAGGAGCGATCGGCACGACCGAGCGGGCCCGCGCGTTCGCGCGCATGCGCGGCCTGGCCCACGAGGTCGCCGCGTTGTGGGTGGAGCGCCGCGCCGAGCTCGGGCACCCCCTCGGGGACGCCTCCGCCCGGCCCGCCGCCCTCGACCCGGGCCCGCTGCCGGACCTCGCGTCGGCCGGGACGTTCGCGCTGGAGATCGGTGTCGAGGAGCTCCCGCCGCACGAGGTCGAGCGGACCGCCGCGCACGTGGCCGGACGGCTGGAGGCCGGGCTGGAGGAGACCGGGCTGTCCACGGACGCGACCTCGCTCGACACGTTCGCGACGCCCCGCCGGATCATCGTGGTCGTCCGCGACCTGGAGCCGCGCGAGCCCGACGCCGAGCACGTCGTGAAGGGGCCGCGCCTCGCCGCCGCCTACGACGCGTCCGGCGCGCCGACCCGGGCCCTGCTGGGGTTCGCGCGGGCCCAGGGCGTCGAGGCCGCGGACGTCGGGCGGGTGACCGCCGGGGGCGGGGAGTACGCCGGCTTCGTCCGGAAGGTCGTGGGACGTCCGGCCGCCGAGGTCCTCGCCGCCCTGCTGCCGGAGATCGTCGCGGGGCTGCGCGCCGGGAAGAACATGCGGTGGAACGCGCCCGGCCTGTCGTTCGCCCGCCCGATCCGCTGGCTGCTCGCCCTGCTCGACGACCGGGAGGTCCCGTTCACGGTCGCGGACCTGAGGGCGGGCCGGGTCACCCGCGTCCACCGCACGGCCGCCGCGCCGCTCGTCGAGGTGCCGGACGCCCCGTCCCTCCTGGGCGTCCTGCGCGCGCACGGGATCGAGCCCGCCGCGTCCCGGCGGAGGTCCCGCGTCGTCGAGGACGCGGAGGCGCTCGCGCGGCGGCACGGCGGCACGATCGCCTTCGGGTCCGAGCGGGATCTCGTCGAGGAGATCGTGAACCTGGTCGAGGAGCCCGTCGCGATCCTCGGCTCGTTCGACGAGGCGTACCTGGAGCTGCCCGAGGAGATCCTCACCACGGTCATGCGCAAGCACCAGCGGTACCTGCCGGTGCGCGGCTCCACGGACCGCCTCCTTCCGCACTTCGTCACGGTGGCGAACGGCGAATGCGACCACGACGCCGTCCGGGCCGGGAACGAGGCGGTCCTCCGCGCCCGCTACGAGGACGCCTCGTTCTTCTACCGGCAGGACCTCCAGAGCACGCCCGAGGAGATCAAGGAGGGCCTCGGCAGGCTCACCTTCACCGAGCGCCTCGGCTCGATGGCCGACCGGTCGTCCCGCATCGCCGCGATCGCCGCCGAGATCGCGGACCGCGTCGACCTCGCCGGCGGCGAGCGGGCCGCGCTGCGCCGGGCCGCCGGGCTGGCGAAGTTCGACCTGGCCTCGTCCATGGTCATCGAGCTTCCGAGCCTCGCCGGGACGATGGCCCGCGAGTACGCCCGCCGCGCCGGCGAGGACGAGGCCGTCGCGCGGGCCCTCTACGAGATGGAGCTGCCCCGCGCGGCCGGGGACGCCCTGCCCGGCGGCCTGCCGGGTGCCGTCCTCGCGGTCGCCGACCGCCTCGACCTGCTGACCGGCCTGTTCGCGACGGGCTCCGCCCCGACCGGCAGCTCCGACCCGTTCGGCCTGCGGCGGGCCGCGCTCGCGCTGACCGCGATCCTGCGGGACGTCCCGCGCCTGGCGGCCGTCGCGGTCGGGGACGGCCTCGCCCTCGCCGCCCGGCACCAGCCGGTCGAGGTCCCGCCGGACGCCCTGGCGGAGGCCGAGCGGTTCGTCGCGCGCCGCCTGGAGCAGAGCCTCCTGGACGAGGGGCACCCGGTGAGCAACGTCCGGGCCGTCCTCCCGCACGCGGGCGCGCCCGCCCACGCCGCCCGGGCCGCGGCCGATCTGGCGAGGCTCCGGAGCTCGTCCCGCTTCGAGGATCTGGTGACGGCGCTGCAGCGCGTCCTGCGGATCGTCCCGGACGGGACGCGCGCCGGCTACGACCCCGCCCTGTTCGCCGAACCCGCGGAAAGGGCCCTGGACGAGGCGTTCACCCGCGTCCGGGACGAACTGCCCGCCCGCCCCGCTCTGCCGGAGTTCTACGCGGCCGCCACCGCCCTCGTCGCGCCCATCGACACCTACTTCGACGACGTCATGGTCATGGACGAGGACCCGGCCCTGCGCGCCAACCGCCTCGGGTTCCTCGCCGCCGTCCGCGACCTCGTCGCGCCCGTCCTCGACTGGCGGGAGATCGCCTAGAACCAGGTGATGGGCAGCCCGTGCGCCGGCCCCTCGCCCAGGATCCGCCGCTCCCCGCCGGGCCAGACCCGCAGTGCCACGACCTGGACGGCGTCGAGCCGGGAGCTGTCGCGCCCCTCGAACGACAGGTGCGCCAGCGGCGCGTCGGCGGTGGCCGCCGCGCCGGCGTCCTCGATGCGCCGGTCGACGCGGGCGCCCTCCTCGTCCGACAGGTACGCGCGCATCGTCGAGTGCCACACGACCGTGACGGCTCCCCGCACGGGGGCGAGCCCGTCCAGGAACCCGGCCGCCCCGGCCCGCACGACCGTCGCCGGGACCTGCGCGGCCACCTCGAACGCGGCCCGCAGGCGGTCGACCCGCTCCGTCTGGTCGGGCCACACATACGACAGCAGCCGCCGCTGGGCCTCGGCCGACGTCGGGTCCAGCGGGTTCAGGTCGCATCCCCGCCGCTCCGCGATGGCCAGCGGGGCGTCCACCGGAGGGAGCCCTCGCCACGCGCCGGGCAGGACGACCGGCGACTCCGGCCCGTAGGAGCCGGTCTCGTGCAGGAGCCGGAAACGGTCGGCGCGCAGGTTCAGGCCCGCGCTGGCGCCGATCTCCAGCAGCCGGACCGGCAGGCGCGCGGCCTCGGCGACGGCGAGCAGCCCGCCGACCAGCGGGGCGGCCCGTCCGACCTCGTTGGTCTGCGGCGGGTCGGCGAGCCCGTCGCGGATCTCCGCCGCGTGCGCGACCAGCACGTCCCGGAACGCGGGCCACGCCTCCAGCGGGTCGGCCGTCCCGCCGGCGGTCGGATAGTGCGCGGCCAGCTCCGGCACCCGGCCCTCCAGGACGAGCCGGTGCACCGTCCCCAGCATCCCCAGGACGAACCCGGGCCCCGTCCGGTCCTCCAGGACGTTCGCGGCCGCCTCGCCGGGGTCGTCCGCCGCCCGCGAGAGAAGCTCCGCGTACATCGGCGACCCGAGGTCGGCGCAGGCCTGCGCCTGGGCGAGCAGCACCCTCCGCATTCCCCCACCTCCGCCGACGAGCCTCTCAGATGGTGGACGCCGTCACGGGCGGCGGCCCGGAGTCAATAGGATCGTTCGCATGCTGCGCTGGTTGACCGCGGGGGAGTCCCATGGCCCGGCCCTGACCGCGATCGTGGAAGGGCTGCCGGCCGGTGTGCGCGTGACCTCGGCGGACATCGCCGAGGAACTGCGCCGCCGGCGGCTCGGCCATGGGCGGGGCGCCCGGATGAAGTTCGAGCAGGACAAGGTGACCATCCTCGGAGGCGTCCGGCACGGCGTGACCCTCGGCGGGCCCGTCGCGATCGAGGTCGGCAACACCGAATGGCCCAAGTGGGAGACGGTCATGTCGGCCGATCCCGTGGACGCCGGCGTCCTCGCCGCGCAGGCGCGCAACGCCCCGCTGTCGCAGCCGCGGCCCGGCCACGCCGACCTGGTCGGCATGCAGAAGTACGGCTTCGACGACGCGCGCCCCGTGCTGGAGCGCGCGAGCGCCCGGGAGACCGCGGCCCGGGTCGCGCTCGGCACGGTCGCCAAGGCGTTCCTCAGGCAGGCCCTCGGCGTGGACGTCCTCAGCCACGTCATCGCCCTCGGCGAGGTCGCGGCGCCCGACGGCGTCCTGCCCGAGCCCGGCGACCTCGCACGCGTGGACGACAGCCCCGTCCGGTGCTTCGACGGCGAGGCGTCGGCGCGGATGGTCGCGCACATCGACGAGACGAAGAAGGCCGGCGACACGCTCGGCGGCGTCGTGGAGGTCCTCGCCTACGGGCTGCCGCCCGGCGTCGGCAGCCACGTCCACTGGGACCGGCGGCTCGACGCGCGGCTCGCCGGCGCCCTGATGGGCATCCAGGCGATCAAGGGCGTGGAGCTCGGCGACGGGTTCACCACCGCGCGCCGCCCCGGCTCCCGGGCGCACGACGAGATCGACGGCACCCCCGAGGGGATCCGCCGGCGCACGAACCGGGCCGGCGGCGTCGAGGGCGGCATGACGACCGGCGAGGTGCTGCGGGTGCGCGCCGCGATGAAGCCGATCTCGACCGTCCCGCGGCGCCTGGACACCGTCGACGTGAAGACCGGCGAGCCCGCCAAGGCGATCAACCAGCGCAGCGACGTCACCGCCGTCCCCGCGGCCGGGGTGGTCGCCGAGGCCATGGTCGCGCTCGTGCTCGCGGACGCCGCGGTGGAGAAGTTCGGCGGCGACTCCGCCGAGGAGACCGCCCGCAACCTGCGGGGCTACCTGTCCTCTCTGACGATCAAGTGAACGGCATCATGCGACCCAAGGCAGTCATCATCGGTCCGCCCGGCTCGGGCAAGACCACGATCGGCACCGCGCTCGCGGACCGGCTCGGCGTGCCGCTGCGCGACACCGACGCCGACGTCGAGCGGGCGGTGGGCAAGCCGATCGGCGAGATCTTCATCGACGACGGCGAGGAGCGCTTCCGCGAGCTGGAGCGCGACGCCGTCGCCGCGGCGCTCGCCGAGCACGAGGGGGTCGTCGCGCTCGGCGGCGGGGCCGTCCTCGCGCCGCAGACCCAGGAGCTGCTGGCCGGGCACACCGTCGTCTACCTGCGGGTCGGCCTGTCGGAGGCGATCAAGCGGGTCGGCCTGGCGTCCGCCCGGCCGCTGCTCGTGCTGAACCCGCGCAGCCAGATGCGCAAGCTGCTGGAGGAGCGCCTCCCCATCTACGAGCGGCTCGGCACCGTGCACGTCGACACCGACGGCCGCGAACCCGCCGACATCGTCGAGGACGTCGCGAAGGCGCTGGAGTCCGCGCGGTGACGCGGGTGCACGTCGGCGGCGCCGACCCGTACGACGTCGTCATCGGGACCGGCGTGCTGGGCGAGCTGCCCGCCATGGTCGGCGACCGGGCGCGGACCGTCGCCGTCGTCCACGCCGAAGGGCTGCCGGAGATCGCCCGGCCCGTCCGCGGCGCGCTCGAACAGGCCGGGTACACCGTCCACGCGCTGCCGGTCCCGGACGGGGAGGCGGCCAAGGAGGTCGGGGTCCTCGCCGGGCTCTGGTCGTCCTTCGCCCGCTTCGGCATGACCCGCACCGATGTCGTCGTCGGCGTCGGCGGCGGCGCGACGACCGACCTCGCCGGTTTCGCGGCGGCGTCGTGGCTGCGCGGCGTGCGGGCCGTGCTCGTCCCGACGACGCTGCTCGGCATGGTGGACGCGGCCGTCGGCGGCAAGACCGGCATCAACGTCCCCGAGGGCAAGAACCTCGTCGGCGCGTTCCACCCGCCCGCCGGCGTGGTGTGCGACCTCGCCACCCTCGTCACGATGCCGCGCGAGGACTACGTCAGCGGCCTCGCCGAGATCATCAAGGCCGGCTTCATCGCCGACCCGAAGATCCTCGACCTGGTCGAGGACGACCCGCGGGGCGCCGCGTCCCCGGAAGGCCCGCACACCCGCGAGCTGGTCGAGCGCGCCGTCCGCGTCAAGGCCGACGTGGTCTCCGCCGACCTCCGGGAGAGCGGCCTGCGCGAGATCCTCAACTACGGCCACACCCTCGCCCACGCCATCGAGAAGGCCGAGGACTACCGCTTCCGCCACGGCCACGCCGTCGCGATCGGCATGGTCTACGCCGCCGAGCTGGCCCGTCTCGCGGGCCGCCTGCCCGCCGCCGTCGTCCAGCGGCACCGCGACGTCCTCTCCTCCGTCGGCCTGCCGGTCTCCTACGCCGCCGACTGGCCCGGCCTGCGCGAGACCATGACCATCGACAAGAAGTCCCGCGGCGCGACGCTCCGCTTCGTCGTCCTGGACGGCATCGCCGAGCCGGGCCGCCTCGAAGGCCCGGACGAGGCCCTGCTCGCCGCGGCGTACCGGAGGGTCGGCCGATGATCCCCGTCCTCGTCCTGAACGGGCCCAACCTGCGCCGCCTCGGCGTCCGCGAGCCCGACAAGTACGGCACGACCAGCTACGACGACCTCGCCGCGCTGTGCCGCGACACCGGCCGCCGCCTGAACCTGAACGTCGACTTCAAGCAGACCGACGACGAGGCCGAGATGCTGCGCTGGGTGCACGAGGCCGCCGACCTGCGCATCCCGATGGTCCTGAACCCGGCCGCGTTCACCCACTACTCCTACGCGCTGAGGGACGCGCTCGCCCAGCGCACCGCCCCCCTCATCGAGGTGCACATCACCAACCCGGCCACCCGCGAGGAGTTCCGCCACACCTCCGTCGTCGCCGGCGTCGCCACCGGCACGATCGCCGGCTTCGGCCCCATGTCCTACGTCCTGGCCCTCCAGGCCATAGCCGAACTGACCGCCGAAGGCGCCTGACCCACCCCCAGACGCGCGAACCACCGGCACTCAGGGGGCGTGCCCTCCGCGTGGCGCGAACCGACCGCGACCGGGTCGGAGTGTCCACCGGCCGGGGGCGGGGTGTCCACCGGCCGGGCCGGGGGCCCTACCGCCGAGGCCGGGGGCGGGGTGTCCACCGGCCGGGGCGGCGGCCCTACCGCCGACGGCCGGGGGCGGGGTGTTCACCGGCCGGGGCGGCGGCCCTACCGCCGACCGGAGCGGAGCGCTAGCGGAGCGCTAGCGGAGCGGAGGGCGGCGTCACTCTTCCTGGGCGGCCTTTCTGGCCATGTCCTTGAGCTCGGTGACGACGTCGTCGAGGGGGGCGACGTCGCGGTGGGCGCGGCAGAGGATGGTGGCGCCCTCGACGGCGGCGACGATGAGGCGGGCCAGGCGGGACGCGCGCTCGTCCGGGACGCCGGCGTTGCCGAGGCCGGTGGCGAGGGTGTCCTGCCAGCGGCCGAACGCCGCCGCCGCGGCGGCGGCGAGCTGCGGGGCGTCGTCGTGGCACTCGACGGTGACGGCGACGACGGGGCAGCCGGCGCGGAACTCGCTTTTGATCAGGACCTGCCGCCACCAGCCCACGAAGGCGTCCACGGCGGACGCGGCGTCGCCGCTCTCGGTGGCGGCGAGGATGCCGGCGTTCAGGAACTCCCCGGCGTAGCGGACGGCCTCCTCGGCCAGCTGCGCCTTGCCCTCGGGGAAGTGGTGGTAGATCGACCCGCGCGGGGCGCCGCTGTGCGCGATGACGTCGCGGAACCCGGTCCCGCTGTAGCCGCGCTCGCGGAAGAGGAAGGCGGCGCTGCGCACCATGCGTTCCCGGCTGTCGGTCCCCATGGACCGATTATGACATTCATCATATGGTCATCGCGTTGACCATGACGCTCGTCATGGAAAAAGCTGGCTATGACGGACGTCATACCGAATGGGGGGTCCCGCATGGAGACCACGGCGGGCCTGGAGCAGCTCAAGGAGCTGCTCGGCAGGAACGGGGAGGCGAGCTACGGCATCGGGGCGCTGCTCGGCATGACCGCCGAGACGCTGGAGCCCGGCCGGGTCGTGTTCGCGCTGGCTCCGCGGGCCGAGTTCAGCAACCCCCTCGGCACGGTGCACGGCGGCATCATGTCGACGCTGCTCGATTCGGCGATGGCCTGCGCCGTGCACACCTCGCTGCCCGCAGGAGCGAGCTACACGTCGCTGGAGCTGAAGGTGAACTTCGTCCGGCCGGTTCCGCTGGAGGGCGGGCGGCTGGTGTGCGAGGGCACGACCGTCCATATGGGACGCAGGGTCGCGACGGCCGAGGGGCGCATCACGAACGCCGACGGCAAGCTCGTCGCGCACGGGACGACGACCTGTATGGTCTTCCCGCCCGCTACCGGCGAGTAGGGTCGGTGCTCGGGCACGGATCGAGGAGACCTTCATGATCGAGCTCCGCCGCGACGGGGACGTGCACGTCCTGCGGTTCGACGCGGGTGAGAACCGGTTCGGCCCCGACTTCCTCGGTGAGGTCCAGGATGCGCTGGACCAGGTGGTCAAAGGCGGAGGGCCCGGCGCCCTCGTCACCGTGGGCACGGGCAAGTTCTACTCCAACGGCCTCGACCTGGACTGGCTCGGCGCCAACCAGGACAGGTTCGAGGAGTACATCGGCCAGGTGCACGCGCTGTACGCGCGCCTCCTGTCGCTGCCGATGCCGACCGTCGCGGCGCTGAACGGGCACGCGTTCGCGGGCGGCGGGATGCTCGCCCTCGCCCACGACTTCGCCGTCATGCGCACGGACCGCGGCTACTTCTGCCTGCCCGAGGTCGACCTCGGGATGAGCTTCACCCCCGGGATGAACGCGCTGATCACCTCGCGGCTGCCGAAGGCCACCGCGCACGAGGCGATGCTCACCGGCCGCCGCTACACCGCGGAGCAGGCGCTGGCCGCCGGGATCGTGCAGCGCGCGGCGGCCGAGGACGAGGTGCTGCCCGCGGCCGTCGAGCACGCCGCGTCGCAGGCGGGCAAGGACGGCGCGGTCGTGGCCAAGATCCGCACGGCCCTGTACCGGCCGGCACTGGACGCGCTGAACGGCCCGGCGCTCGGCTGACCCCCGTGTCCCGGCCGGGAGGGGGGAGTAGGTTACGTTGACCGGAATCGGATTCGGTTTGCAGGGAAGGGGCGCGAACACCATGCGCATCGGGATGGCGCTCAGCTACTCGGGCGGTTTCAAGGAGACCGTCGAGGAGCTGTCCGACTTCGAGAAGGCCGGCCTCGACATCGTCTACGTCGCGGAGGCCTACAGCTACGACGCGGTGAGCCAGATGGGCTACATCGCCGCCAGGACCGAGCGGCTGGAGATCGCCTCCGGCATCCTCAACATCTACTCCCGGACGCCGACCGCGATCGCGCAGACCGCCGCCGGCCTGGACTACGTCTCCGACGGCCGGTTCACCCTCGGCATCGGCGCGTCCGGCCCGCAGGTCATCGAGGGCTTCCACGGCGTCCCCTACACCGCGCCCCTCGGCCGCACCCGGGAGATCATCGAGATCTGCCGCAAGGTGTGGCGGCGCGAGCGCGTCCAGCACGACGGCAAGTACTACACGCTGCCGCTGCCGGAGGGCCAGGGCACCGGGCTCGGGAAGGCGCTCAAGCTCATCAACCACCCGGTGCGGGCCGACATCCCGATCCTGGTCGCCGCGATCGGCCCGAAGAACGTCGAACTGACCGCGGAGATCGCCAACGGCTGGGAGCCCATCTTCTACATGCCGGAGAAGGCCAAGGACGTGTGGGGTCCGTCCCTGGCCGCGGGCAAGGCCCGCCGCGACCCGGCCCTCGGCGAGCTGGACGTGGTCGGGCAGTCCCCGCTCGCGATCGGCGACGACGTGCAGGGCCTCCTGGAGTTCGGGCGCCCGATGGCCGCGCTCTACATCGGCGGCATGGGCGCCAAGGGCAAGAACTTCTACAACGACCTCGCCCGCCGCTACGGCTTCGAGAAGGAGGCCGAGGAGATCCAGGACCTGTACCTGGACGGCAAGAAGGACGAGGCCGCCGCGAAGGTCCCGCAGGAGCTGCTGGAGAAGATGTCCCTCATCGGCCCCGAGGGGCACGTCCGCGAGCGGCTCGCGGCGATGAAGGAGTCCGGCGTCACCACGCTGAACGTGACCCCGATCGCCGGCGACCACAAGGGCCGCCTCGCCCTGATCGAGAAGGTCAAGGAGATGGCGGCCGGTCTCTGAAGGACCGCCGCATCCGGCGCGTCCGCCACCTGCGGCCCAGGCCGCCGAACCCCGGCCCGAACCCGGGACCGAACGGCGGGACCCTCAGCTCGTACAGCACGCGCAGGAGGACGCCGCCCCCGAACAGGGCGGCTCCCCGCTTCAGGGTGGCGCCCGGGTCGTCGACCGAGGCGGCGGGGCGCGGGTGGAGGCGGCCGCGCGGGTCGTACACGACCTGGATGCGGTCGCCTCGCTTCGCCGCCGGCGGGGGACCGGTGGTGATCTTCCGCACCCGCGGCTCGGCGCAGGCCAGGTCATGGTCGTAGTAGACGCGCGTGGTCGTGTGCCCCTCGCTGTCGGTGCTGGTGACCTCGCGCCGGTCGACACTCTGCACCGTGCACGCCGTGGTCCGTCCCCGCTCGTGCAACGCCTGCTCCCGCACCGCTTCGGCGACGTATCCCGCCCCGAAGGACAGCAGGAGGAAGGCGCCGAAGAACACCAGGATGTTCTCGTAGCGCAGCTGCGTGAAGACGATCAGGCCGTACCCGGCGAGCAGCATCACGATGATCAGCGCGGTGCCCGCCCAGTTCTCCATGAGCGCCGACGGGCCGTGGGCGGCGAGGGCGGCCTCGGCGACGACGATCGCGAGCCCGGCCCCGGGCGCGCCGAACGCCAGCAGCGCCGCCAGGCCCCGATCTGACCGTCTCCCGTACCGCACCATCGGATTCCGTTCCGTCGTTCATCCGTGTCCTCCGGATGAGACGCACGGTTCCGCCGTCCGGATCGCCATCTGATCCTTACTTTCCGGGACGGCGGAACCGCGCGGGAACGGCCCGCGGGGAGGCGGCGTCAGAGGGCCGCGTGGACCTCCTTGGCGACGCGCTCGCCGGAGCGGACTGCGCCGTCCATGTAGCCGGTCCAGTAGTCGGACGTCTCGGTGCCGGCCCAGTGGATCGGGCCGCACGGCGCCCGCAGCGCCGGACCGAACGCGGTGAGCGCGCCGGGCGGGGCGACGCCGACCGGCCCGCCGCCGCTCCACATCTCGTTGTCCCAGCGCTGGAACGCCGTCAGGCTCGGGCTCGCCGCCTTGCTCCCGAACAGCTTGGTGAACGAGTCCAGGCCCGCCGCGCGGACCTCGTCCGCGGGCGCGGCGTCCAGCCTGCGCATGTTGGCCTGGTTCATGAAGCCCATCAGGATGCCGCGCGACCCGTCCGGCGGGCTGTTGTCGAACGTCGCGTCGATCGCGCCGCTGTCGGCGATCGCCTGCCCGGTCAGGCCGTCCTCCCGCCAGAACGGCGTGTCGTAGACGGCGACGAACTTGGCGACCGACCCCATCGGGTAGCGCTGCGTCAGCTGCGCCCGGCTCGCGGGCAGCGCCGGCGAGTAGTCGATCTTGTCGGCGATCGCGGGCGACATCGCGACGATGACGCGCTCGGCCGACACGGTGACGCCGTCGGCGTTGACCGTCACGCCGCCGGAGCCGGTGACGATGGACCGCACCGGCGCGTTGTAGCGGACGATGTCGCCCAGCCGCGCCGCCAGCCGGACCGGCACCTCCTGCGAGCCGCCGACGAACCGGGACTCCTGCGCGCCGCCCTTGGTGTTGATCAGCCGGTCGATCGTCCCCGGGGTGCTCGCGTTGCCCGCCGAGGCCGCGTAGTTCAGCACGTACAGCAGCGAGACCTCCTGCGAGCGCACCGACAGGGTCGAGGAGGCGAACGCGTCCATGAGGAACCGCGCGCCGCTGCTGATCGTGTTGGCCCGCGACCAGGTGTGGAAGGTCTGGGCGTCCCATTCCTCGGCCTTGGGGGCCCGCCACGGCTCGCCGACCGGCACCTCCTTGATCATGTTGCCGAGGCGCAGCAGCGCCAGTTCCAGGTCGACGACGCCCCAGTCCGGCGGGACGGCGCCGAGGATGCCGTCGGTCTCGTAGAGGGACCGCTTGCCGCTGCGGTAGTAGACGTTCTTGCCGGTGTTGTACGTGGGGTAGGTGCCGACGCCCATGTCCTTCGCGAGCGCCGCGATGCGGTCCTGGGTGGGGCCGATGAACTCGGCGCCGCCCTCGTTGGTGGTGCCGTCGCCGAGCGGCATCCCGTACACGCGCCCGCCGGGCCGCTCGCGGGCCTCCAGCACGATGACGGACCGCCCGGCGGCGAGGAGGTCGCGGGCGGCGGTGAGGCCGGCCAGGCCGGCGCCGACGATCACGACGTCGGCGGCGAGCGGCGCGGTGCGGGCGGCGGCGGGCGGGGCCGCGGCCGCGGAGACGACGGCTCCGGCGGCGGTGAGGGCGCCTGTGCCCAGCAGTCTGCGGCGGCTGACTCGGGTCACGGTGAATCACTCCCGGGGGAAGTCCATGCGGGGGGACGGACGGAGCACACGACCGGTCAACCTAGGCCGCCCTCGACCGAAAGTCGAGAGTTTCTCATGTTCGTGACCGCGTCGAGACGGCCGCCGCGCGGGTGGCCTAGAGTCCTGCCCATGGGGGAGACGCACCTCGCACGGCGCCGCCGGCTGGCCGCGCTCGTCGCCGAACGGGACGCCGGCGCCCTGCTGGTGACCCGGCTCGTCAACGTCCGGTACCTGACCGGCCTGGACAGCTCCCGGGCCGCGCTGCTCGTCCCGGCCGGCGGGGACGCCGTCCTCGCGACCGACGGCCGGTACGCCGGCATGGCCGCCGAGGTCTGCCCCGAGCTGCCCGTCATCGTCGACCGGCAGGTGGCGCACGTCCTGCTGAAGAGGGCGGCCGGAGACGGCCACGCCCGCGTCGGCTTCGAGGCTCACGACATGACGGTCGAGCAGCACGCCGACCTGGCCGCGGACGCCGAGGGGGACCTGGTCCCGCTCGGCCACCTCGTCGAGGAGCTGCGCAGGGTCAAGGACGAGGAGGAGATCGCCCTCCTGCGGGAGGCCTGCGCCATCACCGACCGCGCGTTCGAGGCCGTCCTCCCCGCGATCCGTGCGGGCGTCACCGAGCGGGCCGTCGCGATCGCGCTCGAACGGGCCATGGTCGACCTCGGCGCCGAGCGCCCCGCGTTCGAGTCGATCATCGCCTCCGGGCCGAACGGCGCCGTCCCGCACCACCATCCGGGCGGGCGCGAGCTGGAGCACGGCGACCTCGTCACGCTCGACTTCGGCGCCCTGTACGGCGGCTACCACGCCGACATGACCCGCACCGTGGCGATCGGCGAGCCGGCGGACTGGCAGCGCGACCTCCACGACCTCGTGCACCGGGCGCAGCGGGCCGCGCTCGACGCCGCCGTCCCCGGCGCCGAGACCAAGGCCGTCGACGCCGCCGCCCGGGACGTCATCGCCGCGGCCGGGCACGGCGACGCGTTCCCCCACGGGCTCGGGCACGGCGTCGGCCTGGAGATCCACGAAGCGCCGCTCATGGGGTACGACAAGACCGGTAAGCTGGTGGATCGGGTTCCGATCACCGCTGAGCCGGGGGTCTACCTCGCGGGCCGCGGCGGCGTGCGCATCGAGGACACGCTCGTGGTCCGCGCGGGCGGCCCGGAGCTCCTCACCACAACGACCAAGGACCTGCTCGTCCTGTAGACGCGCGGGTCGCGACCGGGAGAACAACGCAGTGGCGACGACGAACGACCTGAAGAACGGCATGACGCTGAACCTCGACGGCCAGCTGTGGACCGTCCTGGAATTCCAGCACGTCAAGCCCGGCAAGGGCGGCGCGTTCGTCCGTACCAAGCTCAAGAACGTCCTGTCCGGCAAGGTCGTCGACAAGACCTTCAACGCCGGCACCAAGGTCGAGGTGGCGAGCGTCGACAAGCGGGAGATGCAGTACCTCTACCGCGAGGGCGAGGACTTCGTCTTCATGGACACCGAGACCTACGACCAGCCGCACATCCCGGCCACCGTCGTCGGCGACGCCGCGAACTACCTGCTCCCCGAGCAGAACGCCGTGATCGCCTTCAACAACGAGAACCCGCTGTACGTCGAGCTGCCCGCGGCCGTCGTGCTGGAGATCACCGAGACCGAGCCCGGCCTGCAGGGCGACCGCTCCACCGGCGGCAGCAAGCCCGCCACCCTGGAGACCGGCGCGCAGATCCAGGTCCCCCTGTTCATCACCACCGGCGAGAAGGTCAAGGTCGACACCCGCTCCGGCGAGTACCTCGGCCGCGGCTGATGGCGGCTCGCACCAAGGCACGGAAACTGGCGCTGGACATCCTGTTCGCGGCGGAACTGCGGGAGGAGGAGCCCGCGGCGGTGCTCGCCGCCCGCGGCCGTCCGAACCAGGACGAGCTGGCCGAGTACCCGCACGCCGTCCGGCTGATCGAGGGCGTTCAGGAGCACCGGGAGCGCGTCGACGAGCTGATCGCCACCTACGCGACCGGCTGGACGCTGGAGCGGATGCCGGTCGTCGACCGCAACATCCTGCGCATGGGCGCGTTCGAGCTCCTGTGGGTGGACGACGTCCCCGACGGCGTCGCGATCAGCGAGGCCGTCGGGCTGGCCACCGAACTGTCCACCGACGAGTCCCCCCGCTTCGTCAACGGCCTCCTCTCCCGCCTCCAGCAGCTCAAGCCCTCCTTGTCCCTCTGACCCGGGAGCATGCGGTGCCGACGATGAAAGGCCAGGCGGTTCTCACTGTGACGACCTCAACCGGCACCGCGGCACGCACCGACCTCAACGCTTGCGATCGCGTCCGAAGGCAGGGTCGAGCGAAGCGAGAGCCTGATCGCGCAGCGAGCCGCAAGGCGAGTCGGAGCGATGCGGCGATCGCGCGCGGTTCCCGACGATGGAGGGCCGCCAAGGCCCGAAGGAGGAGGGAACCGCAATGAGATACAGCCGGGTGCGTAACGCCGTGCTCTGGGAGGCTCTGCGGATCGTTCTGGACCGGATCACGCCCGAGGCCGGCCAGAGCGACGTCGTGGACGTCGGCGGCGGCACCGGCGGGTTCGCGGTCCCGCTCGCCGAGCTCGGGCACCGGGTCACCGTGGTCGACGCCAACCCCGACGCCCTCGCCGCGCTGGAGCGCCGCGCCGCCGAGTCCGGGGTGCGGGTGCGCGCGATCCAGGGCGACGCCGTCGACCTCCCCGACCTGCTCGGCCCCGGCGCCGCCGACCTCGTGCTGTGCCACAGCGTGCTGGAGTACGTCGACGAGCCCGGCGCCGTGATGGCCGCGCTGACCGGCGCCCTCCGCCCCGGCGGCTCGGTCAGCGTGCTGGTCGCCGGGCAGATCGCCGCCGCGCTGCACCGCGCGGTGTCCGGGCACTTCGACGACGCCCGCCGGGTGCTGACCGACCCGGCCGGGCGGTGGGGCGAGGGGGACCGGATGCCCCGCCGGTTCACCCGCGAGACGCTGTCGGCGCTGGTGCGCGGCGCCGGGCTGCGGGTCGCCGAGCTGCACGGCGTCCGGATCTTCGCCGACCTGGTGCCGAGCGGCCTGCTGGACGGCGACGCCGGCTCCGCGGACGCGCTGATCGCGCTGGAGTCGGTGGCGGCCGTCCATCCCGTCCTGCGCGACCTCGCCACCCAGCTGCACCTGGTGGCCGACAAGCCGGGCGGATGACGGGGCCGTGAGCCGCAAGCAGCAGCTGCACCGGCCCGGCCCGCAGCCGGGCCCGCCCGCCGACGACACCGGCTGCGCCGTCCTGCACGTCGACATGGACGCCTTCTTCGTCAGCGTGGAGCTGCTCGACCGCCCCGAGCTGCGCGGCCGCCCGGTGATCGTGGGCGGCGCCGGGCCGCGCGGGGTCGTGTCCGCGGCGTCCTACGAGGCGCGGACGTTCGGCGTGCACTCGGCGATGCCGATGTCGCGGGCCCGGCGGCTGTGCCCGCGGGCGGTGGTGCTGCCGGTCGACCACGCCAAGTACGCCCGGGTGTCGGCGGCCGTGTTCGAGATCTTCCGGGCGATCACCCCGCTGGTGGAGGGCCTGTCCCTGGACGAGGCGTTCCTGGACGTGGCGGGCGCGCGGCGCCGGCTCGGCCGCCCCGCCGAGATCGCGGCGCTGATCCGCGAGCAGGTCCGGGCCCAGCAGGGCATCACCTGCTCGGTCGGGGTGGCGAGCGCCAAGTTCGTCGCCAAGCTGGCCTCGACCCGGTGCAAGCCGGACGGGCTGCTCGTCGTGCCCGCCGACGGCGTGACCGGCTTCCTCCATCCGCTGCCCGTCGCGGCGCTCTGGGGCGTCGGAGAGCGGACGGAGCAGGCGCTCACCCGGCTCGGCCTGCGGACCGTGGGGCAGCTCGCCCAGGTCCCGCCGGCCACCCTGCGGCGCGAGCTGGGCAACGCGCTCGGGTCGCACCTGCACGAGCTGGCCTGGGGACGCGACCCGCGGGAGGTCGTCGCGCACACGCCCGACAAGAGCATCGGCGCGGAGGAGACCTTCGACGTCGACGTCGACGACCCGGAGGTCGTCCGGCGGGAGCTGCTGCGGCTGGCGGAGAAGGTCGGCGCGCGCCTGCGCGAGAGCGGGAACGCCGGCCGGACGGTCAGCGTCAAACTGCGGATGGCCGACTTCAGGACGATCACCCGGGCGCGCACGCTCCCCGAGCCGACCGACCTCGCTCGTGTGATCTATGTCACAGCATGCGAGCTGTACGAGGGGGCCGGGCTGGAACGGGTACGACTCCGTCTGGTCGGGGTGCGGGTGGAGAACCTGCGTCCCGCCGGCGAGGCCCCCCGTCAGCTCGCCCTCGACGAGCCGGACAGCGGCTGGCGTGAGGCCGAGCGAGCCATGGACCAGGTCGCGCACCGGTTCGGCCGCGGCGCGGTTCGCCCCGCCGCGCTGGTGCGGCGTGCGGCGGACGGTGACGGACGTGACGGCAGGGACGGAAGACAATGAAAGAAGGCTGTGGGGTGACCGGCACCGGGCCCTCGACGGGCCGTTCGCTTTCGTACGCTCGACAGTGCTCGTATTCTGGGCATATCACCGTTGACGTTCGCGTCCCGCATCGGATACCCCGTCGCGGAGCTGTCGTTGGGAGGTGCCGTGCCGCTCTCTGAGCACGAGCAGCGCATGCTCGAACAGATCGAATCGGCGTTGTACGCCGAGGATCCGAAGTTCGCTCACGCGGTTCGCTCGACCAACCCCCAGGTCCACTACAAGCGCCGGATCGTCAAGGCGGCCCTCGGGTTCGTCGTGGGCGTGAGCGCCCTGATGGCCGGTCTTGTCATCAACGAGGGCACGGTCACCATCGCCATCAGCGTGACCGGTTTCCTGCTCATGGTCGTCTGCTGCGTCTGGGCGCTGACGAGCTGGAAGCGGATGACCGGGATCGGCAGCGAGCCCGCGCAGGGCGGCGGCGGGAGCCCACAGGCCCGTCCCGCCAAGGCGGGCTTCATGGAGCGCATGGAAGAGCGCTGGCGCCGCCGCACCGAGGGCGACTGAGCACCCACCGAGGCGACTGAGCACCGAAGGCGACCAGCGGCCGAGGGCTCTCCGGGGTGTGTGCCCGGACGGCGCCTGGCCGGCGTGGACTCGTCAGATCGTCCCGGCCGTTCGCGGGCTGACCGCGAGGCCGGGACGAACGCGTGTCCGGGGTCCTGTGTCCGGGGTCCCGTGTATCCGAGGTCGGCCGCCTACCGGCGGCGCAGGCGGGCCGGCAGCTCGTTCAGGCGGGCGGTGACGTCGAGGACCCGGTCCGCCGCCGTGCGGAACGCGGAGCGGGTCTGCGCCACCGTCGACGGCGGCATCAGCCGGGCGCGCCACCGGGCGCGGCGCCCCACGGACGCGGCGAACGCCTCCCGGACCGTCCGGACATCGGCGCGCAGCCGCTCCGCCGGCTCGCTGGGACGGGTCCGCGAGTAGCGCGCCAGCTCCTCGGCCTTGGCGATGCGGGTGAGGGCGCGCGTCCCCTCCGCGTCCAGTTCGAGCAGCTCGCCGAGCCGGCGCGCGGTGGCGCGGGGGGAGTCGCTGGCCCGCCATTCCAGCCCGTGGTCGAGCGCGTCGGCGCGCAGCTCCCGCCAGGCGGCGTGCGCCGCGCCGGCCGGGTCGCCGGCGGGCGCCCGCGCCCGGCCCGGCCGGCGCGGCGACGGCCCGGACGACGGCGGGGCGAGCGCCGTCCAGCGGCGGCGCCGGGTGAGCATCCGCACCGCCATCGGCACGGCCGTCAGCAGCAGCGCCAGCACCGCGCCCGCGAGCCAGGGCGCCGCGGCGAAGCCGCCCTCGTCGTCGTCCCGGGCGGCGGTGGACCCGCCCGGGCCCTCGTCGTTGCGGTGGCGGGGCCCGGTGGTCGGGGACGCGGTCGCGGAGTCCTCGGGGGAGGAGCTCTCCGGCGACGGCGCGGTCTCGCTCTCGGGGCCGGTCGTGCTGATGGCGGGCTCGCTGTAGCCGGGCGCGACGGCGGTGCCCTGGCCGGCGGCCCCGGCGGGCGTCGGCTCGAACCGCACCCATCCGGAGCCCTCGAAGTACAGCTCCGGCCAGGCGTGCGCGTCGCGCGACCGGACGACCCACTCGCCCGGCCTCACCTGCGAGCCCGGGGTGTAGCCCATCGCGACCCGGGACGGGATACCGAGGATCCGGGCCATCAGCGCCATCGCCGCGGCGAACTGCTCGCAGTAGCCGCGCTTGCTGTGCAGGAGGAAGTCGACGAGGTCGCTGCCGTGCTGCGGCGCCGGCGCGGACAGGTCGTAGGTGAACCCGCCGTTCACGGTGAACCAGCGCTGCAGCCGCACCGCCTGCGTGAGCGCGGTGGCCGACCCGGCGGTGACCTGCGCGGCGAGCCGCCTGACCTGCGGCGGGACGTTCTTGGGCACCGCGGTGTAGTGCGAGACGATGTCGGCCGGGTAGGCGCCCGCGGCGGCCAGCTGGCCGGCCGACGGCGTCGCGCGCAGGCTCTTGACGGTGTAGAAGCGCCCGCCCGCGGAGTCGCGCAGCGAGTAGACCATGAGCGAGGGGGCGTGCACCCGCCAGTCGCCCCTGATCGAGACCTGGGACGGGGCGTACGGCACCGGCAGGAACGTCATGTTCCTCACCTCGGGCCGCACCCGCACCTGGGTCGTCACCTCGTGCACCGGCGCGGTGCCCAGCCCGGGCGGGGGCGGCAGCTCGCGGTCGTCGCTCACCCGGTCCCGGGAGCTGCTCTTCAGCGGGCTGTAGGTCCAGCGGTCGCCGTCGAACTGGTCGAGGGCGTAAAGGCGCAGATAGCCGGGGCTCTCCCGGTCGTCGGTCCGGTAGGTGAGGACGACCGAGTCGTCCAGCCGGGTCAGCTCCCGCTTCAGGCTGACCAGCGGGTCGGGCGTCGTCACGGTCTGCGTGCCCTGGCCCGCGCCGCCGCCGAAGCCGAAGAAGCCGCGCGGCTGCAGGCCCGGGACGGCCGCGGGCAGCAGCACCGCGACGGCGACCGCGCCGGCCGCGATCCGGCGGCCGCTCGCCGCCAGCGACGACGTCTCCGGGAGGGCGGCGGCCTCCCCGGGCAGCGGCGCCGTCCCGGCCATCGGGACGACCCGCGGGCGGCGCCGCGTCGTCACCGTCCGGCCCCACCCGCCGACCTGCTCGCGGGCGTCGGCCATCAGCAGGGCCAGGAAGCCGAACGCGCCGAGGCCGAACGCGAGCCAGCCGACGCCGTCCTCGCGGACCGCGGCGGGCACGCTGTACATGGCGAGCAGCGGCAGCCCCGCGGGCGCGGTGCGGTGCAGCCGTACGGCCAGCAGGTCGACCAGGACGGCGACCAGGCCGATCCCGGCGGCGGTCAGCATCGAGATCCCCGGGACGAGCGGGACGGGCGCCGCGTACCGGTTCGCCGCCCGCCAGCCCTCGTCGGTGAGGGCGCCGAGGTACTGGATCGACTCCGGGGTCGGGACGAACCCCAGCCACGACCTGTCGGCGGCGTAGGCCAGGTTGAGGTACAGGATCAGGGAGACCAGCCCGATCAGGAACCCGACCAGCGCGGGCATCCGCATCCGCCGGGCCAGCAGCCCGCCACCGGACGCCGCCAGCACCGCGCCGAACCCGGCCCAGAACCATCCGGCCTTCTCGAACAGCGGGTACAGGCCGAGCGAGCCGGCGAGCGTCGCCAGCGCGGCCATCACCGTCATCCGGATCCTCATGCACCGTCCTTGACGAAGTCCTCGCCTGCCTTGCCGGCCTGCGTCCACGCCCCGGCCAGCTCCGCCGCGGACCGGACGGTGACGACCCGCCAGCCGCCGGCGCGCAGCAGCCCCGCCGCCGTCCCGTCGCCCGCTCCGTCGCTCTCGGACACCCCGGCGGCCGGCCCGCCCTGCACCAGGACCGCCACGTACGTCCCGGTGCCGCGGCGCATCGCCGCCACCGTCCGGGCCTCCTCGTCCGACAGCGTGCCGAACACCGCGATGACCAGCCCGCCGCCCTCCCGGCCGCCGTGCTCGCCGGGCCCGCCGCGCAGCGCGGCCAGCCCGGCCGACAGCGACCCGCTCTTGGACCGGCGGGCCACGGCCAGCGCGTCCAGCAGCAGCCCCTCGAACGCCCCCTCCGACGGCGCGGCGGCCAGCGCCTCGCCCCGGTCGGTGACGTACCGCAGGCTCATCCCGGTGCGGACGAGGTGGACGCCGATCGACGCGGTCGCCGACACGGCCTGCTCGAACGAGCCGCCCGGCCCGTCGCCCCAGTGCGCGGAGCGGCGGGTGTCCAGGAACAGGGTCCCGCTGCTCTGGAAATGCTGCTCCTCGCGCCGCACCATCAGCTCCCCGCGCCGGGCGGTGGACCGCCAGTGCACGCGGCGCAGGTCGTCGCCGTGCCGGTAGTCGCGGGGGGCGACGTCGTCCTCGCCCGCGGCCGAGACCGCGCGGGCGATGCTGTCGCCGCCGCCCGTCCACCCGCCGGCCAGCCGGCTCGCCGGCAGCGGGACGATCGCCGGCGTCACGGTGAGCGTGTCGGACAGGCTGAACGAGCGGAGCAGCTCCACCATCCCGAACGGGTCGGCGAGCCGGACCGTCAGCGGCCCCACCCGGTACCGCCCGCGCACGTCCGAGCGGATCCGGTAGCCGAGCTCGCGGGTGCCGTGCGGCTCGATGCGCTCCAGCACGAACCGGGTCCGCCCGCCGAGCGCGTAGGGGACGCGGTCCTCCACCATCAGCAGCCCGCTCGGCAGCCGCGACACGTTCTCCAGCCGCAGGTCGACGCGGGCCTCGCGGCCGACCGGCAGCCGCGCCGGCTCCAGCCGCCGCGCGCACGCCAGCCGGTACCGGGTCCGCGACACCGCCAGCGTGCACAGCAGCGGCAGCACCAGGACGAGCACCCCGGCGCGCAGCAGGTCGCGCTCGCCGAGCACGACCGCGCAGACGATCGCCGTCGCCCCCGCCGCCACGAAGGACCGCCCGCGGGTGGTCAGGCCGGCCAGCGCCCGTCGCACCGGGTCACTTCCCGGGGGAGGGCACCGGCAGCCGCTTCACCAGGTCGGCGACCACCTGCTCGGGACGGCGCCGCTCGACCTGCGCCTCGGCGGTCGGCAGCAGCCGGTGCGCGAGGACGGGGACGGCGAGCTCCTGGACGTCGTCGGGGACGACGTAGTCGCGGTCGTCGAGCGCGGCGTACGCCCGCGCGGCCCGCACCAGGTGCAGCGTCGCCCGCGGGGACGCGCCGAGCCGCAGCTCCGGGTGCCGCCGGGTGGCGGAGACGAGGTCGATGGCGTACTGCCGCACCGCGGGCGCGACGTGCTGGCGCCGCACGACCTCGATGAGGTCGCGGACGTCCTCGGCGTGCGCGACCGGGGTGAGCCGGTCGAGCGGGGACGTCTCGCCGTGATTGTCGAGCATCTCCAGCTCCGCGGCCGGGTCCGGGTAGCCCATCGAGATGCGGGCGGTGAAACGGTCGCGCTGGGCCTCGGGCAGCGGGTAGGTGCCCTCCATCTCCACCGGGTTCTGCGTGGAGATCACCATGAACGGCGGCTCGAGCGTGTAGGTGGTCCCGTCGACCGTGACCTGCCGCTCCTCCATGCACTCCAGCAGCGCGGACTGCGTCTTCGGCGACGCCCGGTTGATCTCGTCGCCGACCACGATGTTGGCGAAGATCGGCCCCGGCTTGAACTCGAACTCGCGCAGCTCCTGGTTGTAGGCGCTGACGCCGGTGATGTCGCTGGGGAGCAGGTCGGGGGTGAACTGCACCCGGCGCACCGAGCAGTCGACCGAGCGCGCGAGCGCCTTCGCGAGCATCGTCTTGCCGACCCCGGGCACGTCCTCGATCAGCAGGTGCCCCTCGGCCAGCAGCACCGTCAGGGCCAGCCGCACCACCGAGGGCTTCCCCTCGATCACCGACTCCACGGCGTCCCGGATCTTGTTAGCGACCTGGGCGAGCCCGTCGAGACCGCCCGGCGCGTCGTGGCCCCGCGCGCCGCGCCGGGCCGGGTGGGATGCCGGGGGGTCGGTCTCCATGAACGACTCGCCGTGCGTGCCTACTGCCACCAAACCCTCCTCAGCCGTTCCAAACGACAGTACGTCGTCGGAAGGCCCACTGCGATGTTCATGTGGAACGCGAGCCAATTGTGCTCTACGGGAAGGACGGCGAACGCCACTCCCGGTTCACCACTTCCCTCCACCCCCGCCCCTCCGGGCCCCGCCCGGCGCGCCTCCGGGGGCCGGACCCCGCGCCGGCGCGCCGCCGCGCCGCGCGGGCGGGCCCCGCTGGGCCCCACTCCGCACCACCCTTCCTGACCTGCGGTTTCGCGCGGCAAAACGGCGCACGGACGGTGTTTTCCTTGTTGACGGTGGGGAAGAGTGGAGTAGAGTGGGGCGCCGTGGGGGGCGGTAGCGCCCCATGCGGCGCGGGAGGTGGGGCCGGTGTTCCTCGGCACCCATTCCCCGCGCCTCGACGACAAGGGACGACTGTTCCTGCCGGCGAAGTACCGCGAGGAGCTGTCGGGGGGATTGGTGATCACGAAGGGCCAGGAACGCTGCCTGTACGTCTTCCCCATGGCGGAGTTCCAGCGGATTACCGAAGCCCTGCGTGCCGCCCCGGTCACCGAGAAGGCGGTGCGGGGCTACAGCCGGGTCTTCTTCGCCAGCGCCTCCGACGAGGTGCCCGACAAACAGGGCCGCGTCACCATTCCTCCGCCTCTGCGCAAGTACGCGGGGCTTACCCGCGACTGCACGGTCATCGGGGCCAACACGCGTCTGGAGATCTGGGACGCCCAGGCCTGGGAGACCTACCTGGAGCAGGAGGAGCAGACGTTCTCCGACGTCTCGGAGGAGGTGTTGCCAGGGATCCTCTGAGAAACGACTCGTCGGTCCGTTGACCGGCACTGGCCCACGTTCGGCCAGGTCTCCAGCCGCTCTCCGAGCCAGCTGGCGCAGCTTCCCCGGTGCCAGACGGCGACCCCCCGCGGGCAACGCGGTGATCTTCCTCAGGGCAGCGGATGGGGACCTGGCCGGGCGAGGCCGCCGCCGGGGGTGGGACGGTCCGGTCCGGCGATGCCACACAGTCCGCGAGCGAGGTGGCAGTACAGGGGGTGAAGCATGGACGTGGGGAACCACGCGAACGGCGCCGGTCACGTACCGGTGATGCTCGGTCGCGTTCTGGAGCTGCTCGTCCCCGCCGCCGAGGCCGTCACCGGCCGCGCGCCCGTGTACCTCGACGCCACGCTCGGCATGGGCGGCCACGCCGAGGCGATGCTGCGGGCCGTCCCGGAGCTGCGCCTCATCGGCCTCGACCGGGACACCACCGCGCTGGAGCGGTCCGCGCGCCGCCTCGCCCCGTTCGGGGACCGCGCGACCCTGGAGCACGCCGTCTACGACGAGATCCCCGCGGTGCTGCGCAGGCTCGGCGTCCCCGCGGTGGACGCCGTGCTGTTCGACCTCGGCGTCTCCTCTCCGCAACTGGACGAGTCCGGCCGCGGCTTCGCCTATTCGTACGACGCCCCGCTCGACATGCGGATGGACCGCACGCAGAGCCTCACCGCGGCGGAGGTCGTCAACGGCTACCCGCCCGCCGAGCTCGCCCGAATCCTGCGCGAGTACGGCGAGGAGCGGTTCGCCCAGCGGATCGCCGCGGCGATCGTCCGGGAGCGCGAGCGCGCCCCGCTGGAGTCCACCCGGCGGCTCGCCGACCTGGTGCGCACCTCCATCCCGGCCGCGACGCGCCGCACCGGCGGCAACCCGGCCAAGCGGACGTTCCAGGCGCTGCGCATCGAGGTGAACGGCGAGCTCGACATCTGGCGCCGGGCGCTGCCCGCCGCCCTGGACGCGCTCCCGGTCGGGGGCCGGGTCGCCGTCCTCAGCTACCACTCCCTTGAGGACCGCATCACCAAGCAGGTCCTCGCCGCCCAGGCGGCCGACACCACCCCGCCGGACCTGCCCGTCCCGCTGCCGGAGCACGAGCCGAGGTTCCGGCTCCTGACCCGCGGGGCCGAGGTGCCGTCCGACGAGGAGACCACGACCAACCCACGGGCCGGATCGGTGCGGCTGCGCGCCGCGGAGCGGGTCCGGGAGGCGACATGACGACGACGAGCAGGCGCCCGCCGGCCAGGACGCCGAAGAAGCGGGCCCCGGAGCGCCCGGACGGCGCCGCCCCGGCCACGAAGGCACCGGCCACGAAGGCGCCCGCCACGAAGGCGCCCGCCACGAAGGCGCCGGTCAAGAAGGCACCCGCCAAGAAGGCGCCGGTCAAGGACGCGCCGGCCAGGGGCGAGTCCACCGCCGCGAAGACGGCGAAGGCCGCGCCCGCCAAGAGCACGGACGCCAAGAGTTCGAGGCCGGCCGCGTCGCGCCGCTCCGCCCAGGCGGCGCCGCGGACGCCGTTCGTGCTGCTCATCGTCGGCCTGCTCGGCGGCGCCCTGGTCAGCCTGCTGCTGCTCAACACCGTCCTCGCCAAGGACGCGTTCACGCTGACGCGGCTGCAGCAGAGCAACAAGCAGCTCGAACAGCAGCGTCAGGCCTACGAGGAGGAGATCGCGCGCGAGGGCTCCCCGCAGCAGCTGTCGAACAAGGCCGAGGCGCTCGGCATGAAGAAGGGCGAGAACCCGGCCTTCTTCTCCACCGACACCGGCCGCGCGAACGGCGGCCGGATCCGACCGGTCCCGCACGCGGCCGCGGCGTCGGCCGGCGCGGCGGGCGTCCTCGGCGTCCCCGGCACCGTGGTGCCCGGCGACGGCGTCCCGCCCGCCGACCCCCGCACCGGGGCCAGCCAGGGCGCCGGTCAGGGCTCCGGCCAGGGGGCGGGCCACCGCACGGGCCAGGGCACCGGGAACGGGGCGCCGTGATCGGACGCGGGCCCATCGGGGAGCGGGGGACACGGTGACGAAACGGCCGGGACGCGGTGCCGCCGGGCCCCCGCCCGGCCGGAAACGCGGCTCGGACGGGCGCGGTCCCCGCGGCGCGGCCGGGCGGGACGACAAGAACGGCCCGGGCGCGGCGCGCGCGTCCGGGCGTCAGACCGGAGGAACGCCCCGCCCGCCCGCCGGCGGGCGCGCCGACGGCGCGGGACGGCCGGGCAAGAAGGGCAGCGCCGCCCGCCGTCCCGCGCGCAGCGGCATGGTGCCCGCCCCCCGCAAAGAAGCCTCCCGCAAGGAGGCTTCTCGCAAGGAGGCCCCCCGTAAGGAGGCCTCCCGCAAGGAAACGCGGCCCAAGGGCGCCGCAGGGGCGCCCGTCCGGCAGCCCGCGCGGAAGGGGGCGGCCAGAACCGCGCCCGGTAAGAAGGACACCGCCCGGACGGCGCGCGACGGCCGGTCTCCGCGCGCGGGGGCCGGCGGCGCGGCGCCGCGCGGCCCGCGGCCCGGCGGGTCCGGCGGCAGGCGGTCGCCGGGGCAGGGGCCGCGCCCCCGGATGCCGTTCCACCGGCGCGACCCGCTCAAGCGGCTCAACGTCGGGCTGCTCGTCGTCGCGTTCGTGCTGTCGCTGTTCGCGGGGCGGCTCGTCCAGCTCCAGACGATCGAGTCCGGCAAGTACACCGAGCAGGCGATGAAGCAGCGGGTGCGCGACATCACGCTGCCCGCCGTCCGCGGCGACATCACCGACGCGCACGGCAACCCGCTCGCGATGACCGTGGAGGCGCGGGCGATCTTCGCCGACCCGTCGCTGATCAAGCCCGAGAAGCGGCAGCCGATCGTCAACGCGCTCGCCCCGACGCTCGGGCTGAACCCGGCGACCCTGATGAAGCAGATCAGCAAGACCGGGACCCGGTTCGTGTACCTGGCGCACGGCGTCCGCCCCGACCAGGCGCGGCTGGTCAGCTCGTGGAACTTCCTCGGCATCGGGACTTTGCCGGAATATCGCCGGGAGTATCCCAACGATTCGCTGGCCGCGAGCGTCATAGGGTTCGTGAACGACTCGGGGAAGGGCGCCGCGGGGCTGGAGAGCTCCCTGAACGGCCTGCTCGCCGGGAAGGCGGGCTGGCAGCGGGTGGAGATCAGCCCCGAGGGCCAGCACATCCCCATGGGCGAGGACCAGAAGCGCCCCTCCGTGCCGGGCCGGGGCGTCCGCCTGACGCTGCAGCGCGACCTGCAGTTCGAGGCGCAGGAGGCGATCGAGAAGCAGGTCCGGGCCACCCGCGCGGACGGCGGCAGCGTGATCGTCATGGACCCGCGCACGGGCCGGATGCTCGCCATGGCCTCCGCGCCCGGGTTCGACCCGAACCGCTACGCCCGGTCCTCCCGGTCCCGCTGGGGCAGTCCGCTCGTCCAGGACGCCTACGAGCCGGGCAGCACCGGCAAGGTCGTCACGGCAGCCGCCGTCATGGAGCACGGCGGCGTCACGCCGCGGACCCCCTACACCGTCCCCGACCGGATCAAGAAGTACGACGTGACGTTCCGCGACTCGCACCGCCACGCGCCCGAGCGGCTCACGTTCGCCGGCGTGCTCGCCAAGTCCAGCAACGTCGGCACCATCATGGCGAGCGAGAGCATCACCTCGCAGCGGCTCTACCAGACGCTGCGCGACTTCGGGTTCGGCCAGAAGACCGGGCTGCCGCTGCCGGGCGAGACGCCCGGCCTGCTGGAGCCGCCGGCCGAGTGGTCCGGCACCGACCGCTACCCGATCGCGTTCGGGCAGACGGTGTCGGTCAACGCGGTGCAGATGGCGAGCGTGTACGCGACCATCGCCAACGGCGGCGTCCGCGTCGCGCCGAACCTGATCGCCGGCACCGTCGGTGAGCACGACAGGTTCACGCCCGCGCCGGCGCCCGAGCGCAGGCAGGTCATCAGCGCGCGGACCGCGCGGCAGATCAGCGACATGCTGGAGGGCGTCACGACCAAGGAGGGCACCGCTCCGAAGGCCCAGATCAAGGGCTACCGCGTCGCCGGCAAGACCGGCACCGCCGAGATCGTCAACCCGCGCTGCGGCTGCTACGACGGCGGCGGCTACACCGCGTCGTTCGCCGGATTCGCGCCCGCGGACGATCCGCGGCTGGTCGTCCAGGTGGTCCTGCAGGACCCGAAGCGGGGCAGCCACTATGGTGGCGATGCGGCCGCTCCGGTCTTCAAGGACGTGATGAGCTTCGCTCTGCAGTCCGAGAAGATCCCGCCGACGGGGAGCCGCCCGCCGATCATCGAGATCCACGCCCGAGACTGACGGCAGCGAGTACCCTCCTCGCCTGTGAGTCCACCACCCGTGTCCCAGCAGTCCCGTTCCGCTCGCACCGAAAGAACAGCCATGCGTCCCACCACCAATCCGGCTCGCCCGCTGAGCGGGCTCGCGGCGCTCCTCGGCATCGGACGGGACGAACGGGACGGATGGGACCGGGTCCGGGTCACCGGGATCACGCACGACTCCCGGGCGGTGCAGCCCGGCGACGTCTACGCGGCGCTGCCCGGCGCCCGCGCGCACGGCGCCCAGTTCGCCGCCCAGGCCGCCGGGGCCGGCGCGGCCGCGATCCTCACCGACCCCGACGGGCACGACCGGGCCTCGGCGACGGGCCTGCCGGTCCTCGTGACCTCCGACGTCCGGGCGCGGCTCGGCGACGCGGCGTCCTGGGTGTACGGGGAGCCCGGGCGCGACATCACCCTCATCGGCGTCACCGGCACCAGCGGCAAGACCACCACGGTGTTCCTGCTGGACGCGGGCCTGCGCGCGGCGGGGATCGAGACCGGGCTGGTCGGCGGCGTGGAGATCCGGGTGGGCGGCGACCGGGTGCCGAGCGCGCTGACCACGCCGGAGGCCACCGACCTGCACGCGCTCCTGGCGATGATGCGCGAGCGCGGGGTCGGCGCCGCCGCGATGGAGGTCTCCAGCCACGCCCTCGTGCAGGGCCGGGTCGGCGGCGCACGCTACGAGGTCGCGGTGTTCACCAACCTGTCCCAGGACCACCTGGACTACCACCCGACCATGCAGGACTACTTCCTCGCCAAGGCGAGGCTGTTCACGCCCGAGTACTCCCGCGTCGGCGTGATCAACCTCGACGACCACTACGGCCGCGAGCTGCTGGAGATCGCCACGGTCCCGGCGACGACGTTCTCGCCGACCGGAGACCCGGCCGCCGACTGGCGGGCCGAGGACGTGCGCGTCGGCGCCGACGGCGGCGTGTTCCGCGTCGTCGGGCCCGGCGGCATCGAGGCCGACGGGGAGGTCCGGCTCGCCGGCCCGTTCAACGTCGCCAACGCGCTCGCCGCGATCGTGGCGCTGGTCGAGGCGGGCATCCCGCTGCAGGCCGCGGTCCGCGGGGTCGCGTCCCTGCCCGGCGTCCCCGGCCGCCTGGAGCGGGTCGACGAGGGCCAGGACTTCGTGACCCTGGTCGACTACTCGCACAAGCCGGGCGCGGTCGAGGCCGTGCTGAACGCGCTGCGGCCGGTCACCGAGGGCGACCTCGTCGTCGTGCTCGGCTGCGGCGGCGACCGCGACCGGGGCAAGCGCCCGCTGATGGGCGAGGCCGCCGCCCGGCTCGCCGACACCGCGTACTTCACCAACGACAACCCGCGGTCGGAGGATCCGCTCGCGATCCTCGCCGCTATGGTCGAGGGCGGGCTGAAGGTGCCGCAGCCGGAGCGCGCGCACATCGTCGTGGAGCCCGACCGCGCCGCCGCGATCGGCCTGGCCGTCGGCCGGGCCCGCCGCGGCGACGTCCTCGTCGTCGCGGGCAAGGGACATGAGCAGGGCCAGAACGTGGCGGGCGAGGTGCATCCGTTCGACGACCGCGAGGTCGTCCGCGCGGCCCTCCGGCGCCGTACCGAGGGAATCAGAGGGGACGGGACGCAGGCGTGATCCCACTTCCGCTGTCGACGATCGCGGAGATCACGGGAGGCACCGTTCACGGGCCTCCGGACGTCGTGGTGAGCGGTCCCGTGGTCATCGACTCCCGCGTGGTGGAGCCCGGGGCGCTGTTCGCGGCGCTGAAGGGCGAGCGCGCGGACGGGCACGACTTCGCGTCCGGGGCGCTGGCGTCGGGCGCCGCGGCGGTGCTCGCGCAGCGCCCGGCGGACGGGCCGTGCGTGCTCGTCCCGGACGTCCAGGAGGCGCTCGGACGGCTCGCCGGGGGCCTGCTGGAGCGGCTGCCGGACCTGACCGTCGTCGCGGTCACCGGCTCGGCCGGCAAGACCTCCACCAAGGACCTCATCGCGCAGGTCGTGAGCACCGCGGGCCCGACGGTCTTCCCGCCCGGCTCGTTCAACAACGAGATCGGGCTGCCGCTCACCGTGCTGCGCGCCGACGCCGAGACCCGCCACCTCGTCCTGGAGATGGGCGCCCGCGGGATCGGCCACATCGCCTACCTGACCGGCATCGCGCGCCCGGACGTCGGCGTCGTGCTGAACGTCGGCACCGCGCACGTCGGCGAGTTCGGAAGCCGAGAGAACATCGCCCGCGCCAAGGGCGAGATCGTGGAGGCGGTGCCGCCGGGCGGGACCGCCGTCCTCAACGCGGACGACCCGCTGGTCGCCGCGATGGCCGCGCGCACCGAGGGCGAGGTCGTCACCTTCGGCCGCTCCCCGGACGCGGTGGTGCGCGCCGAGGACGAGACCCTCGACGACCAGGGCCGGGCCCGGTTCACCCTCGTCACGCCGGAGGGGGCGGCGCCGGTCGCGCTGCGGCTGCACGGCGCGCACGCCGTCCCGAACGCGCTCGCCGCGGCCGCCGCCGCCCGCGCGGCCGGGCTCGCCCCGGACGCGGTCGCCGCGGCGCTGTCGGAGGCCGTGCCGGTCAGCCGGTGGCGGATGGAGGTCACCGAGCGGGCCGACGGCGTGACCGTGGTGAACGACGCCTACAACGCCAACCCCGACTCGACCCGCGCCGCGCTCGACGTGCTCGTCCACATGGCCCGCGGGCGCCGCGCGTACGCGGTCCTGGGGGAGATGGCCGAACTGGGTGACTCGTCCGTGGCGGAACATGCCAAGATCGGGCAGCATGTCGCGCGCAGCGGGATCGCCGGACTCGTCGTGGTCGGCGCGAACGCGGCGGCGATGGCCGAAGGGGCCGGGCAGGTGGCGTCATGGACGGGAGAGTGCGTACAGGTGGATGACGTCGGCGCGGCGGTGACCGTGCTCAGGGAGCGGCTCGCGCCGCGGGACGTCGTGCTGGTGAAGGGCTCCCGGGTGGCCGGCCTGGAACGGGTGGCCGAGGCGATCCTCGCGGAGGACGGCCGATGACCAACATCATCCTCGCCGCGGGGATCGCGCTGATCTTCGTGATGGTCGGCACGCCGGTGTGGATCCGGATCGTGAACCGGCTGGGCTACGGCCAGATGATCCGGGACGAGGGCCCCGAGGCGCACCTGAACAAGCGCGGCACCCCCACGATGGGCGGGACGGTCTTCATCGTCGGCTCGCTGGTCGGCTACGCCGCGGCGCACCTGGTCACCGGCGAGGCGCCCACCATCTCGGGCCTCCTCGTGCTGTTCCTGATGAGCGGCCTCGGCCTGGTCGGGTTCGTGGACGACTACATCAAGGTGTTCAAGCAGCGCAGCCTCGGCCTGCGCAGCGGCGCCAAGATGATCGGCATCGTCCTCGTCGGCGTCGTGTTCGCCGTCGCGTCGCTGAACTTCCCGAACGGCTACGACATCACCCCCGCCGACCCCCACCTGTCCTTCCTGCGCGACTTCGGCCCCTCGATCGGCCCGTACCTGTTCGTGGTGTGGGCGCTGCTGCTCATCGCGGCCATGTCCAACGGCGTGAACCTCACCGACGGGCTGGACGGCCTCGCCGCGGGCCCGGCCGGCATGGTGCTGGCCGCCTACGTGATCATCGGCAACTGGCAGCTGCGCAACAGCTGCGCCGCCGCCCTCGCCCCCAACTGCTACAGCGTCCGCGACCCCCTCGACCTCGCGGTGGTCGCCGCGGCCGTGCTCGGCGGCGTGTTCGGGTTCCTGTGGTGGAACGCCCCGCCCGCGAAGATCTTCATGGGCGACACCGGCTCGCTCGCCCTCGGCGGCGTGCTGGTCGGCCTGGCCATCCTCACCCGCACCCAGTTCCTGCTCGCCATCCTCTGCGGCCTCATCGTGATGATCACGCTGTCGGTGATGATCCAGGTCGGCGGGTTCAAGCTGACCAAGAAACGGGTCTTCAAGATGGCCCCGCTGCAGCACCACTTCGAGCTGTCCGGCTGGGCCGAGACCACGATCGTCGTGCGCTTCTGGCTGATGTCGGCGCTGTTCACCGCGATGGGCATCGGGCTGTTCTACCTGGAATGGATGCCGAAGAAGTGAGCGACCGCCCCTGGGACGGCCTGCCCGTGTGCGTGGCGGGGCTCGGTGTGTCCGGCCGCGCCGCCGCCCGCGCCCTCGCCGCGCGGGGCGCCCGCGTCACCGTCGTGGACGCCCGCGACGGCGAGGAGCAGCGCGGGCACGCCGCCGAGCTGGAGGCCCGCGGGGCCGCCGTCCGGCTCGGCGACGGCGAGAGCCTCCCGGCGGGCACCGGGCTCGTCGTGACCTCGCCGGGCTGGCGGCCGGACGTGCCGCTGCTCGCCGCGGCCGCCGAGGCCGGCATCGAGATCATCGGCGAGGTGGAGCTGGCGTGGCGGCTGCGTCCCGAGGGCGCCGCGCCGTGGCTGGCCATCACCGGGACGGACGGCAAGACGACCGCCGTCCGGATGCTGGCGTGCATGCTCACCGCCGCCGGCCACAGGGCGCTCGCCGTGGGCAACGTCGGCACGCCCATCGTGGAGGCCGTGAGCGGGGACCACGACGTGCTCGCGGTGGAGCTGTCGAGCTACCAGCTGCACTGGTCGAACTCGCTCGCCCCGCAGGCGGCGGCGGTGCTGAACATCGCGCCCGACCATCTCGACTGGCACGGCTCCATGGACGCCTACGTCGGGGCCAAGGCCAAGATCTTCGCACCGGGCTGCGTCGCGGTGTTCAACGCCGACGACGCCACGTCCGCCGCGCTGGCCGAACGCGCCGGGGGCGTGCGCGGCCGGGCCGGCTTCACCCTCCAGGTGCCGCGTGCCGGCGAGCTCGGCGTCGTCGAGGAGCTGCTCGTCGACCGGGCCTTCACCGGAGACCCCGCGCGGGAGGCGGCGGAGCTGGCCGCGCTCACCGACGTCCGCCCGTTCGCGCCGCACAACGTCGCCAACGCGCTCGCCGCCGCCGCGCTCGCCCGCGCGTTCGGGGTGCCGCCCGAGGCCGTCCGCGAGGGCCTGCGCGCGTTCGTCCCCGACCCGCACCGCATCCAGCACGTCGCCGACGTCGGCGGCGTCGCCTACGTCAACGACTCCAAGGCCACCCAGCCGCACGCCGCCGCCGCGTCCCTCGCCGCCTACGAGCCGGTCGTGTGGATCGCCGGCGGCCTCCTCAAGGGGCTGGACGTCGACGACCTGGTCCGCTCGTGCGCCGGGCGGCTGCGCGGCGTGGTGCTGATGGGACGCGACCGGCACCGGATCGCCGAGGCACTCGCGCGACACGCGCCGGATGTCCCCGTGGTGGACGTCCCCGACACCGACACTGGGGCCATGGACCGCGTCGTCACCGAAGCCTCCGGCCTCGCCCGCCCCGGGGACACCGTGCTGCTCGCCCCTGTCGGGGCGTCCTTCGACATGTTCGCCAACTACCCGGCCCGCGGGGACGCCTTCATCGCCTCCGTCGAGCGCCTCGCCGAGGCCGCCCGGCCCGCCCGCCCGGGGGACGCCCCCGGCGGCACCCGATGACGTGACCGCCGCCGCGGGGGAGGAGGGCGCCCGGCGCCCCGGGCCGCGCGAGCAGGTGGTCGCCGCCGTCGGGCTGCTCGACCGGCCCCTCACCTCCTACTACCTGGTGCTGGGCTGCTCGGTCATGCTGCTCGCGCTCGGCCTGACGATGGTGCTGTCGGCGTCCAGCGTGAAGCAGCTCCAGGCGACGGGCTCGGCCTACACGCTGTTCCAGAAGCAGGCCATGTGGGTGGCGATCGGGCTGCCCGGCATGTGGGTGGCGTCCCGGCTGCCGGTCAAGACGTTCCGCGCGCTCGCCTACCCGCTGCTGCTGCTGTCGGTCGTCGCGCTGGCGCTGGTGCTGGTGCCCGGCCTCGGCCGCAGCGCGGGCGGCGCCACCCGGTGGGTCGACCTCGGCCCGGTGCAGATCCAGCCGTCCGAGCTGGCCAAGCTCGCCCTGGTGCTGTGGGGCGCCGACCTGCTGGCACGCAAGGACCGGCTCGGCCAGCTCACCGAATGGCGGCCGCTGCTGGTGCCGCTGATGCCGGGGGCCGGGGTGCTCGTCCTGCTGGTCATGCTGGGCAGCGACCTCGGCACCACGCTGGTCCTCCTCACGATCTTCCTGGCGCTGCTGTGGGTGGTCGGCGCGCCCGGACGGCTGTTCGTCGGCATCGCCGGCCTGGTGTGCCTGCTCGTGTCGATCCTCATCGTCGTCGAGCCGTACCGGATGCAGCGGCTCACCGGCTTCCTCGACCCGTCCGGAAACCAGCTCACCACCAACTACCAGGGCACGCAGGGGCTGTTCGCGGTCGCCTCCGGCGGCCTGTTCGGCACGGGCCTCGGCGAGGGGCGCGCCAAGTGGGACTACCTCCCGCACGCCGAGACCGACTTCATCTTCGCGATCGTGGGCGAGGAGTTCGGGCTCGTCGGCACCCTCGTCGTCCTCGCCCTCGTCGGGATGCTCGCCTACGCGGGGCTGCGGATCGCCCGCCGGGTGAAGGACCCGTTCACCCGGCTCGCCGCCGCGGGCGCCACCGCATGGCTGGTCGTGCAGGCGATCGTGAACATCGGCGCCGTCATCGGCGTCCTCCCCATCACCGGGATCCCGCTCCCGCTCGTCTCCTACGGGGGCTCGGCGCTCATCCCGACGCTGTTCGCGCTCGGGATGCTGCTCGCGTTCGCCAAACGCGAGCCGGGCGCGCGGCAAGCACTCTCCGCACGGGGTCCCGGACCGGTCGTGAGGGCTCTAAGCTGGCTGGGTCTGGCACGGCGTTGAATCCCCCCTTCGAACACGCTGAGGAGTTGTCAAGGAGCATGAGGGTTGTCCTGGCCGGCGGCGGCACCGCCGGACACATCGAGCCCGCCCTGGCGCTCGCCGACGCGCTGCGCCGCAACGACCCGAACACCGGGATCGTCTGCCTCGGGACCGAGCGGGGGCTGGAGACCCGGCTCGTCCCGCAGCGGGGCTACGAGCTCGCCCTGATCCCTCCGGTGCCGCTGCCGCGCACGCTGACCCCGCAGCTGCTGTCGGTGCCCGGCCGCCTGCGCGGGGCGATCAACGCGGCCGCGTCCGTCCTCGACCAGGCGCAGGCCGACATCCTGGTCGGGTTCGGCGGCTACGTCGCCACCCCCGGCTACCTCGCCGCGCGCAAGCGCAAGGTGCCGATCATCGTGCACGAGGCCAACCCGAAGCCGGGCCTGGCCAACAAGCTCGGCGCCCGCTTCACCGAGCACGTCGCGGTGTCGCACGCCGACTCGCCGCTGCCGAACGCCACGTTCGTCGGGATCCCGCTGCGCCGCGAGATCGCGACGCTGGACCGCCTCGCGATGGGCGACAAGGCCCGCTCCTACTTCGGCCTGCTCCCCGACCTGCCCACGCTGCTGATCTTCGGCGGCTCGCAGGGCGCCCGCTCGCTGAACCAGGCCGCGGTGGCCGCCGCGCCGTACTTCCGGCAGGCGGGCATCCAGGTGCTGCACATCGTCGGGCCGAAGAACACCGAGGAGCCCGAGCCGGCGTCCGACGGCCCGCAGTACGTCACGATCCCGTACTGCGACCGGATGGACCTCGCCTACGCCGCCGCCGACATGGCGATGTGCCGGGCGGGCGCGATGACGTGCGCCGAGCTGGCCGCGGTCGCGCTGCCCGCGGTGTACGTCCCGCTCCCGATCGGCAACGGCGAGCAGCGGCTGAACGCCGAGCCGATCGTCGCGGCGGGCGGCGGCATGCTGGTCGACAACGCCGAGCTGTCGCCCGACTGGATCGCCCGGAACCTGCTGCCGGTGCTGGCCGACCCGGCCCGCGTCGCGCACATGTCCGAGGCCGCCGGCCGGATGGGCCGCCGCGACGCCGACGTGTCGCTCGCCCGGATGGTCCACGAGGTGGTCCACTCCGCGGGCGCCGCACGATGAGCCTGATCGGCCCGGGGGAGGTGGTACCCGCCGGCGAGCTCGGCCGGGTCCACTTCATCGCGATCGGGGGCGCCGGGATGTCCGGCATCGCCCGCATCATGCTGCGCCGCGGGATCGGCGTGTCCGGCAGCGACGCCCGCGACTCCGAGCTGCTCGGCCAGCTCGGCGACCTCGGCGCCAAGGTCTTCGTCGGGCACGACGCCGCGCACGTCGGCGACGCCGACACGGTCGTGGTGTCCACGGCGATCCGGGAGAACAACCCCGAGCTGGTCGCGGCGCGCGAGCGGGGCCTGCGCGTCCTGCACCGCTCCGAGGCGCTGGCCTCGCTGATGGCGGGCCGCCGCGCGGTGGCCGTCGCCGGCACGCACGGCAAGACCACCACGACGTCGATGCTCACGGTGGCGCTCCAGCACGCCGGCGCGGACCCGTCCTACTGCATCGGCGGGCAGCTCGTCACCACGGGCCTCGGCGCCGACGAGGGCTCCGGGGACGTGTTCGTCGCGGAGGCCGACGAGAGCGACGGCTCGTTCCTCATGTACACCCCGCACGTCGCGGTCGTCACCAACGTCGAGGCCGACCACCTCGACAATTACGGCGGCTTCGAGATGGTGCGGGAGAACTTCGCGCGGTTCGTCGACCGGATCGAGCCGGGCGGGACGCTCGTCGCCGGCGCCGACGACCCGGTCGCGATGGAGCTGGCCGGCCGGGCGCGGGCGCGCGGGCTGACCGTGCTGACCTACGGCGAGGCCGAGGGCGCCGACCTGCGGGTGTCCGGGTTCACCCCGCGCGGCCTCGGCTCCCGGTTCGAGATCGAGGGCGCCGGCGAGGTGGCGCTGGCCGTCCCCGGGCGGCACAACGCGCTGAACGCCGCCGCCGTCGTCGCGGTCGCCCGGTCCCTCGGCGTGGACGAGGCGTCCGTCCGGGAGGGCCTCGCCGGGTTCGGCGGCGCGATGCGGCGGCTGGAGCGCAAGGGCGAGGCGGGCGGCGTCGAGGTGTTCGACAGCTACGCCCACCACCCGACCGAGCTGATCGCCGATCTGGAGGCGACCCGCGGCTACCTCGGGGAGAAGGGCGGGCAGGGCCGGATCGTCGCGGTGTTCCAGCCGCACCTGTACAGCCGCACCCGGTTCTTCGCCGCCGAGTTCGGCGCGGCGCTCGGCCTCGCCGACGCCGCGGTCGTCCTCGACGTCTACGGCGCCCGCGAGGATCCCGAGCCCGGTGTGACGGGCGCGCTGGTCGCGGACGCCGTCCCGGCCGGCACCGAGGCCGTCTACGTGCCCGTCCGGGACGAGGCGCCCGGCACCGCCGCCGCGCTCGCCCGACCCGGCGACATCGTCATCACCCTCGGCGCCGGCGACGTGACGCAGCTCGGCCCGCTCGTGCTGGAGCGGCTCGCGGGCGCGTGAGTGACACGCCGCCGCCCGCGGGGTCGGCGGCGGACGGGGGGATCGCTGCCAAGCTTGGACCATGACCGAGGCGCAGGCGGAGCGGCGGGAGGCGCCGGGCGAGGACGCCGCGGCGGCCCCGCGCGGCCGCCCGGGCCGGTGGAAGGTCGTCTTCGTCGCCCTGCTGGTGGTCGGCGCGCTCGGCGCGGTGTCGTGGGTGCTGCTCGGGTCCCGGCTTCTGGTGGTCCGGCACGTCGAGGTGACCGGCACCCACCTGGCGCCGCGCGACCGGGTGGTCGCCGCCGCCGGGATCGATCTCGGCACGCCGATGGCGCGGCTCGCGACGGGCACCGTCCAGGCCCGGGTGGAGCGGTTGCGCGAGGTCGAGTCGGCGAGGATCGAGCGGCAGTGGCCGGGGACGGTCCGCATCGTCGTCCGGGAACGGGTGCCGGTGGCCGTCTTCGAGCGCCGCGGGCGCTTCCAGCTGCTCGACGAGCACGGCGTCGCCGTCGCCGACCGCGCGACCCGTCCGTCCGGGCTTCCGGCGCTGTCGGTCGCCTCGCCCGGGCCGTCCGACCGGGCGACCCTCGCGGCGCTCGGTGTGCTGTCCGACCTGCCCGAACGGCTCGCCGCGAAGGTCGCCGAGGTCGAGGCGACCGGCCCGGAGGCCGTCACCCTGCACATGGACGGCGGTCAGACGGTGGTGTGGGGCGCGGCGGAGCGGGCACAGGAGAAGATCCGGCTGCTGGACGCCCTGCGGCGCACCGCGGCCGGGCGCGCCGTGCGCACCGTCGACATCAGCTCGCCCGAGGTGCTGAAGACCAAATGAACCACCGCCGAGGAACCGGGCAACCTGGGCGAACCCGTGCCGGCCGCGACACGCCGGTGGAGTTCGGGGGAGGTTAGTTGACCCTGGCGGTAAGGCCGCCCTACTGTCCGTATCAGTCCTCAGGTTGACATAAGTGTAAGCCTCAAGTTGAGGGTGAGGGTTCGTCCCGCACCCACATGCTCACAGGTCGGGAAACACCGCGACGGCACGGTCGGCAGACCGGGCAGGGCGGTCGGAGAGAGCGGAAAGGCCCCTCGTCGTGGCAGCACCGCAGAATTACCTCGCGGTCATCAAGGTCGTCGGAATCGGCGGCGGCGGCGTCAACGCCGTCAACAGGATGATCGAAGAGGGACTCAAGGGCGTCGAGTTCATCGCGATCAACACGGACGCCCAGGCGCTGCTGATGAGTGACGCCGACGTGAAACTGGACGTGGGCCGCGAGCTCACGCGCGGCCTCGGCGCCGGGGCCAACCCGGACGTGGGCCGCAAGGCCGCCGAGGACCACCGGGAGGAGATCGAGGAGGTCCTCAAGGGCGCCGACATGGTGTTCGTCACCGCCGGGGAGGGCGGCGGCACCGGCACCGGCGGCGCGCCCGTCGTCGCCAACATCGCCCGCTCGCTCGGCGCGCTCACCATCGGCGTCGTGACCCGGCCGTTCAGCTTCGAGGGCAAGCGCCGCGCCATGCAGGCCGAGGCCGGCATCGAGACGCTGCGCGACGAGGTCGACACCCTCATCGTGATCCCCAACGACCGGCTGCTGTCGATCTCCGACCGGCAGGTCAGCGTGCTGGACGCCTTCAAGGCGGCCGACCAGGTGCTGCTGTCCGGTGTCCAGGGCATCACCGACCTCATCACCACACCCGGCCTGATCAACCTGGACTTCGCCGACGTCAAGTCCGTCATGTCGGGCGCCGGTTCGGCGCTGATGGGCATCGGCTCGGCGCGCGGCGACGACCGCTCGGTGGCCGCGGCCGAAATGGCGATCTCCAGCCCGCTGCTGGAGGCCAGCATCGACGGCGCGCACGGCGTGCTGCTGTCCATCTCCGGCGGCTCCGACCTCGGCCTCTTCGAGATCAACGAGGCCGCGCAGCTGGTCTCCAACGCGGCCGCGCCGGACGCCAACATCATCTTCGGCGCGGTCATCGACGACGCGCTCGGCGACGAGGTCCGGGTCACGGTGATCGCGGCGGGTTTTGACGAGGGGCGCCCTTCCAAACCGGCACCGGAGCCGGAGAGCAAGCGGCTGCCCCCGCCCCCGCGTCCGGTCCCGCCGCCCTCCCCGGCCGCGCCGGTCAACCCGATCCCCAGCCGGGTCGGGCGGTCCGAGCCCGCCGGGCAGCAGGCGTCGGCCCAGCAGGGCACGCAGCCGTCGGTGGCGCAGGCCGCCGCCGCGCCGGCCCAGTCCGCCCAGTCCGCCCAGTCCGCGCAGTCCGGCCAGTCCGCGCCGGCGGCGCAGCGATCCGAAGGCGACCGGCCGCAACCGTCCGGGCAGGGGCAGGACGCCCGGCCTTCGGGGCGCGGCGACCGGCAGGCCTCGCAGGACGGCGCGCCGTCCGGGCAGCCGGGCCCGCCCGGCGACCGGGAGGCCGGCCCGCCCGGCGAGTCCGGCGGCTCCCGGGCCCCCGCTCCCCGCCCGTCCTCCGAGCAGCCCTCGTCCCGCGTCCACGCGGGCGAGAACGACGGCGGCCCCGCCTCCTCCGGGCAGCGCCGCCGTCCCGTGGTGTTCGACGAGGACGACGACCTCGACGTCCCCGACTTCCTGAAGTGATCACCACCGTCGCCCTGGGCGGCGGCGTCGGCGCCGGCTTCACCTCCCGCGCCGGCGGCGTGAGCGGGCCCCCCTACGACTCCCTGAACCTCGGCGGCGCGGTCGGCGACGACCCCGCCGCCGTCCTGGGCAACCGGCGCCGCGCCGCGGCCGCGCTCGGCGCCGACCCCGAGCGCACCGTGTTCATGCGGCAGGTGCACGGCGCGGACGTCGCGCACGCCACCTCCCCCGACCTTCCCGGCGAGGCCGACGCGGTCGTCACGACCGTGCCCGGCCTCGCGCTCGCCGTCCTCGTCGCCGACTGCGCGCCCGTGCTGCTGGCCGACCCCGTCGCCGGGGTCGTCGGCGCCGCGCACTCCGGCCGGCCCGGCACGGCCGCCGGCGTCGTCCCGGCCCTGGTGAAGGCGATGTGCGAGCGGGGCGCCGAGCCCGCGCGGATGGCCGCCGCCATCGGTCCCGCCGCGTGCGGCCGCTGCTACGAGGTGCCCGCCGCGATGCGGGACGAGGTCGCCGCCGCCGTGCCCGCCGCCTACGCCACCACCGCCAAGGGCACCCCCGGCCTCGACATCCGCGCCGGCGTCGCCGAGCAGCTCGCGTCCGCCGGGGTCGGCCGCGTGCAGACCGACCCGCGCTGCACGATCGAGGACCCGGGACTGTTCTCCTACCGCCGCGAGGGACGCACCGGGCGCTTCGCCGGATATGTCTGGCTGAAGGGCGACGGGTGACCGGCGCGGAACCCGGCTCCGAGCGCCGCCGCGCCGAGATCGCCGAGGGCATCGCCGCGGTCCGCGGGCGCATCGCCGACGCGTGCGCCGCCGCCGGGCGCGACGAGCGCGAGATCACGCTGATCGCGGTGACCAAGACCTTCCCCGCGTCCGATGTGCGGCTGCTGGCCGGACTCGGCCTCACCGAGGTCGGCGAGAACCGCGACCAGGAGGCCCGCCCCAAGGCCGCCGAATGCGCCGACCTCCCCCTCACCTGGCACTTCGTCGGGCGGCTGCAGACCAACAAGGCCCGCGCCGTCGCGGGCTACGCCGACGTCGTGCACTCGGTCGACCGGTCACGGCTGGTCGCCGCGCTGTCGGACGCCGCCGTCCGCGCGGGCCGCACGCTGCGCTGCCTCGTCCAGGTGTCGCTGGACGAGCCCGCGGAGGAGCGGGGGCGCGGCGGGGTGCTCCCGGCCGACGCTCCGGGACTGGCGGACGAGATCGCCGGGGCGCCCGGCCTGGTGCTCGGCGGCGTGATGGCCGTCGCGCCGCTCGGCGCCGACCCGCTGCCGGCCTTCACCCGGCTCGCCGGGACGGCGGCGGAGATCAGGCGGAACCATCCGGACGCCCGGATCGTCAGTGCGGGTATGAGCGGCGATCTGGAGCAGGCGATCGCGTGCGGCGCGACACACCTGCGGGTCGGTACGGCGTTGCTCGGCGGCCGACGGGCAATCGTCAGGTAATGTCCCCCCAGTGGTACCTGCCCGAACGTGGGGCGCCACGACGGATCAGTCCATCGGCGGGGTCGGACGCGCCCGGTACCGCCACCACAGGACACGGAGGGACGTATGGCCAGCGCGATGCGCAAGATGGCGGTCTACCTCGGCCTTGTGGAGGACGACCGCTACGACGACAAGTACGGCGAGTACGACGAGTACGAGGTCTACGACGAGGAGACCGACACCGGGCAGGGCCGCCGTCGCGATGACGAATCCGGCGGTCAGCTTACCCGAGCCGACGAGGCCGCGGACCGGGATCGCGACCATCACTCCACGTCCACGATCGAGCGACGCTCCGTGGCGCTCTACGAGTCCGGTACCACCGACCTCGCTCGTATCACTACGCTGCACCCGAGGACCTACAACGAGGCGAGGACCATCGGGGAGCACTTCCGGGAGGGCACACCCGTGATCATGAACCTGACCGAGATGGTCGACAGCGACGCCAAGCGTCTCGTCGACTTCGCGGCTGGTCTCGTGTTCGGCCTCCATGGGAGCATCGAGCGTGTTACGAACAAGGTGTTCCTGCTGTCGCCCGTCAACGTCGAGGTGACGGCGGAGGACAAGGCCCGGATGGCAGAACGAGGGTTCTTCAACCAAAGCTGAGAAGCACATGCGAGAGTATCCGTGAACATCGTTGGATCCGTCCTGCAGGGCATCCTGTACCTGTTCCTCCTGTTCCTGATCGGGAGGCTGGTCCTGGAGGTCCTGCAGTCCTTTGCCCGGCAATGGAAGCCGACCGGGGTGGTGCTGGTGATAGCCGAGGCGACCTACACGGTCACCGATCCGCCGCTCAAGCTGCTCAGGCGTTTCATCCCGCCCATCCGGCTGGGTAACGTTGCACTCGACCTCAGCTTCACCGTCCTCATCCTTGTGGTCTGGGTCTTGATCATCTTCGTCGGCTCGATATTCGGCGGAGGCTAGGTCGATCGGATACCGTCCTTCGGGGACAGACTCCAAGCGCGCCAAGGAGACGAGAACATGCCGCTGACACCCGCCGACGTGCGGAACAAGCAGTTCAGTACCACCAGGCTGAGGCCGGGGTACGACGAGGAGGAGGTGGACGCCTTCCTCGACGAGGTCGAGGCAGAGCTGGACCGCCTCATCCAGGAGAACGAGGAGCTGCGGGCCAAGCTGGCCGAATGCCTGCGCGGCAAGGTTCCCGCCATGGCCGCTCCCATCGTGGAGCCGAAGCCGGACGTCCAGAAGATCCCCGAGCCGCCGCGCCCCGAGCCGCAGCCGCAGCCCGAGCCGGAGCCCGCGCTCGGCGGCCTCGGCATGGCCGCCGCGCCCACCGGCGAGGACAACATGGACACCGCGGCCCGCGTGCTGGCGCTCGCGCAGCAGACCGCCGACCAGGCGATCGCCGACGCCCGCCGGGAGGCCGACGAGACGCTCGGCCGCGCCCGCCGGGAGGCCGAGGAGATCCTCGGCAAGGCCCGCCGGCAGGCCGACCAGATCGTCAGCGAGGCCCGCTCCCGCGCCGAGGCCCTCGACCGCGACGCCCAGGAGCGGCACCGCCAGGTCATGGGCTCGCTCGTGCAGCAGCGCGAGGAGCTGGAGCGCGAGGTCGACAACCTGCGCGCGTTCGAGCGCGAGTACCGCAGCAGGCTGAAGGTGTACCTGGAAGGCCAGCTGCGCGACCTGGAGGCGGGCAGCACCGAGACGGGCGCGTTCGCCGCCGTCCCGGGCGCCGCGCCCTCGCAGGCCCAGCAGACCGCTCCCCAGGCCGGCCCGCAGACGGGGCCGCAGGGCCAGCTGCAGCACGCCGACACCCGCAACGGCGCCGGCGGCCCGGCCCCGGCACCGGGCCAGTTCCCGTCGCCCGAGCACGCCCAGCAGGTCCAGCACTCGGCGACCGGCGCGTTCCACGCGGGTGGCGACAACCCGCCGCACGACAGGCGCTGATCCGGCCGCCACAGGCGATAGTGTCGTCCTGATCGCCGCGCCGGGGATGGCGGCTCCGCCATCCCCGCGGCGCCGGACGGCCATCCTGTGCGCCGGCCGCCGGGCCTCGCGCGGCCCGAGGCCGAGCGGTCCGAACGAGTGGGAGAGACCCTGTGATCATCCTGAGTGGCGTTCTCGTGGTGGTGGCGATCGCCCTGCTGGTAGCGGGAATCGTCGCCGGCAACGGAGACAGCGCCCAGGTCTTCGGCCTGGACGCGCTGGTGGTCATCTACATCTCGATCGCCGTGAGCATCGTCTCCGCGCTGTGCCTCGCCATCGGGGTGTTCCTGCGGCGCAAGGAGCTGTTCGGCCCGGCAGTCCCGGTCGCGCCCGCCCGTACGACCAAGAAGCCCAAGAAGGACAAGCGCAAGAAGAGCACGCCTCCCGCGCCGGCCAAGGCCGCCCCGAGCGTGCCGGAGGCCGCGTCCACGCCGGCGGAGCCGGCCGACGACGAGGTGGAGGTCCCCGCCCCGCCCGCGGACGTGCCGGACGACGCCCTGGTGTTCGTCGTCCGCGGCCGCAAGCGCTACCACCTCGACACCTGCCGGCAGCTCGCCGGCCGGGAGACCGAGGAGCTCACCTACTCCGAGGCCCGGGAAGAGGGCTTCAGCTCCTGCACCGCCTGCATGCCCGACACCGCACTGGCGGCGCGCGCCGCGGCGTCGGCACCCGCGTCCCCCGACGCGAGCAGGGACGCGAGCAAGGACGCGAGCAAGGACGCGGGCAGGGAAGCGAGCAGGCCCGCGGGGGCCAGGCACGCGGCGGCGGCGCCCAGCCCGGGCGCGGAGCGCACCGAGGGCGGTCTGGCGGGCATCGCCAGGCCGGCGTCCTCGGCGCTGTCCTTCGACAAGCCCGGTTCTCTCGAGAAGCCCGGGTCCTTCGACAAGCCCGGCTCGTCCGACCTGACGGCCGAGATCCCGCGGCAGGACGAGCCCGAGCCGGACGCGCCGGCGCCCCGCGCGGCGGGGCCCACCCTCACCGACATCCCCGTCGCGGGCGTCGTCGGCTCCGCGGGGGAGGCGCCCACGGCCACGGAGAGCGCCGAACCCGCCGCGGAGGACTCCGAGGACCGGCCCACCTGGGAACGGACCGCTGAGACCGAATCCGCCCCGTCGGACGTCACCGTCGACCTCGGCCCCGCGCCGCTCGGCGCCCCCGCCGCCCCGCGCCCCCGCGACGCCGACGACGAGGACCCCCTGGAGACCGGCCGCGAGCCGGCCCCGGCACCCCTGGACGACGGAGACACCGCGGCGGACGAGGACGAGCCCGCCACCGTGGACGATCCGGAGCCGTCCGAGTCCGGCGAGCCGGAGGACGAGGGCCCGCAGGTCCGCATCCTGAGCGGCACCAAGCGCTACCACCGCGTCGACTGCGCCCTGATCGAGGACATCGGCGACGAGGCCGACGACCTGGAGTCGCTGTCCCGCGCGGAGGCCAAGTCACGGGGCTGCACGCCCTGCCTGGTCTGCCAGCCCGACCGCGAGCACGCCCGCGACTGACCGGACCCGGCCGGGGCGGCGGGCGCCGCCCCGGGGCCCGGTTCGAAGGTCCGTGGCGGGGTCAGTGGCCGTGGCGCCGCTCGCGGCGGAGCTCGCGCAGCCGGTCACGGCGCTCGTCCCGCATCTCGGAGTGCAGGCGCCCCGCCTCCTCGTGGTGCAACCGGTGCATCTCGCGGCGCCGGGCGCGGCGCCCGCCCTTCTCACCCGCCGCGCGGCGGGTGACGGTGACACCGCCGAAGAGCAGCATGCCGGTCACGCGGATGACGGGCGCGTCCGGGTCGGTGGTGTCGTCCTCCGGCAGGTCGTTGCCGCCGAAGACCGCGGTGTTGGACGCGATGACCCGGACGCCGGGCGGCACGGTCATGGTCACGCCGCCGAAGACGCAGGTGACGTTGACGGTCACCTCGCCACGGCTGAGGACCGCCTGCCGGAAGTCCAGGTCGGCGCCGCCGAACACGCACGACACGTTGGTGGTCGGCTCGACCAGCCAGCGGCCCTTGCGCTCCACCCCGGAGAAGATCGCCACCAGGTTCGGCGACTGCGGCGGGGGCGGGGCGGGCGGCCGGGTGTCCTTGCGCAGGTCGACGCGCGGCCCCGGGGCCAGCTCGCCCGGCAGGTCGCTGAGGACCGGCTCCAGCTCGGCGTACGTCTTGGCCTTGTAGACGGCGTCGATGCGCTCGGCGTGCTCCTCCGGCGTGATGCGCCCCTCGGCGAGCGCCTCGCGCAGGCGGTCGGCGACCTGGTCGCGGTCGGCGTCCGACGCGCGCATGCCGGCGGGCGACGGCCGCGCCGGTGGTTCGGGCCCGGAGGGCTGCTCGGGAAGGTTCACGGGACCATCATCGCAAACGCGATGTGTCGCGATGAACCCCATCGCGGAAAGTTCTCCGCCGCGGCCGGGCCCGGACGGCTCCGGGGCCGGCCGCGGCGGCGGGTCTCACGCCTTGCGGAGGTAGTAGGTGAGGCCGAGCTCCTCGTCGCGCGCGGCCTTGAGGCCTTCGGGGCGGCCCTCGGTCACCGTGGTCGCGAGCACCTCGGCGGCGACCTCCGCGGTGTGGGCGCGCAGGGCCTCGGCGAGCTCGGTGCCGGTGGCCTCCCACCACAGCTCGATGCGGTCGGTCACCTCCAGCCCGGCGGCCTTGCGGCCCTCCTGGACGAGCCGGACGGCCTCCCGCACCAGGCCCGCGCGGCGCAGCTCGGGCGTGACGGTGAGGTCGAGCGCGACGGTCTCGCCGGCGGCGCTCTCCACGGCCCAGCCGCTGCGCGGGCGCTCGGTGACGATCACGTCGTCCGGGGAGAGCGGCACCGTGCCGAGCCCCTCGGCCCCGACCTCGGCCGAGCCCGCGCGAAGCGCGCGCACGAGGTCCGCCGGGTCGGCGGAGGTGATCGCCTTGGCCACCTTCGGGGTGTCCTTGGCGTACCGCTTGCCGAGCTCGCGGAAGTTCGGCTTGACCTCGTACTCGACCAGGTCGCCGCCGATCGACGACAGCTCCTCGAAGCCGAGCACGTTCAGCTCCTCGGAGATCTGGGCGCGCAGCTGCCCGGGCAGCGCCGCCCACCCGGCGGCGCCGACGAGGGCGCGGCCGAGCGGCTGGCGGGTCCGGACCCCGCTCGCCGCGCGGGCGGAGCGGCCGAGCTCGACCAGGCGCCGGACGAGCGCCATCTGCGCGGTCAGCTCCTCGTCCAGCAGCGTCTCGTCCACGGCCGGCCAGTCGGCGAGGTGCACCGACTCGGGGCCGTCCTCGGGGCGGATGACGTCCCAGACGTGGTCGGTGATGAACGGGACGATCGGCGCCATGAGGCGGGTGAGCGTCTCCAGGCACTCGTAGAGCGTCGCGAACGCGGCCGAGCCGTCGGGCGTCTCCGGGCCCTCCCAGAAGCGCCGGCGCGAGCGCCGGACGTACCAGTTGGACAGGTCGTCGACGAACTGCGAGAGGCGCCGGCCGGCGCGGGCGGTGTCGAACTCCTCCAGGGCCGCGTCGACCTCGCGGACGGTGCGGTGCAGCTCGGCGAGCGCCCAGCGGTCCAGGAGCGGGCGGTCGGCGGGCGCGGACGCCTCGGACAGCCGGTCCGGCGTCCACGCGCGGCCCTGCGCCTCGGCCGCGTTCGCGTACAGGACGAAGAACGACGCGGTGTTCCAGTAGGTGAGCAGGACCTTCCGGACGATCTCCTCCAGGGCGCCGTGCCCGACGCGGCGGGACGCCCAGGGCAGCCCGCTCGCGGCCATGAACCAGCGCACCGCGTCGGCGCCGTGCTGGTCCATCAGCGGGATGGGCCGCAGGACGTTCCCGAGGTGCTTGCTCATCTTGCGGCCGTCCTCGGCGAGGATCAGGCCGAGGCACACGACGTTCTCGTAGGACGACTGGTCGAACACCAGCGTCCCGACGGCCATGAGGGAGTAGAACCATCCGCGGGTCTGGTCCTGGGCCTCGCAGATGTACTGGGCCGGGTAGGACTCGTCGAACACCTCGTTGTTGCGGTAGGGGGCGCCCCACTGCGCGAACGGCATCGACCCGGAGTCGTACCAGGCGTCGATGACGTCGGGCACGCGGCGCGTCTCCGTCCCGCACGTGCCTGATTCCGCGTCACCGACACGAGCGGGGCACGGGAACGTGACGTCGTCCACGTAGGGGCGGTGCGGGTCGAGCGCGGACAGGTCGCGCCCCGCCAGCTCGCCCAGTTCCTTCAGCGAACCCACGCAGGTGATGTGCTCCTCGTCGTCGCCGCAGACCCACAGGGGGAGGGGCGTGCCCCAGTATCGGCTCCTGGACAGCGACCAGTCGACGTTGTTGCGCAGCCACTCCCCGTACCGGCCGTGCTTGACGGTCTCGGGGTACCAGTTGGTCTTCTCGTTCTCCTCCAGCAGCCGGTCCTTGATCTGCGTCGTCCGGATGTACCAGGCGGGCAGCGCGTAGTAGAGGAGCGGCGTGTGGCAGCGCCAGCAGTGCGGGTAGCTGTGGTCGAAGTGGCCGCCGCGGAACAGCAGTCCGCGCGCGCGCAGGTCTTCGGTGAGCGGTTCGTCGGCGTCCTTGAAGAACTTGTTGCCGACCAGGGGCACCTCGCGCAGGAAGCGCCCGTCCGGCCCGATCGGGTTGACGATCGGCATCCCGTAGCTCTTGCAGACGGTCATGTCGTCGCCGCCGAACGCGGGCGCCTGGTGGACGAGCCCGGTGCCGTCCTCCACCGTGACGTAGTCGCCCAGGACGACGTAGTGCGCGTCCGGGATGTCGACCAGCTCGAACGGCCGCTGGTATGTGGTCCGTTCGAGCTCGGTGCCCTGGAACGTGGCCAGCCGCTCGGCGCCCTCGCCGAGCACCTGGCCGAGGAGGGGCTCGGCCACGACGAGCACCTCGTCGGACCCCTGCGGCCGGGCGGCGACGTAGGTGACGTCCGGGTGGACGGCCACGGCGGTGTTGGAGACCAGCGTCCACGGGGTCGTGGTCCAGATGAGCAGCGCGGCGCCCATCTCGGCGAGCGGGCCGGACGTGACGGGCATCCGCACGTACACCGACGGGCTGGTGACCGTCTCGTACCCGCCGGGCTGGCCCAGCTCGTGGTCGGACAGGCCCGTCCCGCAGCGCGGGCAGTAGGGGGTGATGCGGAAGTCGCGGGACAGCAGGCCCTTGTCGAACACCTGCTTGAGGGACCACCAGACGGACTCGACGTAGTCGGAGTCCATCGTGCGGTAGGCCTCGTCGGTGTTGACCCAGTAGCCCATGCGCTCGGTCATCTCTTCGAACGCGTCGACGTGGCGCAGGACCGACTCGCGGCAGCGGGCGTTGAACTCCGCGACGCCGTACTCCTCGATGTCCTTCTTGCCGGTGAGGCCGAGCTCCTTCTCCACAGCGACCTCGACGGGCAGGCCGTGGCAGTCCCAGCCGGCCTTGCGCGGGACGTGGCGGCCCTTCATGGTCTTGAAGCGCGGGAAGACGTCCTTGAACACGCGGGCCTCGACGTGGTGGACGCCCGGCATGCCGTTGGCGGTCGGCGGCCCCTCGTAGAACACCCACGGGGTGCCGGACGCGGTGCGCTCCAGCGACCGCTCGAAAACCTTGTTCTCCTGCCAGCGGCGCAGCATGTCCCGCTCCAGGGCGGGCAGATCGACCTGCGCGGGCAGTGGCCGAAAGGCTCGGCTCACGATGGCGGACCTCCGGATCGACGTGGGCACGTTGACCGGAGGGACGAGGCGCGTGCCCGGACTCGGCCCGAGCGGCCCCGCGGTACCACCCTCCTTGACCGCCCCGGATCCGGCGCGGCCCGCTTCGTTCCAGTCTCGGCCACCGGGTCTACTGGGCCCCGCGACGGACATCGGGGGCGGTTCTTCCGGCGGCTCCGGGGTGATCAGACCGCCGCGCTCGCCCCCGGGCTCGCACCGTCCCCGGGTCGCTCATGGCTGCGTGCGGCGGCAGGTGTCCCCATCAGCGCCTGCCATACGACTGCTCGTCCAGACTCTAACGCACCCCGGCACGCCGCTCTTCCCCTTTTCCGCCGCGGCGCACACGGTTCCTTTGCGATCTCGTGCGCCGGCCCGGGGTTTTTCCGCGATCGGCGACCGGGCATAAGCGGTCGGTAACACGGCCCAGCTTGTTTACCGTGCCCGAGAGAGGGGACCTATGCTGCCCGCACTGCCCATCGAGGCGATCACCGCGAGGGAGGCCGACATGGCCGGCGCGAGGAGGGGCACGCCGCCCGCCGCGAGCAAGACCCGGGGCACGGCACGGCCGTCCCAGAGCAGGGCGGCGGGCGCGAAGACGCCCGCGGCGAAGACCCCGGCGGCGAAGACCCCGGGCGCGAAGGGGCCCGCGACCAAGGGCGGCGCCGCGAAGCAGGGACGTCCGGGCGGGCGCGCGGCGTCCGGGCGCGACGTGCGGGACCGGGACGCGCTGGACCGGGACGCGCTGGACGGGGACGCGCTGGACGGGGACGCGCTGGACGAGGCGGCGCCGAAGGCCGCGGCGGCGGAGCTGCCGGTCCGCGAGGGCGAGCACCGGTGGACGGCGGGCGAGCTCGCCGAGGTGCGGGCCGGGCTGAAGGAGCAGATCGAGACGCTGCGCGCGGAGATCGCCGCGTCCGCGAGCCAGATCGCCGAGGGCGACAGCAGCGACGGCGCGGGCGACGACCAGGCGGACGCGGGCGCCAAGACCTACGAGCGGGAGCACGAGCTCGCGCTGGCCTACAATTCACAGGACCTGCTCGCCCAGATCGAGCGCGCCGTCCAGCGGATGGACGCCGGCACGTACGGGATCTGCGAGTCCTGCGCCAAACCGATCGGTAAGGCGCGACTCCAGGTCTTCCCGCGTGCGACCCTATGTGTGACATGCAAACAACGCGAGGAACGTCGCTGAGCGACTCAACGAACCCAGAGCGCGAGGCCGGGGGGACCACGGGGTCTCCTCGGCCGCGCCGCGTCGGCGTGCTGGTCGCCGTGGCCGTGGCCGCGCTCGCCGCCGACATCGTCTCCAAGATCATCGTGGTGGCGACGCTGCAGGACCGCGAGCCGGTCCGCCTGCTCGGCGGCCTGCTGACGCTGCGCGAGACCCGCAACAGCGGCGCCGCGTTCTCGATCGGCACCGGCTACACCATCGTGTTCACCCTGATCGCCTGCGGCGTGGTGGTGGCGATCCTGCGCACCGCCCGCAACCTGCGCAGCGTCCCGTGGGCGGTCTGCCTCGGCATGCTGCTCGGCGGCGCGATCGGCAACCTCCTCGACCGGCTGCTGCGGTCCCCGGCCCCGCTGAAGGGGCACGTCGTCGACTGGATCCAGCTGCCGCACTGGCCGGTGTTCAACCTGGCCGACTCGGCGATCGTCTGCGGCGGCGTGCTGGCCGTCCTGCTGGCGGCGCGCGGGCTGCAGGTGGACGGCACGCGCCTCCCCGGCAAGGACGAGGCCGTCGAGCCCGACGCCCCCGAGGCGCCCGGGGCCGAGGTGCGCGAGCCCGAGGTGCGCGAGCCCGAGGCCGCCGACCCGGAGCCCGCCTCCGAGAACGAGGCCGGGGCGAAGGCCCCGGAAGAGAAGTCCTGATGGGGGAGGTGCGCAGCCTTCCCGTGCCCGACGGCCTGGAAGGCGAGCGGATCGACGCCGCGCTGACCCGCCTCTTCGGCGTGTCGCGGGGCAGCGCCGCCGACATCATCGCCGCGGGCGACGTCCTGCTGGACGGCGCCCGGGTGGCCACGAAGTCGGAGCGCCTGCACGCGGGCGCCTGGCTGGAGGTCACCCTCCCGCCCCCGCCCGCCCCGCCCGCGCCGGTCGCCGAGCCCGTCCCCGGGATGAGCGTGCTGTACGAGGACGACGACATCGTCGTGGTCGGCAAGCCGGTCGGCGTCGCCGCCCACCCGACGACCGGCTGGACGGGCCCGACCGTCCTCGGCGGGCTGCTCGGGGCCGGGCACACGATCGCCACGAGCGGCGCGTCCGAGCGGCAGGGCATCGTGCACCGGCTGGACGCCAACACGACCGGCGCGATGGTCGTGGCCAAGAGCGAGGTCGCGTACTCGCGGCTCAAGCGCGCGTTCAAGGAGCGCCGGATCGACAAGCGCTACCGGGCGCTCGTCCAGGGGCATCCCGACCCGTTCCGCGGGACGGTCGACGCGCCCATCGACCGGCATCCCTCCGGCGACGGCCGGTTCGCGGTCGTCGCGGGCGGCAAGCCGTCCGTCACCCACTACGACACCGTCGAGGCGTTCCGGGCGGCGACGCTGCTCGACATCGACCTGGAGACGGGGCGCACCCACCAGATCCGCGTGCACATGTCCGCGATCAGGCATCCGTGCGTGGGCGACCTGGCGTACGGCGCCGACCCGACCCTGGCGGAGCGGCTCGGGCTCAGGCGGCAGTGGCTGCACGCCGTCCGGCTGGGGTTCGAGCACCCCACCAAGGGCGAGTGGGTGGAGTTCGAGAGCCCCTACCCCGACGACCTCGCCCGCGCGCTGGAGATCGTCGAAGCGGAGTCCTGAGCGCGATGGGCGCGTCGGGGGCGCGAGTGACGGGAGAAGCGAGTTAGGCTCTCAGCACCGCGTCGTCCCGGCACCGCGCCCGGGCCGGCGACCTTCCCCCGGTACCGAGATGCCGACACGTGCGAGCCACGCACGTGGGCGGTCGCATGCGACGAGCAGGAGGCGCAGCACGCATGGCCGACTCTTTCGTTCACCTGCACGTTCACACCGAGTACTCCATGCTCGACGGAGCCGCCCGGCTGAAGCAGATGTTCGAGGAGGTCGGGCGGCAGAAGATGCCGGCGATCGCCATGACCGACCACGGCAACATGCACGGCGCCTACGACTTCCACAAGCAGGCGACCGCCGCCGGGGTCACGCCCATCATCGGCATCGAGGCCTACCTGGCGCCCGAGTCGCGGTACCACAAGAAGAAGGTCCAGTGGGGTGAGCCGAGCCAGAAGCGCGACGACGTCTCCGGCGGCGGGCTGATCAACCACAAGACGCTGTGGGCGCGGAACAGGACCGGTCTGCACAACCTGTTCAAGCTGTCCAGCCGCGCCTACACCGAGGGCTTCGTTTTCAAGTACGCGCGCATGGACGAGGAGCTCCTCGCCGAGCACGCCGAGGGCGTGATGGCCACCACCGGCTGCCCGTCCGGCAAGGTCCAGACCCGGCTGCGGCTCGGCCAGTTCGACGAGGCGCTCAAGGCGGCCGCCACGTTCCAGGACATCTTCGGCAAGGAGAACTACTTCCTGGAGCTGATGGACCACGGGCTGGAGATCGAGCGCCGCGTCCGCGACGGGCTCATCGAGATCAGCAAGAAGCTGAACATCCCGCCGGTCGTCACCAACGACTCGCACTACACCCACGAGTCCGAGGCGACCGCGCACGACGCGCTCCTGTGCGTCCAGGTGGGCAAGCAGCTCGCCGACCCCGACCGGTTCCGGTTCGACGGGTCCGGCTACTACCTGAAGACCGCCGACGAGATGCGCGGCATCGACTCGTCCGACATCTGGCTGGAGGGGTGCAGGAACACCCTGCTCGTCGCCGAGAGGGTCGACCCGGCGGGGATGTTCGAGTACCGCGACCTCAGCCCCCGCTTCCCCGTCCCCGAGGGCGAGACGGAGGAGAGCTGGTTCCGCAAGGAGGTCTGGAGGGGCCTGGAGCGCCGCTTCCCGGACGGCCTCCCGGAGGGCTACAAGGAGCAGGCCGAGTACGAGATGGACGTCATCCTCGGCAAGGGGTACCCGTCCTACTTCCTCGTCGTCGCCGACTTCATCATGTGGGCCAAGCAGAACGGCATCCTGGTCGGCCCCGGCCGCGGCAGCGCCGCCGGCTCCCTGATCGCCTACGCGATGGGCATCACCGACCTCGACCCGATCCCGCACGGGCTGATCTTCGAGCGGTTCCTGAACCCCGAGCGCGCGTCCATGCCCGACATCGACATCGACTTCCCTGAAGACCGGCGGGCCGAGGTCATCAAGTACACGACGGAGAAGTGGGGCGCCGACAAGGTCTCGTTCATCGCCACGTTCGGCACCATCAAGGCGAAGGCCGCCATCAAGGACGCCGGCCGCGTCCTCGGGTTCCCCTACGCCCTCGGCGACCGGATCTCCAAGGCGTTCCCGCCCGCCGTGATGGGCAAGGACATCCCGCTGTCGGGCATCTTCGACGAGAAGCACCCCCGCCACGGCGAGGCCGGCGAGCTGCGCAAGCTGTACGAGGAAGAGACCGACGTCAAGCAGATCATGGACCTGGCGCAGGGCCTGGAGGGCCTGATCCGCCAGACCGGGGTGCACGCCGCCGGGATCATCATGTCCGGTGAGACGATCACCGACCACGTCCCGATCATGCGCCGGGACGCCGACGGCGCCATCATCACGCAGTTCGACTACCCGACCTGCGAGACGCTCGGCCTGCTGAAGATGGACTTCCTGGGCCTGCGGAACCTGACGATCATCGATGACGCGCTCAAGGGCATCGAGAAGAACAAGGGCGTCAAGGTCGACCTGCTGGCGCTGCCGCTGGACGACAAGAAGACCTACGACCTGCTCGCCCGCGGCGACACCCTCGGCGTGTTCCAGTTCGACGGCGGCCCGATGCGCTCCCTGCTCCGGCTGATGAAGCCGGACAACTTCGAGGACATCTCCGCCGTCGGCGCCCTCTACCGGCCCGGCCCGATGGGCGCGAACTCCCACACCAACTACGCGCTCCGCAAGAACGGGCAGCAGGAGATCACCCCGATCCACCCGGAGCTGGAGGAACCCCTCAAGGAGATCCTCGACACCACCTACGGCCTGATCGTCTACCAGGAGCAGGTCATGGCGATCGCGCAGAAGGTGGCGGGCTACACGCTCGGCAAAGCGGACCTGCTCCGCCGCGTCATGGGCAAGAAGAAGAAGGCCGAGCTGGACGCCCAGTACGTCGGCTTCGAGAAGGGCATGCTCGACAACGGCTTCTCCAAGGAGGCCGTGAAGACGCTGTGGGACATCCTCGTCCCGTTCTCCGACTACGCGTTCAACAAGGCGCACTCCGCCGCGTACGGGCTGGTCTCCTACTGGACGGCCTACCTGAAGGCGAACTACCCGGCCGAGTACATGGCGGGCCTGCTCACGTCCGTCGGCGACGACAAGGACAAGAGCGCCCTGTACCTGTCGGAGTGCCGCCGGATGGGCCTGAAGGTGCTGCCGCCGGACGTCAACACGTCCGAGGCCGACTTCACCCCGCTCGGCGACACCGAGATCCGCTTCGGGCTGTCGGCCGTCCGCAACGTCGGCCACAACGTGGTCGACGGGATCGTCGCGGCCCGCAGGGAGAAGGGCGCCTACACCGACTTCAACGACTTCCTGAACAAGGTCCCGCCGCAGGTCTGCAACAAGCGGGTCGTGGAGTCGCTCATCAAGGCGGGCGCGTTCGACGAGCTCGGCCACCAGCGCAAGGCGCTGCTGATGGTGCACGAGCAGGCCATCGACTCCGTCATCGACATCAAGCGCAAGGAGGCCGTGGGGCAGGACTCCCTCTTCGGCGCCCTGGAGGACGAGGGCGGCGAGGACGCGTTCGCCGTCGCGATCCCCGAGGGCGAGGAGTGGGACAAGACCACCCTGCTCGCCTTCGAGCGGGAGATGCTCGGCCTGTACGTGTCGGACCATCCGCTCCTCGGCGTCGAGCACATCCTGGAACGCGAGGCCGACTGCGCCATCGCCGCGCTGAACGAGGGCGAGCGCCCCGACGGCCAGGTCGTGGTCATCGCGGGCCTGCTGTCCGGGCTGCAGCGCAAGGTCACCAAGCAGGGCAACTCCTGGGCCATGTTCCAGCTGGAAGACCTCGCCGGCTCCATCGAGGTGCTGTGCTTCCCCTCGTCCTACCAGCTGTGCTCCACGCTCCTCGCCGAGGACGCCATCCTGATCGTCAAGGGCCGGCTGGACCGCCGCGAGGACGTCGCGAAGATCATCGCGATGGAGGTCACCCAGCCGGACCTGACCGTCACCGACGCGACCGGCCCGTTCTCGGTCACGCTGCCCCTCGGCCGCTGCACGCCCCCGACGGTGTCGCGGCTCAAGGAGGTGCTGGTCACCCACCCGGGCACCGCCGAGGTCCACCTGCACGTCCAGAACGGCCCGCGCACCACGGTCGTCCGGCTGGACGACAAGCTCCGCGTGGCCCCGTCCCCGGCCCTGATGGGCGACCTGAAACAGCTCCTCGGCCCTTCGTGCCTGGGCTGAGAGGTCAGGCCTCCAGAAGGGTGCGGGCCGCGGGGACGACTTCCCGCGCCCACCGGCGGACCTGCGTCTCGCCGTTGCCCTCCGGCCGGTACACGAAGGAGTCGAACCCGGTCTCGGTGGCGAGGTCGGCGAGCACGCGCGCCCAGCCCGCGGCGTCGGCGCGGACCGGCTTCTCACCCCGGAGCCGGACGGTGCCGGGCTCCTCGGTGATGTCGCCGACGAGCTGGGCGACGCGGGTGATGCCGGACGGGGCCCGCCCGGCGTCCTCGGCGGCGCGCGTGATCGCGTCCTGCGATGCGCGCCACTTCTCGTACGGCAGGTAGTGCGGGATCGGCGCCGCCCACCCGTCCCCGACACGCCCGGTGAAGGCCGGCGCCTCGGGGCCGACGGCGCCGACCCAGATGCCGACCGGATGCGCGGGCGCGAGACCCGCGTGGACCCCGCCGGGACTAAGAAACCGCAATCAGTTCGGCTTTCCAATCCACGAAGCGGCCCAGGCCGTCGAAGCGGGCCTGGGCGGTGCCGCCGCCGGGGAGGGCGACCTCGGTGAGGAGGTCGGTCTGGCGGTAGGGGACGCGGTGGTGGGAGAGCAGGCCGGCGAGAGTGAGGCGCGGCTCGTGGGGGAACAGCGCGGTCGCGTTCGCGAGCAGGCGGGGGAGGGGGACGGGGTCCCACTGGGCGGGCGGCGCCTGCGGGTCGTCGACGTGCAGGTAGGCGGAGCCGCCGTCGTAGCCGGCGCCGATGTAGCCGCCTCCGCCGAGGACGCCGCCGGCGGCCATGGCGATGAGCTCGCCGCCGTGCCCGGCCGGGCCCTCGTACCAGGACAGGTCGACCTCGGGGGTGGTGAACTCGGTGATGCCGAGCCGTTCGCCGATCGTCCGGATCACCAGGGTGGGGGTGACCGCGGGGTGCGCGTCGCCGAACTGCGGGTTGGCCCATCCCCACAGCCAGGTGCGCTCGCGCGCCGCGTAGCTGCCGAGCAGGGAGACCCGCACGGTGACGCCGCCGCTGGTGTAGGTGCGGGCGGTCAGGTCGGCGCTCCAGTCCTCGCGCGGCAGGAACTCGGCGAGCGTCTCCTGCTGCTGCAGGACGACGGCCGCCAGCGCGGCGCCGAGGCGTTCGAACGCGGGACTGAATCCGGACATGTCGGGCACATTATCCCAGTTGTCGGGGCGGTCGTGGGCGGGAATCGGACACCCTTCGAGAGTCGATCGGCTGACCTGGGCAGGCTAGGCTTTCGCTGTCAGAGGACTTCCACCTAGGAGCGTACGAGGTGCGGCGACCGACCGGGAGGCTCTTGACGATCTGGGCGGTCACCAGCGCCGCCGTCGCGCTGCTGGGGCCGCTCGCGGGACTGCTGTGGGCGGTCACCGCCCCCAAGGTGTCGTATGTGGTCGTGCAGGGTGAGGCACTTCTGGCCGAACCGGAAAGCCAGGGGCCGATCGGCATCGACGCCCGGTTCGCGCTGATCGCGCTCGTCGCCGGGATGCTGTGCGGCGTCGTCGCCTACCTGGCGGGCGGGCGCGGCAACGACGTCGCGCTGCTGCTCGGGCTGGCCGCCGGGGGCGCCGCCGCGGCCGTGCTCGCCTGGCGGACCGGCCACATGATCGGGCTCGGCCACTTCCAGGACGCCGTCCGGCACGGGCGCGACGGCACGACCGTCGAGGGCGTCGCCGACCTGCGAGCCAAGGGCCTGCTCGTGTTCTGGGCCCTGCCCGCGGTAGCGACGTACGGGCTGCTGGAGATGGTCGTCCGGCGGCTACCCGCGGGCGATGACGGCGACGCGGGCGCCGGTGAGGCGGACGAGGTCGGCGGGGACGAGCTCGATCTGGAGGCCGCGCCGGCCGGCCGAGACGTAGACGGTCCCGAGCGCTGACACCGACGCGTCGACCACGGTCGGCAGCCGCCGGCGCTGGCCGAGCGGGCTGATCCCGCCGACGACGTACCCGGTGGCGCGCTCGGCGTCCCGGGGGTCGGCCATCCGGGCCTTCTTGCCGCCCGCCGCCGCGGCGAGAGCCTTGAGGTCCAGGCTGGCGGAGACGGGGACGACGCCGACCGTCAGGTTCCCGTCGACCTCGGCGAGCAGCGTCTTGAAGATCTGGTCGTGCGGGATGCCGAGGGCGTCGGCGGCGGCCTCGCCATAGGACGCGGCGTCCGCGTCCACCTCGTAGGTGTGCAGCGTGTACTCGATGCCGGCCTTCGCCGCGGCGACGGTCGCCGGGGTCCCCTTGCCGCCCTTGGTCTTGGCAGTGCTCATGGGGGAGAGTCTGCCGTGCGCGATCAGTTGGGTGTGAACGACCCGTCGAGGAACTGCCCGGCGGGGATCGTCGGGAGCACGTCCAGGATGCGGTTCTCCCGGGCCAGCAGGTCGCGTTCGGCCTCCAGCCGCAGCGCCGCGTCCTCGCACTCCAGCAGGCGCTGCTTGTCGTGCCCGTCCAGGACGAGCGCGGCGGCGACCGCGTACGACAGCGCGACCGGGTCGCCGGGCGGTTCGGCCCGGTCGAACGGCACGGCGCCGGCCGCGCCGAGCCGGTGCCGGTAGAGCCGGAACAGCCGGCGGACCCGGGTCGCGAGGGCGCCGGCCTCGGCGCCGGCCTCCTCGGGCAGGAACTCGACCTCGCCGCGCAGGTAGGGCCGCGAGCGGTCCAGCTCCTTCAGCCGGAACCGCCGGGTGCCGACCGTGACGATGTCGTAGCGCCCGTCCGGGTGCGGCGTCACCTCGCGCAGTTCGGCGACGCACCCGATCTCGGCGAGGCGGTGCGCGGCCCCCTCGCCGACCTCGTGGCCGAGCTCGATGCCGACGACGCCGAACCCGCGGGGCTCGGGCTGTTCGAGAAGGTCGGCGATCAGCCGGCGGTACCGGTCCTCGAACAGGTGGAGGGGGAGCACGAGCCCCGGGAACAGGACCGTGCCCAGGGGGAACAGGGCGAGCCGCTCGGTCACAGTTCACTCCCACGCTGCCGGGCGCACCGGGAGACGCCCCTTCGCCGTCAGGGTACGTCCATATTGATGATCTTGGTAATGGTTGGTTTTTCACAGTGTGAAGAGGATGGGCGGTGGAAATATGTCCCGCGGGCCACTTCCGGCGTATTGGCCATGCCGCCCGGCCGGCGCCCGTCGGTAGCGTCGGGGCCATGAGGATGCTGATCGTCGACGCCTTCACCGCCCGCCCGTTCGCCGGCAACCCGGCCGGGGTGTGCCTGCTCGCGGACGCCGCCGACCCCGCGTGGATGCAGCGGGTGGCCGCCGAGATGAAGCACTCCGAGACCGCGTTCGTCCGCCCGGTCGACGACCCCGGGGCCGACTTCGAGCTGCGCTGGTTCACCCCGAACACGGAAGTCGCCCTGTGCGGCCACGCCACCATGGGCACCGCCCACGCCCTCTACGAGACCGGCATCGTCGAGGCCGGCGCCCCGATCCGGTTCAGGACCCTGAAGAGCGGCGTCCTCACCGTGATCCGCGACGGCGACGGCGGCCTGTCGATGGACTTCCCGTCGTGCCCGCCGGAACCGATCGATGTCCCCGACGGGCTCGCCGAGGCGCTCGGCGTCCCGGTGTCCGCCGCCGGGCGCAACGTCCAGAACGACGTCCTCACCGAGGTCGGCGACGAGGCGGCGGTCCGCGGCCTCGCCCCCGACACGGCGGCGCTCCGCCGGATCGACGCCCGCGGAGTGATCGTCACCGCGGCGGCCGATCCCGGGCGGGAGCACGACTTCACGTCCCGGTTCTTCGCCGCCCGCCTCCTGCACGGCGACGGCGAGGACCCGGTGACCGGCTCCGCGCACTGCGCCCTCGCGCCCTACTGGGCGGAGCGCCTCGGCCGCGACGCGATGACCGGCTACCAGGCGTCCGAGCGCGGCGGGTACGTCCGGGTGGCCCTGCGCGGCGACCGCGTGATCCTGTCCGGCCGGGCCGTCACCGTCCTGGACGGCACCCTCACCGCGTGACCCGGCGCCGCGTCTCGGCACGTGAGACGGTGCGCGGGGGACCGGTGGCACTCCGTAGACTGGACGGGTGATTTCCCGTATCGACCTGCGCGGCTCGCTTCCCCGCGAGCTGCGCTCCGTGCTGCCCCGCGCCGAACTCGACGTCGAGGCCGCCCTGGACAAGGTGCGGCCCATCTGCGAGGACGTGCGCCATCGCGGCTCGGAGGCGGTCCGGGAGCACACGAAGGCGTTCGACGGGGTCGCGCTGGACGGCACGCGGGTCCCGGTCGAGACCGTCCACCGGGCGCTCGCCGAGCTCGACCCGGCCGTCCGGGACGCGCTGGAGGAGAGCATCCGCCGGGCCCGGACCGTGCACCGCGCCCAGCGCCGCACCGACGTGACCACGCAGGTCGTGCCCGGCGGCACCGTCACCGAGAAGTGGATCCCGGTCGGGCGGGTCGGGCTGTACGTACCGGGCGGCCGCGCCGTGTACCCGTCCAGCGTGGTGATGAACGTCGTCCCCGCGCAGGAGGCGGGCGTCGGCTCCCTCGCCGTCACCTCGCCGCCCCAGAAGGAGCACGGCGGCCTCCCGCACCCGGCCATCCTCGCGGCCTGCGCGCTGCTCGGGGTCGACGAGGTGCACGCCGCCGGGGGCGCGCAGGCGATCGCGATGTTCGCCTACGGGACGGACGAGTGCCCCCGCGCCGACCTGGTCACCGGTCCCGGGAACGTCTACGTCGCCGCGGCCAAGCGGCTGCTCAAGGGCGTGGTCGGCATCGACGCCGAGGCCGGCCCGACGGAGATCGCGATCCTGGCCGACGGCACCGCCGACCCGGTGCACGTCGCCGCAGACCTGATCAGCCAGGCCGAGCACGACACGCTCGCCGCCGCCGTCCTCGTCACCGACTCGCCTCGGCTCGCCGAGGAGGTCGAGGCCGAGCTGAAGGCGCAGGTCGCGCGCACCAGGCACACCGAGCGGATCACCGAGGCGCTCGCCGGGCGGCAGTCCGGCATCGTCCTGGTGGACGGCGTCGAGGACGGCCTGAAGGTCGTGGACGCCTACGCCGCCGAGCACCTGGAGATCCAGACCGCGGACGCCGCCGCCGTCGCCGCCCGCGTCCGCAACGCCGGCGCGATCTTCGTGGGCCCGCACGCGCCGGTGTCCCTCGGCGACTACCTGGCGGGGTCCAACCACGTCCTGCCGACCGGCGGGTGCGCCTGCCACTCGTCCGGGCTGTCGGTCCAGTCGTTCCTGCGCGGCGTGCACGTCGTCGAGTACGGCCGCGACGCCCTCGCCGAGGCGACCTCCCGGGTGGTCGCGCTCGCCGAGGCCGAGGACCTGCCCGCGCACGGCGCCGCCCTGAAGGCCCGCTTCGACTGGGAGATCCCTTCGTGACGTCCCTCAACGACCTGCCGCTCCGGGACGACCTGCGCGGCAAGGAGCCCTATGGCGCCCCGCAGCTGGACGTCCCGTACGCGCTGAACACCAACGAGAACCCGTACCCGCCGTCCGAGCGCCTGGTGAAGGCCATCGGCGAGGCCGTCATGGACGTCGCCGGGTCGCTGAACCGCTACCCCGACCGGGACGCGGTCGCGCTCCGCGAGGACCTCGCCGCGTTCCTGAACGCCGACACGCCCGGCGCGGGCCTCGACGCCGGCCGGGTGTGGGCCGCCAACGGCTCCAACGAGATCATCCAGCAGATCTTGCAGGCGTTCGGCGGGACGGGCCGCACCGCGCTCGGCTTCGAGCCGTCCTACTCGATGCACCCGATCATCACCGGGGTGTCCGGGACGCGCTGGGTGAACGCCTTCCGCGACGAGGACTTCGGCCTCGACCCCGGCCGCGCCGTCGCCGCCGTCGAGGAGCACCGCCCCGACATCGTGTTCCTCACCTCGCCGAACAACCCCACCGGCACCGCGCTGCCGCTCGGCGCCATCGAGGCCGTCCTCGAGGCCGCGCCCGGCATGGTCGTCGTCGACGAGGCGTACGCCGAGTTCCGCCGGCAGGGCACCCCGTCCGCGCTGACGCTGCTGGACGGCGACCCGCGGCTGATCGTCACGCGGACGATGTCGAAGGCGTTCGCGATGGCCGGAACGCGGCTCGGCTACCTCGCCGCCGACCCGGCCGTCGTCCGGGCGCTGCTGCTCGTCCGGCTGCCCTACCACCTGTCGGCCGTCACCCAGGCCGTCGCGCGCACCGCCCTCGCCCACGGCGAGGAGCTGCTCGGCGGCGTCGAGGCCCTCCGCCGCGAGCGGGACGACCTGGTCGCGTGGCTGCGCGCCGAGGGGTTCCGGGTGGCCGACTCCGACGCCAACTTCGTCCTGTTCGGGACGTTCCCCGACCGCCGGACGGTCTGGGAGGGCCTCCTCGACCGCGGCGTGCTGATCCGGGAGGTGGGCCCGCCCGAATGGCTGCGGGTCAGCGTCGGCACCCCAGAAGAGATGGCCGCATTCCGGACCGCCCTCCTCTCCGAGGGGGGACGACCCCCCACGCCCCCCGAGACGACTTCGTCGTCGACATCGAAGGAGATCCTGTGACACGCAAGGGCCGCATCGAACGCGGGACCAAGGAGACCCAGGTCCTCGTCGAGATCGACCTGGACGGCACCGGCCAGGTCGACGTCGCGACCGGCGTGGGGTTCTTCGACCACATGCTGGCCCAACTCGGCAAGCACGGCTCGTTCGACCTGACCGTCAAGACGTCGGGCGACCTGCACATCGACAGCCACCACACGATCGAGGACACGGCCATCGCGCTCGGCCAGGCGTTCCGCGAGGCTCTCGGCGACAAGGCGGGCATCCGCCGCTTCGCCGACGCCTCCATCCCGCTGGACGAGGCGCTCGCGCAGGTCACCGTGGACGTCTCCGGCCGCCCCTACCTGGTGCACGTGGAGCCGGACGGCATGGCCCCGATGATCGGCCCCGAGTACGACACCACCCTGACCCGCCACATCTTCGAGTCGTTCGTGTCGAACGCGCAGGTGGCGCTGCACGTCCACGTCCCGTACGGGCGCAACGCGCACCACATCGTGGAGGCGCAGTTCAAGGCCCTCGCCCGCGCGCTGCGCGACGCCGTGGCGTTCGACCCGAAGGTGCACGGCATCCCGTCCACCAAGGGGGCTCTGTAACCGTGCACATCGGCGATCTGCACGTCACCTACGGCAACGTGGCGATCTTCGCGGTCGCGGTGTTCCTGCTGGCGGGCGTCTACAGCTTCGTCAAGCAGGGCCTCAAGATCGCGGCGCTGCTCCTGCTGGTCCTCGCCGGGCTGGCGTTCGCCGGCGGAGTGATGTGGCTGTGAAGGACGTCGTCATCCTCGACTACGGCTCGGGCAACCTGCGCTCCGCCGAGCGCGCCGTCGCCCGCGCCGGCGCGGAGGTGACCGTCACCGCCGACTGGGACGCCGCGCTCGCCGCCGACGGCCTGGTCGTCCCCGGCGTCGGCGCGTTCGCCGCCTGCATGGCCGGGCTGCGCGCCGTCCGCGGCGAGCAGATCATCGGCCGCCGCCTCGCCGGCGGGCGCCCCGTCCTCGGCATCTGCGTCGGCATGCAGATTCTGTTCTCCCGGGGCATCGAGCACGGCGTCACGACGGAGGGCTGCGACGAGTGGCCGGGCACGGTCGACCGCCTGGACGCACCGGTCGTCCCGCACATGGGCTGGAACACCGTCGACGTCCCCGACGGCTCCGCCCTCTTCCGCGGCCTGGAGGACGAGCGCTTCTACTTCGTCCACTCCTACGCGGCGCGCGGCTGGGAGCTGGAACCGGACCCGACCGGCACGATCCGGCCGCCGCTGGTCACCTGGTCCGAGCACGGCGACCGTTTCGTCGCGGGCGTCGAGAACGGCCCGCTGTGCGCCACCCAGTTCCACCCGGAGAAGTCCGGCGACGCCGGCGCCGCGCTCCTGCGCAACTGGCTCGCCACCCTCGCCTGACCGCCCGTCTCATCCGCATCGATAAGGTTTCCGCATGACTCTGACGCTCCTTCCCGCGGTCGACGTCGCCGGTGGCCAGGCGGTCCGCCTGGTCCAGGGCGAGGCCGGCACCGAGACCTCCTACGGCGCCCCGCTGGAGGCGGCGCTGGCCTGGCAGGAGGCGGGGGCGGAGTGGATCCATTTGGTCGACCTGGACGCGGCGTTCGGGCGCGGGTCCAACCGGGAGCTGCTCGCCGAGGTCACCGGGAAGCTGGACGTGAAGGTGGAGCTGTCGGGCGGCATCCGCGACGACGCGTCGCTGGAGGCGGCGCTGTCCACCGGCTGCGCCCGGGTCAACATCGGCACCGCCGCGCTGGAGAACCCCGACTGGTGCCGCACGATCATCGCCTCGCACGGCGACAAGATCGCGGTGGGGCTGGACGTGCGGGGCACGACGCTGGCCGCGCGCGGCTGGACGCGGGAGGGCGGCGACCTCTGGGAGGTCCTCGCCCGCCTGGAGGACGACGGCTGCCCCCGGTACGTGGTCACCGACGTCACGAAGGACGGCACCCTCCGCGGCCCCAACACCGACCTCCTGCGCGAGGTCTGCTCCCGCACCGACCGGCCCGTCATCGCCTCCGGCGGCGTGTCCTCGCTGGACGACCTGCGCGCCCTGGCCGGGCTCGTGGCCGACGGCGTCGAGGGCGCGATCGTCGGCAAGGCCCTGTACGCCCAGGCGTTCACGCTGGAGGAAGCCCTGGAGGCGGTCAAATGACCGTCGCCGTGCGGGTGATCCCGTGCCTGGACGTCGACGCCGGGCGCGTCGTCAAGGGCGTCAACTTCCAGAACCTCCGGGACGCCGGCGACCCCGTCGAGCTGGCCGCCCGCTACGACGCCGAGGGCGCCGACGAGCTGACGTTCCTGGACATCACCGCGTCCAGTGCCGACCGCTCCACGACCTACGACGTGGTCCGGCGCACCGCCGAGCAGGTGTTCATCCCGCTGACGGTCGGCGGCGGCATCCGCGCCGTCGAGGACGTCGACCGCTTGCTGCGCGCGGGCGCCGACAAGGTCTCGATCAACACCGCCGCCATCGCGCGCCCGGAGTTCCTGCGGGAGGCCGCGCACCGGTTCGGCTCCCAGTGCGTCGTCCTGTCGGTGGACGCCCGCCGCGCCGAGGGCACCGACTCCGGGTTCGAGGTCACCACGCACGGCGGGCGCAAGGGGACGGGCATCGACGCGATTGAGTGGGCCCGCCGCGGCGAGGAGCTCGGCGTCGGCGAGATCCTGCTGAACTCCATGGACGCCGACGGCACCAAGGCCGGGTTCGACCTGGAGATGATCCGCCGCGTCCGGGAGACCGTCTCCGTCCCGGTGATCGCGAGCGGCGGCGCCGGCGCCGTGGAGCACTTCGCCCCGGCCGTGGACGCGGGCGCGGACGCCGTCCTCGCCGCCAGCGTCTTCCACTTCGGCGAGCTGAAGATCCCCGAGGTCAAGGCCGCGCTGCGCGAGACCGGCCACCCGGTCCGCTGACAGAGGAACCCCCCGATGACCATCGCATTCGCGACGTGCTCCCTGCTGCCCGGCGGGAGCGACGACGCCCACATCCTGATCGGCGCCCTCGCGCGCCTCGGCGCCGACGCCGAGCCCGCCGTCTGGGACGCCGACGTCGACTGGTCCCGCCACGAGCTGGTCGTCATCCGCTCCACCTGGGACTACCCGGGCAAGCGTGACCGGTTCGTCGCGTGGGCGGAGAGCCTGCCGCGCGTCCTCAACCCGGCCGGGATCATCCGCTGGAACACCGACAAGCGCTACCTCCGCGACCTCGCCGCCGCGGGCGTCCCGGTCGTCCCGACACTGTGGGACCCGGACGACGTCCCGTCCGAATGGCCCGAGTACGTCATCAAGCCGGCCGTCTCGGTCGGCTCCGCCGACACCGCCCGCTGGGGGCCGGGCGAGGAGGACGCGGCCCGCGCCCACCTGCGCTCGCTCCGCGACACGGACCGGACGGCGATGGTCCAGCCGTACCTGCCCGCGGTCGACACCGCCGGCGAGACGGCGCTGGTCTTCTGCGCGGGCGAGTACAGCCACGCCGCCCGCAAGGCGCGGATCCTCACCGCCGGCGCCGGCGTCGAGGGCCCCGTCCGGGACGACACCACGCGCGGGCAGGTCACCCCGTGCACGGCGACGGACGCCGAGCTGGACCTGGCGAGGCGCGCCCTGGCCGCCGTCCCCGGCGGCGAGGACCTCCTCTACGCCCGCGTCGACATGATCCCCGGTCCGGACGGCGTCCCGCTGATCATCGAGCTGGAGCTGACCGAGCCCGACCTCTACCTCCGGCACGCCCCCGCCGCGGCCGAGAAGCTCGCGAAGGCCATGCTGGCGCAGGTGTAGCCCGTCCGGTCAGGCCACGTCCTCCTCGGGGGCCGGGGCCGCGCTCTCGGGGGAGCGCTCGGCGATGGGGAGGATGATCGCGGACGGGTGGTCGGGGCTGTGGAAGACCTCCTGGTGGGCCTCGACCATGCGCGTGCCCGCGGTCGCCAGGGGGTCTCCGGTGCCGGGGTTCGCGGCGACCTTGGGGTGGGCGCCGCTGGTGACGTGGACGCGGACGCGGTGCCCGCGCTGGAAGCGGTGGCCCGTGGGCCACAGGTCGACCGCCACCCGGAGCACGCCGTCCGTCCCCACGGGCTTCACCGCGGCGGCGGGCAGGCGCAGGCCCCCTTCGCAGACGTTGCGGGACGTCCCGTCCGGGGCGACGTCGCAGAGCCGGACGACGAAGTCGGTGTGCTCCCGGTCGGAGCGGACGAACAGGTCGGCGCCGACGGGGCCGATGACGTCCAGGTCGGCGGGCAGGGCGGGCGAGGTGAACACCAGGACGTCCGGGCGCCGCTCCAGGGGCCGGTTGTCGACCGGGCGGGAGCTGCCGAGGAGGGTGGGGCCGCCGAGCGCGGGCGTGGGGCGGGCCGGGTCGAAGGTGTAGGTGCTCGCCGGACGGTCCTGCGGGCCGTCCTCGCCGAGGCCGCCGCCGGCGTGCAGGTGCCAGCGCGCCTGCCGCATGCCCGGCGGGGGCCAGTCGCGGTAGCTCCGCCACTCGCGGGCGCCGGTGACGTAGACGCGGACGGGGTCGCGGCGCAGCCCGGACGGGTCGCCCTGCAGGTGGGCGCGGAACCAGGCGAGCGACTCGCGGATCGCGGGCAGCCCGTGGCGGGCGTCGGTGTGCCACCAGGGCCCGATCGTCAGGTAGGGGGAGTGGCCGGCCGCGCGCAGCGCGAGGTAGTCCTTGATCTGCCACGGCAGGAACACGTCGTACCAGCCGCCGAGCAGGCTGACGGGCGCGGCGACCTGGCCGACGGTGCCGCTGAAGTCGCGCCGGTCCCAGTAGCCGCCGGAGGCGGAGTGGTCGGCGTGGTCGGCGTGGTTGGCGAGGAGGTCCTGGTAGAAGCGCATCGGCGCGCCGCCGGCCAGCACGTCCAGCTCGGCCAGCGGGCGGCCGGACGTGGCGGCGCGGACGGCGCGGCGCCGCGACAGCAGCGGCGCGGTCAGCATGCCGAACGGCCGCTGCTGCCGGTGCGTGAGGTCGGTCCAGGTGAGCGTGGACTCCAGCGCGAACGACCCGCCGACGTAGGCGGCGTCGCGGAAGGACGACGCGGTGATCTGCACCGACATCGCCTTCAGCTCGGGGCCCGCCTCCGCCGCGACCGCCCACGCCGCGTAGCCGAGGTAGCTGGGTCCGAACATGGCGAACGCGCCGTGGAACCAGGGCTGCCGCTTCAGCCACCCGACGGTGGCGAGCCCGTCGTCGCGCTCGCTGCCGAGCGGGTCGAACTCGCCGCCGGACCCGGACGTCCCGCGGGCGCTCTGCACGACCAGCTGGAACCCGAACGGGACGAACAGCAGGCCGTTGGCGAGGGCGGCGGGGCCACGCCGGCCGTAGGGGGTCCGGACGAGGATCGTGGGCGGGCGCTCCACCCCGGTCGGGGCGTACCGGTCGGCGAGCAGCGTCACGCCGTCCGGCATGGTCACCGGCAGGTCGCGCTCGACGCTGTAGCGGGCCAGCCCACGGGGGCGGGGAAGCCTGAGCTGCGGGGCCGGCAGTCGGTCCCAGGGCGCCATGCTGCCTCCGTACGTCGGCTACTCCCTAGTAAGGTAACCGGCCGCGCCGGTGCGCAACCGTCAGGCCCCGGTGATGAGCGCCCACGGGTCGGGCGCGGCGGTGATCGCGGCGCCCAGGTCGTCCGCCCACGCGGCCTCGTTGCCGTACTCGTCCCGCCACGACCACAGCCGCAGCGTGACCTGGCGCAGGGGGTGCTCCTCGGTGACGCCGAGGGCGCCGTGCACCTGGTGCGCGATCGCCGCGACCGTGCCCGCCGCCCGCGACGCGTTCGCCTTGGCGGCGGCCACCGCGACCGGGTCGTCCGGGGCGCGGACGGCCGCCCGCACCGCGACGTCCGCGACCGTCGCCTCGCCGGCCAGCTCGGCCAGCATCTGCTGGACGGCCTGGAACCGCCCGATCGGCCGGCCGAACTGCTCGCGCTCGCCCGCGTACCGGACGGTGAGATCCAGCGCCCGCCGCATCGCCCCGGTGAGCTGGACGGCCCGCGCGAGCGCCCCGAGCCGCCGCAGGTCCGCCGCGCCGGCCGGGGACGGCGCCGCCGCCGGCGCCCGGACGCCGGACAGCACGACCTCGTCGCGGGGCTCGCCCGCCACGTTGGCCCCCGCGGTGATCCGCGCCCGCGCGGGGTCGGCGGTGGCGACGAGGCCGGCCCCGAGAACGACGAGGCACCGCGCCGAACGCGCCCACGGGACGCGGCGGAACGTTCCCGTCAACGTCCAGCCTTCCCGGTCCTCGACGGCCTCGACCTCGCCGGACAGGGCGGTGAGGGCGCCGTGCGGCACCGGCAGCCCGGCGCCGGCGAGCAGCCGCCCGGCCACCAGGGTCTCGGCGAGCGGCACGGCGGCGGCGTGGTATCCGGCGGCGCGCAGGACTGCGGCGGCGTCGGCGAGGGTGCCGCCGCTGCCGCCGGCCTCCTCGGGCACGCCGGCCAGCGCGAGCCCGGACGCCTCCAGTTCGGGCCACGGGTCGGCACCGGACAGGATCTCGCCCGCGGTCTCCTCCAGCAGTTCCATCACCGCACCCCCAGCCCGCGCGCGACGATGCCGCGCAGGATCTCGTTCGTGCCGCCCCGCAGCGTGAACCCGGGCGCCTGGACGACCGCGCCGGCCAGCGCCCGGGCGAGCGGATCGGGCGAGCCGGGATCCGGCTCCACCCCGGCGTGCTCGCGCGCCACCTCGATCACCTCGCGCTCGAACCGCGTCCCGAGGTCCTTGACGAGCGCGGCGGGCAGCTCGGGCGTCTCGCCCCTGGCCAGCGCGCCCGCGACGGCCAGCGACGCCTGCCGCAGCGACCACAGCCGCGCGGTCAGCCCGCCGATCGCCCGCCGCGCGGCCCGGTCGCCGGCGCGGCCGTGCAGGAGCCGGACGAGCATGAACGTGCTGAGCAGCCGTTCGGGGCCGCTGCGCTCGTAGGCCAGTTCGGCGGTGACCTGCCGCCACCCGTCGCCGACCCGCCCGAGGACCATCGCGTCCGGCACGAACACGCCGTCGAGCACGACCTCGTTGAAGTGGTGCTCGCCGGACAGGCCCCGGATCGGCCGGATCGCCACCCGCTCGTCCGGAAGCGGCACGATGAACTGGCCGAGGCCCTCGTGCCGGTTCCGCGAGGCGGGCGCGCTCCGGGCGAGGACGAGGATCGCGTGGGCGATGTGCGCGCCGCTCGTCCACACCTTGGTGCCGCGGAGCCGCCACCCGTCCCCGTCGCGTTCGGCGCGGGTGCGCACCGACGCCAGGTCGGACCCGGAGTCCGGCTCGCTCATCCCGATCGCGAAGAAGCACTCGCCGCGCGCGATCGCGGGAAGGAACCGCCGCTTCTGCTCCTCGGTGCCGTGGGCGAGGATGGACGGCCCGGTCTGCCGGTCGGCGATCCAGTGCGCGCCCACCGGCGCCCCGGCGGCCAGCAGCTCCTCGATCACCACGAACCGCTCCAGCGGCGACCGCCCGTGCCCGCCGTACTCCCGGGGGAGGGTCATGCCGATCCAGCCGCGTTCGCCCAGAAGCCTGCTGAACGCGGGGTCGGCCCCGGTCAGCCAGCTGTCGGCACGGGCCGTGAACGGCGTCTCCGCGAGGAACTCCCGGACCTGCGCCCGCAGGTCGGCGGTCCCGGGCGGCAGCGTCCCGGGCTCCAGGTCGGACGATGTCGTCACATCCGCCTCCTTGTCCCAGGGGGACGTTACAGACGCGCCCCAAAGCCTCGATCAGCGGCCCCTTACCAGGGGCTCCCTGGCGAGGGCCGTGGTTCTCTGGGATCGTTGTCGTTCCGGACAAGCGCTCCGCCGGGGGGAGAGAGTCATGTGGCCCGGGTCGAACGTACCGATGGGGCCCCCGCCCACGGGGCCGGGGCCGGCGGCGCCGGGCTGGGCGCCCGCGGCGCGTATCACGCCCGGCGCCGGCTGGTACTTCCTGCCGATCGCCCTGGTCGTGGTGGCCGCCGTGGGGTTCTTCACCCTCCTGGCGTTCCTGTGGGACGACTCCGAGGTCGCCGACGGGCCGGCGGCCGTGGGCGACCCGGTGACCGGGGTGTCCGTCGACCTGACCGAGGGCTACGGGTACTTCATCTACGTCCGGACGGGCGGCCCGTCGGCGTACGCGTGCCGGGTGGAGGCGGGGCAGGAGTCCGGGCCGGTCCGGCTGACGAGGAAGAACTCCTGGAGCGCCTCGAGCCGCGCGTCCTACCGCTACACCGCCACGTTCGAGGCGCCGGTGTCCGGCCCCGCCCGGCTGACCTGCCGCGGCACCGACGGGGTGATCCTGGTGACGCCGGACGACACCGCCCACGGCTACCTCGGCCTCGCCCTGCTGGTCGCGATGGGCCTCGGCGGGCTCGCCGCGCTCGCGTTCGTCGTCATCCTCGTGCGCCGCGGCGGCGCCAAGCGCAGGGCCGCCGCCCTCACCGCCGGGCCCTACCGCTGACGGCGTCTCAGGCCGTCAGCTCCCGCTCCAGCGGGGTGCGGAACCGGGGTGTCGCGCGGACGCCGCCGTACCAGGCCGCCATCCGCTCGGCCTCGCGCGCGACGGCCGCCTCGGCGTCGGAGCCGGCGTCCTCCAGCAGGCGGACGGCGATCTCGCCGTCCTTGCGCTGCGCCCAGCCGCCGACGACGCGGCCGTCCCACCAGACGGACGGGCCGATGTTGCCGTTGCGGTCGAAGAGCGCCGGGCCGTGGTCGCCGAGGAACCAGCCGCGCTCCCGCCAGCCCATCGGGGTCGGGTCGAGCGCGGGCAGCAGCGCCGCCCACGGCTCGGGCGCGGGCGCGGGCTCCAGGTCGTCGGACAGGACGAGGCCGGTGGTCCCGCCGAGATCGGCCTCGGTGACGTCCAGCAGGGCGAGCGCCGTCCTGACGTCGCCGGCGTTCCAGCCCGTCCACCACTTCAGGTCGGCGGCCGGGGCGGGGCCGAACGCGCGCAGCCACCGGCGGGCGAGCTCGGCGCGGGCCTCGGTGGCCGGGAGGTCCTCGACGCCGCCGGGCAGCCATGCCTCGACGGGCGACCACCGGTACTGGCTGCTGGCCCACGACCCGTTCGGCCGGCCCCGCACGATGCGGCCCTCGCAGCCGAGCGTGACCAGGACCCACGTGGTGATGTTCGTGGGCCGCGAGTAGGACTTGCCGGGCGCCGGGTCGACCTGCGTCCGCAGCAGCGGCACGTCCGCCGAGAGCTGCGCGCCGGTCGCCTCCCCGCGCGCCAGCAGCGCCCGGTGCGCGGCCTCCGCGGCCTCGGCGAACAGGGCCGGCACGTCGGCGACGTCGCTGCCGCGCTCGATGATCCGCGTGTAGGTGGCGCGCTGCTTCACCGCCAGGCCGTTCGCGGTGGACGCCTGGAGGACGGGCAGGAGCTCGGTCGGCGCGACGAACATCGTCCGGCGCATGGCGAGCATCCGCAGCAGCGTCCGGTCGTCGTACAGGGCCTTCTCCACCGCCTCCGGCACGGCGCCGCGGCTGCGCGCCGCGACCGACAGGAACACGGTCGCCGGATCCGTGGCGTGCAGCACCACCATCGAGCGGGCGATGTCGAGGACGTCGTCCGTCCTCGCCCGGGCGGAAAGCCGGTGGCGGAGCGCGAGCCGGGCCCGCCGCTCCGCCACGGTGATCGAACGCATGAACGAATGATAGAGGGTGGTCAGCCGTTGTTGGAGATCTTCACGACGACCTGGTCCTTGGTGACGGACTGCACCGAGACGTCGAACCCCTCGGCCTGCTCCCCCTCGCCGGCCGGGACGGTGACGGTCTGCCCGCCGATCTTCAGAGTGACCATCTGGCCCTCCACCTTCACCAGCTCGGCCTTCACGCCGAGGATGGACGCGCTCGCGTCCACGCCGCGGTCGAAGGTCACCGTGCAGGCGTTGACACTGCAGTTGGTCTCGCTGTTCTCGCCGCTGCACCCGGCCAGCACGCCGAGGGGCAGGAGGGCGAACGGGAGTACGGCCAGCTTCCGCCGAACGGGAAAGGAGGTCATGCGAGGGAGTGTAGGCGGGCGGAGCGCGGGGCCGCGCCCTCCGTGAGGCGGAACTGTCCACCGCGAATGTCGTACCGCGCGGTGATGGCGCTGGATCTCCGGATGACCCCGTGTTTCGCTGGACCGGTGAACATCGACGATGCCGTTGAGGCGCCGGTGCTCGGACCGGTGGTGTGCGCCGCGCTCGGCATGGAGGCGCGGGCGGTGCGGCGCGGCCTCACCCGCACGCCCGTCGTGGTCGTCGGCTACCGCGCCCGGCGCGCCGGGCGGCTCCCGGACGCCTGCGCCGCGTTCGTCACCGTCGGCTTCGGCGGCGCGCTCGACGAGCGCCTGCGGCCCGGCGACGTGCTCGTCGCCGACGAGATCCGCGGCACCGGGCCGGACGCGGCGGCGACGCCGTGCTCGGCGCCGCGGCTGCTCGCCGCGGAGCTGATCCGGGACGGCCTGAGCGTGCAGACCGGCCCGCTGGTCACCACCGACCACGTCGTCCGCGGCGAGGAGCGCGCCCTGTGGGCCGCGCGCGGCGCCCGGGCGGCGGACATGGAGTCGGCCGTCGTGGCCGCGCGCGCCGGGGGCCTGCCGGTCGCCGCGGTCCGCGTCATCGTCGACGGGCCCGGCCACCCGCTGTGGCACCCGGGCATGATCGGCCGCGGGCTGGCGGGACGCCGCGTCCTGGCCCGCATCGGGCCGGCCCTGGAGCGCTGGAGCGTCCTGCTCGTCCGCGGTGAGGAGGACTCGGGCGACCGGTCGGCCACGCCCCGCATGCCCTGAGTATGCGGATGCGGCCTCCGCCGCCCGGACGTCCGGTGAGGATCAGCCGTGGCCGCCGCCCGAACCGTGGCCGCCGCCCCCGCCGCCGGTGCCGTGGTCGTCCCCGTGGACGATCTTCCCGCCCAGGTCCTTGCGCAGGCCCTCGAGCGTCTTCAGCTGGCTGACGATCACCCAGCGCGCCCCGACCAGGTACACCCCGCCCCAGGGCTTGGCCTCCTCCAGCCAGGCGTGCATGCCCTTGTCGGTGGTGAAGCTGACCAGCACGAAGCGTCCCTTGGAGGTCTTGCAGTTGCCCTGCTCCAGGTCCTCGACCTTCCGCTTTCCGGTCACGGAGCAGTCGGTCTGCTTGGCAAGCTCCGCCAGCGTCGCCGGCTTGGCGGTCTTGCCGTCCGACGCGTCCGACGCGGAACAGCCGGCCGCCAGCGGCAGCGCCAGCACGGCCGCGCACAGCGGCACCGTCTTCATCAGGCCGAGATGGTGTCGGGAGACCATCGCTCTTCCTCTCCGGGGTTGAGACGCGCGATTCGACTGGGAAGTACGCGTCCGGTCCCGGGGAGGTTCATCCGGCCAGGCGGGGCCCGGGCCGAGGGGCTCGGGCGAAGGGAGCTCAGGTCATGAGGCGGGCGCCGGCGGCGGCGCGGACGTCGGGGTCCTCGGCGGCGTCCTGCTGGAGCCGCCGCAGCCGCAGCTGCGTCTCGCGGGTGAGCGGCGCGAACCGGGCGGCCTCGGCCCGCACGCCGTCCTCGCAGTCCCACAGCCCCTCGGCCGTGTAGGACTCGGCGGTGTGCGGGGCGGTTCTCGTCAGCGCCGTCAGGATGCGGGGTCTCAGATAGGCATAGGTGGATTCGGTCCAAGCGGTCTTCAACAGGGGGACGGCCTCGCCCGCGCGCAGCCTCCCCAGCCCCTCGACCGGGCTGGCGGCGTCGGCCCAGTCGCGCCGGGCGACCGCCCCGTCCAACTCGTCCATCAGCAGCGGGATGTCCTGCCGGGTGCCGTACCGGGCGAGGATCCGCAGCCCCATGTCGGCGCACCCGCCGCGCTCCGCCGCCCACGCCCGCGCCCGCGGCAGCGTCTCCGGCCCGTACTCCCGCAGCGCCCGGCACACCGCGCCGCCGAACCGGCTCGGCCGCTGCGGCAGCAGCTCCTCCGCCAGGTCCAGCAGCGCCAGCGTCCGCCGCCGGCCCAGTTCGAAGATCGCCGCGATGGCGCCCTCGCCGCGCCGCCTGGCGAGCTCCAGCAACTCGGCGTCGCTCTGCCGGGCGCGCCCCGGGGCGGTGACCACCGCGCGCCGCGCCGCCAGCCCCGCCTCCCGCTGCCGTGCCAGCGCCCCCGCCACGCGCGGCTGCCGGGCCGCCCACGCCTCGATCACCGGGTTGTGCCCGGCCGGTATCAGCAGCGCCAGGTCCGCGTCGTCGCACCGTGCGGCGACCAGCTCGTCCAATCCGGCCGTCAGCGATGGATCCTCAAGGTCGATGAGCTCGGCGACCGCGTCGAACCACTGCGCGCCCTCCTCGGCGTAGTGGCGCAGCGGCCCCGCCGCCTCCCGCCGGCTCAGCCGCACCAGGTCGGCGAGGACGCCCAACGCCAGATCGACCCGCCACTCGTCGGGATCGGTATGGTCGGACGGGTCGAACAGATGTTCGGCAATCGGTCCGACCGGTAGCTCCAGATCGACCATCAACCGGGCGTAATACAGACGCCGTGACTCACATTGACGATCCCACCGTGGATCCCGCCGGACGCACTCGTACACGTACTCGCCCGCGCCGGGCCTGTCCGCCGCGCGCCGCGCGGCCCTCCCGAGCCCCCGCTGCAGTTGACCGTGCAGCGTGCCCGCCGATTCCAACACGACTCCGTTGCTCACCCCAGCAGAATGCGCACGAGACCAGATATCGGGCAAGTGCTTTACCCCAGGTAGTCATGTCCTTCACAACGTTCGCTGGGCTCTCCAGGAGGCGTGGAGGTCGGCGTACACGCCGGGCCGGTCGACCAGCGCGGCGTGGGGGCCGCGCTGGACGATGCGCCCCGCGTCGAAGACGATCACCTCGTCGGCCGCCTCCGCCGTGGACAGCCGGTGCGCGATGGCGATGGCCGTGCGGCCCCGGGTCACCCCGTCCAGCGCCCGCTGGATCCGGACCTCGGTCGCCGGGTCGACGGCGGACGTCGCCTCGTCCAGGACGAGCAGGTCCGGGTCGGCGATGTAGGCGCGGGCCAGTGCGACGAGCTGGCGCTCGCCCGCCGACAGCGACTCGCCGCGCTGCCCGACCGGCGTGCCGAGGCCCTGGGGGAGCCCGTCGAGCCAGTCGGCGAGCCCGAGCTCGGTGAGCGCGAGGACGAGGTCCTCGTCGGTCGCGTCCGGGCTCCCGTACCTGATGTTGTCGGCGAGCGAGGCGTCGAACAGGAACCCGTCCTGCGGCACCATCACGATCCGCTCGCGCAGCGAGGAGAACCGGACCCGGTCCAGCGGCACCCCGTCCACGAGGATCCGGCCGGAGACCGGGTCCATGAGGCGGGTGAGGAGCTTGGCGAACGTCGTCTTGCCCGAGCCCGTCTGCCCGACGATCGCGACGCGGCTGCGCGGCGCGATGTGGGCGTCCACGTCGTGCAGGACGGGCGGGCCGCCCGGGTAGGCGAACCCGACGCCCTCGAACCGCACCTCGATCGGGCCGCGCGGCAGCGTCTCGCCCGCGTCGCCGGGGTCGGCGACGTCGGGGACGGTGTCCAGCACGCCGAGGACCCGCCGCCAGCCCGCGATCGCGTTCTGCCCCTCGTTGAGGACCTCCGTCGCCGTCTGCATCGGGCTGACGAACAGGGTGACCAGGAACAGGAACGCGACCAGCCTGCCCGCCGACAGCTCCCCGGCGATGCCGAGGAGCGTCCCGGCGATGACGACGGCGGCGATGGCGAGCGCCGCGACCAGCTCGCTGACCGGGAACGTGAGCGCGACCATCGCCTGCGCGCGGGCCTGCGACGAGCGGTAGGCCTCCACGGTGTCGTCCACCCGCCGGCCGGTGCGCTCCTCCGACGCGTACGCGCGGATGACCGACGCGCCCACGACGGACTCGCTGACCGCCGCGAGCAGGTCGCCCATCCGCTCCCGCACCCGCATGTAGGCCTTCGACAGGATCCGCTGGAAGCGGCGCAGCGCGAACGCCAGCGGGACGAACGCCGCCCATACGAGCAGCGCCAGCTGCCACGAGTACACGACCATCAGCACGCTCGCCACGATCAGCTGGCCCATCGAGACGATGAACATCAGCCCGCCCGACTGCATGAACTGGCTGATCTGGTCGACGTCGCTCGTCACCCGCGACACGAGCGCCCCGCGGCGCTCGCCGCTCTGGGTGAGCATCGACAGGTCGTGGACGTGCCGGAACGCCTTCACCCGCAGCCCCGCGAGGCCGCCCTCGGACGTCTTGTACAGCCGGACGTTCATCAGGTACGCGCACACCGCCGTCACCAGCACGGCGCCCGCGCACAGCAGCACCGCCGTCCGGATGAAGGCGATGTCGGGGCCGCCAGGCCGCCCGAGGCCCTTGTCGATCGTCTGCTGGACGGCGATCGGCACCACCACCCGCCCGGCCGTCGAGACCAGCGCGAGCGCCAGCGTCCCGGCCAGGCCGGCGCGGAACTCCGGGCTCAGGCCCAGCCCGCGCCGGAGCGTGCGTATGGCGCCGTCGGCGCTCGCGTCGCCGAGCCCGCCGGACCTCGCCGCGCGGGCCGTCTCCGTCACCGTCATGCCAGGGCCTCCTCGCCGCCTTCGACCGCTTCCTGCTCCGCCTCGGCCCGCTCGTAGGCGTTGACGAGGTTGCGGTAGCCCTCGGAACGCTCCAGCAGGTCGGCGTGGGCGCCGCGCGCGAGGACGCGGCCGTGCTCCATGTACACGACCTCGTCGGCGAGCGCGATCGTCGCCTTGCGGTAGGCCACGACCACGACGGTCGCGCCGCCGGCCTCGCCCGCCTGCGCCTCCTGCAGGCTCTGCAGGATGCGCGCCTCGACCTGCGGGTCGACGCTGGACGTCGCGTCGTCCAGGACGAGGAGCCGCGGCCGGCGCGCCAGGGCGCGCGCCAGCGCGAGACGCTGCCGCTGGCCGCCCGACAGGGTCGCCCCGCGCTCGCCCACCCTCGTGTCGAGCCCGTCGGGGAGGGCGGCGACGAACCCGTCCGCCTGGGCGAGCCGCAGCGCCTCCCAGACCCGCTCGTCCGGCATGCCGAGGCCGAGCGTCACGTTGCCGCGGACGGTGTCGTCGAACAGGAACGTCTGCTGCGGGACGAGCGCCGCCGTCGCCGCGACCCCGCCGCGCTCGACGTCCCGCAGGTCGACGCCGTCCAGCAGGACGGACCCGTCGGCCGGGTCGACCAGCCGGACGAGCAGCGAGGTCAGGGTGGACTTGCCCGAGCCCGTCGGGCCGACGACCGCGATGGTCCGGCCGGGGGACGCGGCGAACGACACGTCGTGCAGGACGCGGTGCGGGGTGTCCCCTTCACCCGCAGCCTCGTAGGCGAACCGGACCTCGCGGACCTCCATCTCGGTCGCCGCGCCGCCGGAGCCGTCCAGCGGGCGGTCCCCGTACGGGAGGGAGCCGGTGGCGTCCAGGACGCCGCGGACCCGCCGCCACCCGACGACGCTGCGCGGCACCTCCCCGAGCACCCAGCCCAGCGCGCGGATCGGCCACGACAGCAGCGTGAACAGGTAGGCGACGTTCACCAGGTCGCCCGCCGACATGGCGCCCGACTCCAGCCGCAGCGAGCCGATGAGCAGGACGGCGAGCACGCCGAGGTTCGGCAGCGCCTCCAGCACCGGGTCGAAGAGCCCGCGGATCCGGCCGACCGCGATGTTGGCGTCGCGCAGCGCCCGCGCCCGCTCCGCGAACCGCTCGGTCTCGGCCGCCTCCCGGCCGAGGGTCTTGACGACCAGGCCGCCCTCGAAGCTCTCGTGCGCGACCTCGCTGACCTCGGCGCGCAGCTGCTGCGCGCGGGTCGCCACCGGGGACAGCCGCCGCTGGTAGGCGACGTTGATGAGCGCCACGGCGGGGAAGACCAGGAAGCCGACCGCGGCGATGACCACGTCGGTGACCAGGATCGAGACGGCCGCGATCAGCAGCATGAACACGACCCCGACCGCCATCGGGAGCGGCGCGATCGGTGCCCACACCGCCTCCACGTCGGCGTTGGCGTTCGACAGCAGCTGCCCGGTCGGGTGCCGGTGGTGCCACGCCAGCGGCAGCCGCAGGTACTGCCGGGTCACCTTGCGGCGGTAGGACGCCTGCATCCGGTACTGCATGAGCCCGGCGTAGAAGCGGCGGCCCGCGACGCCGAGCGCCTTGAGCAACGCCACCGCCATGATGAGGGCGGCGGCCCCGGCCAGCGCCCCGGCCGTCGTGCTCCCGGACGCGAACGCCGGCAGCACGACCTCCTCGGTGGTCCAGCCGAGCACCTGCGCGGTCGCCACGGTCATGGCCGCGTACAGGGCGCTCGCGAGCACCGACGCCGTGAAGATCCATGGTTCGGCCTTCACGGCCACCCACAGCACGCCCAGTCCCTCTCTCAGGACATGCGGGCTCACGCGTCTGGAACCTGGTGGCACGGCAACTCCTCGATCACGGACGGCAGCCCGGCGGGATGCCCCCGTGCGACCGCGGTGGGGGACTCGCGGGCCCGGATATTGCCTACCATCCGGTCACCGCGCTTATTCCCGCCCGGCCGGCGGCGGCCTACGATCATGCGATGAGCACTCTCGAGGACGGCCCGGTCCGCCGCGAGCGCGTGCTGCTGGCCGGCGCCCTGGCCGAGGCGGGACCGGAAGCGGTCACCAAGTGCGCGGGCTGGGACGCGCGCGACCTGGTCGCGCATCTGGTCGTCCGGGAAGGGCGCCCCGACGCCGCCCCCGGAATCCTTCTTCCTCCGCTGGAGTTCTATACCGAACGTGTGCGGCGAAGGACGGCGCGTGCCGTTCCGTTCGACACGCTGGTGAAACGGTTTCGGCAGGGGCCGCCGAAGTTCTCGCCCTACGCGCTTCCCGGAGTCGACAAAATCGCGAACGGCGTCGAGTTCTTTGTGCACCATGAGGACATCCGCCGGGCGCGTCCCGACTGGGAGCCCCGGGAGATCTCGGCGGAACTCGAGGAACTTCTCTGGCGGCGGATAAAAATTGCCCGCTTTGTCCTAAGAAAGGTTCACGTCGAGGTAACGCTCGTCCAGCCGGACGGCCGGAGCGCGCGCGTCTCCGGCGGCGGCCGGCGCTCCCGCGGCGCCGTCCGCGTGCACGGGCCGGTCGGCGAACTCGTCCTGTGGGCACTGGGCCGCCGGGACGTCGCGAAGGTCCGCCTCACCGGGGACACGGACGCTGTCAAGACTCTGACGGAGGCCGGTTGGAGTCTTTAACGGGCAGGTAACGGCACGGTTCGCCGAGAGGAGAATCGCAAGCCTTGCGGCTCCTCCGCTTTACGCGGAAGCGGTGATACGGTGGTCCGGTCGGTTGCAGTCGTGGTTCTCGATCGTTCAGACGCCCGCGGACTGATGGCAGCGGGCGTTTTGGCTTTTCCGGGACCGTACCGGGGGCGAGAGCGTTCCGCAGCGACCGCACGGGCCCGCGAGGTGTGGGCCCAGGTTTTGCCGCAAGGAGAAAGACATGCCCCAGCAGGGCACCGTGAAGTGGTTCAACGCCGAGAAGGGCTTCGGCTTCATCGCCGTGGACGGCGGCGGGCCGGACGTGTTCGTGCACTACTCGGCTATCCAGACCTCCGGGTACCGCACGCTGGACGAGAACCAGCGCGTCCAGTTCGAGGTGACGCAGGGTAACCGGGGTCCGCAGGCCGACCAGGTCGTCCCCCTGTAACACCCGCAGTCGTACGCCGAGGCCCGCCCCCCACCGCCAGGAGGGCGGGCCTCGGTGTTCCTCCCGCCCCGCGTCTCCAGCGGAGCCCCGCCGGCCGGGGCGGAGCCGGTCGCCGGAGGCCCTGCCATAAACTCGGGCGCATGTTGCACCGCACGGGGCCCCGCCGCACGGGCGACCCCACCTGCCGGGACACCGCCCGGGACGCCCGCGTCCCGGACGCCGCGGCCGGGGAGCGTCCCGGGCGCGCCTCATGACGCCCGCACGCGAACGCGGCCTGACGGCGCTGCTGTGCGCCGCCGGCGCGGGGCTCGCCCTGCTCGCCGCCGGGCGCACCTGGGCCACCGTCGAGGCGCGCGAGGCCATCACCCCCTTCACGCAGACCCTGACCGGCGGCGACCTCGGCGGCGCCGCGGGCGCCCTCGGCTGGGCCGGGCTCGCCGGGCTCGCCACCCTGTTCGCCACCCGGGGCCGCGTGCGCGCGGCCGCCGGCGTGCTCATCGCCCTGTTCGGCGCGGGCATCGCCTACGCGTCGGCCGCCGCCGTCCAGCGCCCCAACGTGCTGTCCGCCGCGGGCGACAAGAGCGCCCTGATCAGGCTCGGCGCCGACCCGGCCCTCGACGTGAACCTGTGGTGGATGGCCTCGGTCACCGGCGGGGTGCTCCTCGCCGTCGCCGGGCTCGTCACCGCCGTGCGCGGGAGCCGCTGGCCCGGCCTGTCGGCCCGCTACGAGCGCCCGGCCCCGGTGAGGACCGCGGCGGCCCCGGCGGAGGGAGGCGGGACCGAGGACGGCCCGGCCGAGGACGACCCGTCCGCGATGTGGAGGTCGCTCGACCGCGGCGAGGACCCGACCGCCCGGCGGAACGGCCGCCCGTGAGCGCCGACGGCGGCGGGCTCGTCCTGGTGATCGAGCACGACCCGGCCGTCGCCGAACTGGAGCGCCGCTACCTCGCCCGGGAGGGCTTCGACGTCGAGATCGAGGCCGACCCCGCAGGCGCGCCGGCCGCGGCCGAGCGCAGCCGCCCCGACGTCGTCGTCCTGGACCTGTCCACCTCGGCGCTGCCCGCCGACCTGTACCGGCGCGTCGCCGACGCCGCCCGCCCGGCTCCCGTCGTCGCCGTCACCGGGGCCCTCGACCCCGCCGTCTCCCGGGCCCTCGGCGACCACCGCGTCGACCGGCCCTTCGGCCCCCGCGTCCTCGTCGCCGCCGTCGCCGAGGCCCTGCGCCGCGGCGTCCCGGCCGAAGCGCCCGGCCCGCTGCGCGCCGGCCGCATCTCCCTCGACCCCCGCGGCCGGGCCGCCGCCGTCGGCGAGCGCCGCGTCCCGCTCACCGTCACCGAGTTCGACCTCCTGGAGTTCCTCATGGCCAATCCCGGCCGCGTCTTCACCCGGGAGCAGCTTCTGGACGCCGCGTGGGGCCCTGGGGCCGGCGCCGGAAGCCGCACCGTCGACGTCCACATCGCCCAGCTCCGCGCCAAGCTCGGGGAGAGCAGCCCCATCCGGACCGTCCGGGGCGTCGGCTACGTCCTGGACGCCTAATGGGAGCTACCGGGTCGGGCGGCCTAGGCTGGACGGCGTGACGCGCGCACCGGTCCACGCCCACGAGCACGCCGGCCCCACCGGGCGGCGGCGTTCGCTGCGGGCGCTCGCCCCGCAGGCCGCGGTGCTCGGCGGCGTCGTCGCCGGCACCCTCGTGGTCGCCTTCCGCGACGACCCGAGCGAGCCCGGCCACTACCCGGGCTGCCCGTTCCTGGCCCTGACCGGCTTCTACTGCCCCGGCTGCGGGATGACGCGGCTCGTCTACGCGCTCACGCACGGTCATGTGGGCGTCGCCTTCGGCTTCAACCCGCTGCTCTTCGTGATGCTCCCGGTCTTCGCTTACCTGTACGTCCGCTGGACGGTCAGGACCGCGCAGGGGCTGCCCATGCGGTCCGCCCTGCTGAGGCCCGCCGTCGCGTACTCGTTCGTCGGCCTCCTGGTCGTCTACTGGATCGTCCGCAACCTGCCGTTCGCGCACGCCCTGGCGCCCTGACGCGGCGCCGCCGCCCGCCCGGGCCGCGGGACGGCCTCCCGGGTGCGGGGTGCGCGGACGGGGGCGGCTACGATCGGTGCACGGAACGACCTGAAATAGGGGGCCTGCGACCTTGAGCGTTTTGGACGAGATCATCGAGGGCGTCCGGGCCGATCTCGCCGAGAGGCAGCGCGAGGTCCCGCTCGACGTCCTCAAGGAGCGGGCGGCGAAGGCCCCGGCCCCGCTGGACGCGCTCGCCGCGCTGCGCGGGCCGGGCGTGTCGGTCATCGCGGAGGTCAAGCGCAGCAGCCCCTCCAAGGGGGCGCTCGCCGCGATCGCCGACCCCGCCGCGCTCGCCCGCGACTACGAGGCTGGCGGCGCCAAGGTCATCAGCGTGCTGACCGAGCGGCGCCGGTTCGGCGGCAGCCTCGACGACCTCGCCGAGGTCCGCGCGAACGTCGGCGTCTCCGTCCTGCGCAAGGACTTCATCGTCACCTCCTACCAGCTGTGGGAGGCGCGCGCCGCGGGCGCCGACATGGCGCTGCTCATCGTCGCCGCCCTCGACCAGGACGCCCTCGTGTCGCTGGTCGAGCGGGCCGAGTCGATCGGGCTCGTCCCGCTCGTCGAGGTGCACACCGAGGAGGAGGCGGCCCGCGCCGTCGACGCGGGCGCCAAGGTCATCGGCGTGAACGCCCGCGACCTGCGCACGCTGAAGGTCGACCGCGGCGTGTTCGCCCGGGTCGCGCCGGCGCTGCCCAAGAACGTCGTGAAGATCGCCGAGTCGGGGGTGCGGGGCCCGCACGACCTGCTCGCCTACGCCTCCAGCGGTGCCGACGCGGTGCTGGTGGGGGAGAGCCTGGTGATCGGCAAGGACCCGCGCGCCGCGGTCGCCGACCTGGTCGCCGCCGGCGCCCACCCGGCGCTGCGGCAGAGCGGCTGACCGGCGGCGGCGCCGGTCGGCAGGGCTCGATAGGGTGAAGGACATGCAGGTCGAACCGCTCCGGGAGCGATGGCGGGGGCAGCACGCACCCCACCGACCGAATCAGCCACCTCTCCCATGACAGGACGCGTTTTCCCATGACCACCGACACCGCCGCGCGCGGTGCTGCCGGCGCCGTGCCCGACGCCGCGGGCCACTTCGGGCCGTTCGGCGGGCGGTTCGCCCCCGAGGCCCTGATGGCGGCGCTGGACGAGCTGACCCGCGAGTTCGAGACCGCCAAGAGCGACCCGGAGTTCACCGCCGAGCTGGAGGACCTGCTCGCGAACTACGCCGGGCGCCCGAGCCTGCTGACCGAGGCGAAGCGCTTCTCCGAGCACGCGGGCGCCCGCGTGCTGCTCAAGCGCGAGGACCTCAACCACACCGGCTCGCACAAGATCAACAACGTGCTGGGCCAGGCGCTGCTCACCAAGCGGATGGGCAAGACCCGCCTGATCGCCGAGACCGGCGCCGGGCAGCACGGCGTCGCCACCGCCACCGCCGCCGCCCTGCTCGGCCTGACCTGCACCGTCTACATGGGCGAGGTCGACACCGAGCGGCAGGCGCTCAACGTCGCCCGGATGCGCATGCTCGGCGCCGAGGTGATCCCGGTGCGCACCGGCAGCCGCACCCTCAAGGACGCCTGCAACGAGGCGTTCCGCGACTGGGTCGCCACCGTCGGCGACACCCACTACTGCATCGGCTCCGTCATGGGCCCGCACCCGTTCCCGATGATGGTCCGCGACCTCCAGCGGATCATCGGGGTCGAGGCGCGGCGGCAGTGCGTCGAGCTGACCGGGGCCCTCCCGGACGCCGTCGTCGCCTGCGTCGGCGGCGGCTCCAACGCGATCGGCACCTTCCACGCCTTCGTCCCCGACGCGTCCGTCCGGCTGTACGGGTTCGAGGCGGGCGGCGACGGCGTCGCCGGCGGCAGGCACGCGGCGACGCTGGTCGGCGGCTCCCTCGGCGTCATCCACGGCATGCGGACCTACCTGCTGCAGGACGACGACGGCCAGACCCTCGAGACCCACTCGATCTCCGCGGGCCTCGACTACCCCGGCGTCGGCCCCGAGCACTCGTGGCTGCGCGACAGCGGCCGCGCCGAGTACCGCGAGATCACCGACGCCGAGGCGATGGACGCGTTCGCGCTGCTGTGCCGCACGGAGGGCATCATCCCGGCGATCGAGTCCGCGCACGCGCTGGCCGGCGCGCTCAAGGTCGGCAAGGAGCTCGGCCCGGACGCCACGATCGTGGTGTGCCTGTCCGGCCGCGGCGACAAGGACATGCACACGGCCGCGACCTTCTTCGGCCTGATGCCCGAGGGGGAGAGCGCGTGACCGCCCAGACCGCCCAGACCGCCTACGACAAGGCGAAGGCCGACGGGCGGGCCGCGCTCGTCGGCTACCTGCCCGCCGGGTTCCCGACCCGCGAGGGCGCCGTCGACGCCCTGAAGGCCATGGTCGACGCGGGCTGCGACGTCATCGAGATCGGCCTGCCCTACACCGACCCGATGATGGACGGCCCCGTCATCCAGGACGCCGTGCACCAGGCGCTCGTCGGCGGGGTCCGCGTCGCCGACGTGTTCCGCACGGTCGAGGCCGTCGCCGCCACCGGCGTCCCCACCCTCGTCATGACGTACTGGAACCCTGTCGACCACTACGGCGTGGACGCCTTCGCCCGCGACCTCGCCTCCGCCGGCGGGGCCGGGCTCATCACCCCCGACCTGACGCCGGAGGAGGGCGGCGACTGGCTGGCGGCGTCCGAGGCGCACGGCCTCGACCGGGTCTTCCTCGTCGCGCTCAGCTCCACCGACGAGCGGATCGCGACCATCACCCGCGAGTGCCGCGGCTTCGTCTACGCGGCGTCGCTGATGGGCGTCACCGGCGCCCGCTCCGCGGTCGACACCGGCGCACCGCGCCTGGTCGAGCGGACCCGCGCGGTCATCGAGGCGAGCGGCACGCCGCTGCCGGTCGGCCTCGGCCTCGGCGTCGGCACCGGCGCGCAGGCCGCCGAGGTCGCCGGCTTCGCGGACGGGGTGATCGTCGGATCGGCGTTCGTCCGCCGCCTCCTGGACGCGCCCGACCTCGCCTCCGGAGTGGCCGGGATCCGCGCGCTGACCGAGGAGCTGGCGGCGGGCGTCCGGCAGGGCCGCTGACCCCGGCCCGCGACCCACGGCCGGGCGGCGCGGGTCCGCGCGTTCTCCCGGCGCCGCGGGAACTCCCGGCACCGCCCGCCGAGTTCCTGTCTTGTGCCGCCTCCGCTCTCCAATAGGGTGTGTTCGCCGGCGGAGGCGGTCCCGGAAGGATCACGATGACGCAAGAGATGACGGCGACGGGCAGGCCTGGCACCGCCGGGCCGCGGACGCCGCCCGTGTGGTTCCAGGTCGCGGCCTGGGTCCTGACGCTCGCCGGCCTCGGGATCTCCGTCTACCTGACGGTCACGCACTACGACGAGGGCGCGCTGGTCTGCTCGGCGTCGAAGACCGTGGACTGCCACGCCGTCACGACGAGCGAGTACTCCGCGCTGCTGGGGATCCCGATGCCGCTGCTCGGCCTCGCGTTCTTCGTGGCGTTCGGCGCGCTGCTGACCCCGTGGGCGCTGCGGTCGCAGTGGCCCCCGCTGCGCTGGGCGCGGGTGGGGAGCGTCGCGGTGGGCGTGCTGTTCGTCGTCTACCTCGTCACCGTCGAACTGGCGATCCTGCACAAGATCTGCCTGTGGTGCACGGGCGTGCATGTCATCACCGCACTGCTGTTCATCCTCGTTCTGATCGACGAATTCCGGCGGATCGGTCAGGTCGACTAGTCTCGCCGTTACCGCGCCGCACGGTGCCGGCGCGGGTCCGCACGCTTAGGAGAACCAATGAGCAAGGCCGCACGAGAGCGGTCCGCGAGGGAGCGCCTGGCCGCCGAGCGCAAGCGGCAGGCGGCGCGGCAGAAGCAGCGGCGGCTGCTCGCCATCATCCTCGGGTCGGTGGTCGCCGTGGCGGTGGTCGTGGTCGCCACCGTCCTGATCATCGACCAGCAGCGCAAGAACGGGCGGGCCGAGGTGCACAAGGGCGCGCTCGCCCCGCTGAGCCGCCAGCAGGACGGCTCGATCGTGATGGCGAAGGCGGGGGTGACCAAGCCGGAGCTGGAGATCTTCGAGGACTTCCAGTGCCCGATCTGCAAGCAGTTCGAGGAGGCCACCGGAAAGACCATCGAGGACCTCGCGGTGCAGGGCAAGGTCAAGGTCGTCTACCGGCCGTTCCACCTGTTCGGCCAGCAGAAGGACCCCATCAAGATCAACTCGCTGCGCTCGGCCGAGGCGGCGCTCTGCGTCCCGGCCGACAAGTGGATCTCCTACCACGACGCGCTGTTCCGGTTCCAGCCCGCCGAGGGCGAGGAGGGCTTCTCCCCGGACGACCTCGTGAAGTGGGGCAAGGACATCGGCATCACCGACGCCGGTTTCGAGAAGTGCGTGCGGGACGAGCAGAAGAAGTCCACGGTCGACGCGATGACCAAGTACGCCCTGCAGCAGCGCGGCGTCGACGGCACGCCGGCGGTGTTCATCAACGGCCAGAAGCTCGACTCGTCGCAGTTCATGAACCCGGCGGCCCTGCGGGCGACCATCGAGTCGGCCGCCGCGGCCGGCAAGTGAGCGCGCCCTCCTGACCGCGCCCTCCTGAAACGCGGCCCCCGCCGCGACACGGACCCGCACGCCGCGCCGTCCCCGCCGGGACGGCGCGGCGCGGCGCTTTCCGGCACCCGCCGCGCCCTTCCCCGTTACGCTGGTGCGAGCTCACGAACACGCACAGTGGCCGATCGGGGGATCGATGAGCGAGCAGGGCAGGGGACCGTCCGCGCGCGGACGTCTCGCGGGGGAACGGGCCAGGGCCGCGGCGCGGCAGCGGCGGCGGCGGGCGCTGGCGGTCGTCCTCGGCGGCGTCGCGGTGGCGGCGGTCGCGGTCGCGGTGGCCGTGGTGGCGCTCTCCCGGGGCGGGGGCGAGCCGCTGGAGGACTCCTACAAGGGCGCGCTGGCGCCCGCCGTCCGGCAGCAGGACGGGTCGGTCGCGATGGCGCAGCCGGGCGTCACCGCCCCCGTCCTCGACGTCTGGGAGGACTTCCAGTGCCCGGCGTGCCGGGTGATGGAGGAGCGGCTCGGCGGGACGATTAAGCAGCTCGCCGCCGAGGGCAAGGTCAAGGTCGTCTACCGGCCGTTCCAGCTGTTCCAGCAGGACCCGCTGATGTCGAACTCGCGGCGGGCCGCGAACGCCGCCGCCTGCATGCCCGCCGACCACTGGGTGAAGTACCACGACAAGCTCTTCGCCGAGCAGCCTCCGGAGGGCGACACCGGCTTCGCCGCCCCGGACCTGATCAGGTGGGCCGCCGACCTCGGCGTCACGGACCCGTCCTTCGCCGCCTGCGTCAACGGGAACCAGAAGATCGAGACGGTCGACCAGGCGAGCGCCCAGGCGGGCAGGGCCGGCGTCGACTCCACCCCGTACCTGGCCCTGAACGGAAAGAAGGCGGGCGACGAGGTGATCGGCTCGCCCTCCGGGCTGCGGAAGGCCGTCGCGCAGGCGGGCGGCGGGCCCGCCCCCACTCCCGGAACCACCAGCTCCGGCGGCACCGCGGACGCCGCGCGCACGGCACCGTCCGGAGCGCGGCAGGCCTGATCGCGCCGCGTCCGCGGCGGCTTGAACGCACCGTGTCCGCGGTGGCGGCGCGCGCTGTGGTGGAGACGGCGCGCGCTGCGCCCCGGAGGCGGTAACGTCAACGGTCATGCACCCGGTCGCCTCCATCCCGAGCCCTTCGCAGGGCGTCTGGCACCTCGGCCCGCTCCCGCTCCGGGCCTACGCCATCATGATCATCCTGGGTATCGTCGTCGCCGTCTGGCTCGGCGAGCGCCGCTGGGCCGCCAAGGGCGGCACGCCCGGCGTGATCATCGACGTGGCCGTGTGGGCGGTGCCGTTCGGCCTCGTCGGCGGGCGCCTGTACCACGTGATCACCGACTACCAGCGGTACTTCGGGGAGGACGGCGATCCGCTCCGGGCGCTGGAGATCTGGAAGGGCGGCCTCGGCATCTGGGGCGCCGTCGCGCTCGGCGCGGTCGGCGCGCTCATCGGCTGCCGGCGCCGCGGGATCTCGGTGCTGGCGCTGGCCGACGCGGTGGCGCCCGGCATCGCGCTCGCGCAGGCGATCGGCCGCTGGGGCAACTATTGGAACCAGGAGCTGTACGGCCGCCCGCTGGACGCGTTCTGGGCGCTGGAGATCGACGAGAACCACCGGCCGATGCTCGACGGCGGGCCCGCCCTCGACCCGAAGTACGCCGACGTCGCCACCTACCATCCGACGTTCCTGTACGAGTCGCTGTGGTGCATCGGCGTGGCGGCCCTGGTGATCTGGGCCGACCGCCGCTACAAGCTCACGCACGGCCGCGCCTTCGCCCTCTACGTCGCCGCCTACACGGTGGGGCGCGGCTGGATCGAGGCGCTCCGCATCGACGACGCGCACCACGTCCTCGGGCTGCGGCTGAACGACTGGACGTCGATCCTGCTCTTCCTCGGCGCGGTCGCCTACCTGTACCGGGCGCGCGGCCGCACCGGCCCGGAGAACGTCGGCGCCGCGACCGCCGGCACCGTGGCCGCCGAACCGGGCGCGACCGGGACCGGGCCCGACGAGATCGCCTCCGGCGACGAGCCCGGCGCCGTCGACCTGGAGAAGGAGCCGGAGACGCCGGACGGCGCCCCGAGCGCGGACGGCGAGGCGGAGGCCGCCGCCGAGGCCTCCGGCGTGGCCGCCCCGGACGAGGAACCGGAGGCGGAGCCCGAGGAGCCCGAGGCGGAGGCCGCGACACCGGCGGAGGAGCCCGGCGAGGCCGAGGAGCGCGAGGAGCCCGAGGAGCCCGAGGCGCGGGCCGACGAGGAGCCCGAGCCGGACGCCGGCGACCCCGCCGCCGAGCCGGAGACGGCCGATTCCGAGACGGACTTCGAGGCGGATCCTGAGGCGGAGTCCGAGCCCGCGGCGGACGACGAGGCCCCCGCGTCCGAGGAGCAGGACCCGGCCGGGGACAATGGGAAGGACGGTGCCGGCGACCCCGCCGAGAAGGGGGAGCCCGTCAAGGACGGGAAGTAGTTCGACGGGGGGACGGTGTCCGAAGCGAGGGGAGCGGCGGGCGGCAGGCCCGCCGTGCGGCCGGAGCAGCACCACCAGCACCGCGACGTCACCGGGGGCTGGCTGCGGCCCGCGGTGTTCGGCGCGATGGACGGGCTGGTGTCGAACTTCGCGCTGATCGCGGGCGTCGCGGGCGGCCAGGCGACCCAGAAGGTCGTCCTGCTGGCGGGGCTCGCCGGCCTGGCGGCGGGCGCGTTCTCCATGGCGGCGGGGGAGTACATCTCGGTCGCGTCCCAGTCGGAGCTGGCCGAGGCGGAGATCGAGGTGGAGCGGCTGGAGCTCGCCCGCCACCCGGTGGCCGAGGAGCAGGAGCTGGCCGAGGTCTTCGAGGCGCGCGGCGTGGACCCGGCGACGGCCGCCGAGGTCGCGCGGCAGCTGTCCCGCGACCCCGAGGAGGCCCTGGAGGTGCACGCCAAGGAGGAGCTCGGCGTGACGCCCGGCGACCTCCCCTCGCCGGTCCTCGCGGCGGGCTCGTCGTTCCTGTCGTTCGCGGCCGGGGCGCTGCTGCCGGTGCTGCCGTACCTGATGGGCGCGTCGTCGCTGTGGCCCGCGGCGGGCATCGCGGCGGCCGGGCTCTTCGGCGCCGGGGCGCTGGTGTCGCGGATCACGGCCCGCGCCTGGTGGTTCGGCGGGTCGCGCCAGCTGCTGTTCGGGGCCGCCGCCGCGGCGATCACCTACGGGGTCGGCGCGCTGATCGGGACCAACGGCCTCTAGGGCCAATGAATCTGGACGAATCCCCCTTTTGGGCGCGCGGGGACGACCCGGACCGCTAAGCTCCGGGGCTGTGATCGAGGCTCGTGACTCAGGTTCCACCAAGGCCGCGCAGAAGGGCCGCGGGCGGGACTTCTGGCCGGAGGACGACAAGCCGGGCCGCAAGCTCCCCGCCCCCAAACCGCTGCTGATCGGGGCCGCCGTCCTGGTCGTGGTGGCCGTCGCGGCGGTCGCGGTGGTCATGCTCACCGGCGGCGGCGACGAGAAGAAGGTGTCGCAGGCGGTGCCGACCGCCTACGCCCCGGACTACCTCGGGGAGGGCTTCGCCAAGCTCGGGTCCCGCTCCGCCGACGGCCGCGCGATCACCGAGGGCGAGGCGTTCTCCGCCAAGAGCCTGAAGTCGTCCAAGTACGCGTTCACGCTGGCCGCGTCCAAGCTGAGCTCGGACTGCAAGGCCGCGACCTGGGGCGGGCGGCTGCAGGCCGACCTCGCCAAGTACCAGTGCACCCAGGTCGTCCGGGGCGCGTACGTGAGCGCCGACAAGAAGCACGTCGGCCAGTTCTTCGTGATCAACCTGGCGAGCGAGGAGGGGGTCAAGCAGATCCTGCGCGACCTCGACCCGGCGGCCGGCACCGGCTGGGTGACGCCGCTGGACGCGCCGGGCGTGCCCCCGTTCGGCTCGGGCTTCAGCGCCGCCTACACCCGCACGTACGGCCACTACGCCGTCGGCACGTGGGTGCAGCGGGCCGGGGGCGAGCAGCCCGCCTCGCTCAACGAGATGATCGATGTGAGCCTGGTCATCGAGAACGCCGCCGACTTCCTGTACGGGCGCCTCGACCTGGCCGCCGGCGGGCGGTCCGGGCAGTGACCGGGCCGGGCCTGGACGTTCGGTACGCGGGTGGGCGGTAATCTGCGCGGTCGTGGATCCGATGAACACCGCGGCGGCGGCGGCCGAGGGCGGCCCCCGGTGAGCCGCCAGGGCCGCCGGCAGCCCGCCCCCCGCAGGACGGCGCCGGGCCGGGCGGGCGGACCGCGCCGGACCCCGCCGCCCCGCCGCGCCGCCTCCCGCGCGGAGCGGCCGCCCGCGCCCACGCCGCCGTACGAGGACGTCCCCCACCTGGAGGAGTCCTACGACGACGGCTTCGCGCCCGAGGACGCCTACGGTGCGCCCCCGGCCGCGCCCGAGCGCGGCAGGAAGCCGAAGAAGAGCGGCAAGCGGCCGAAGAAGCGGGGAAAGGCCGCGAGACCCGCCCGGCCCTCCGGGCGGCCGGGCGGGCCTGAGCGCCAGAGCGGGCCGGCCCGCCGTGCCGGCGGGCCCGGACCGAGGCTGTACTTCGGAGCGGCCGCGGCCCTCGGCGCGCTGGTGCTGCTCGGAGCGGGCGCGGTGGCCGTCCTCGGGGGAGGCGACGACGCCCCCGCCGCGGCCCCGCCCGCGAAGATCGGTACGCCCGCGGGGACCGGCGTGTCGCCGGTGTCCTACTCCAGCTCGCCGTCCAGCGCCGCGTACGCCGGCATCGCCTCCCGGAGCGCGGACTCCCAGCCCCTGACGATCGGCGAGGCGTTCCCCGCGTCGGCGGCGAAGGTGTCGGTCCCGGAGGGCGAGGCGACGCTGAAGCTGCGCGCGAAGCGGCTGGACGGCGACTGCGCCGCCGCCGTGTGGGGCGGGTCCGTGGGCGCCGAGCTGGGCCGGGGCGGTTGCACGCAGGCCGTCCGGGGCATCTACTCCGACACGCGCCGCGGCTACGCGCTGGCGGTCGCGGTGTTCAACCTGGCCGGGTCGGCGGACGCCGAGAGGTTCGTGGCGAAGCTGGAGACCACGATCGGCGCGGGCTTCGTCAGGCCGCTGGAGGCCCCCGCCCCGCTGGACGCGTTCGGCCGCGGCTTCGGCATGGCGCGCGGCCTCGCGATGGGGCACTTCGCCGTGGTGTCGTGGGCGCAGCGGCTGGACGGCAAGGGCGACGAGAAGGACGAGACGCTGCTGTCGCTGCTGATCGAGGGCGGGAAGGCCCCGGCGGTCCTCGGCCGCGCCGCCCGCGCCTCCGAATGATCCACGCTTTTGAATGATCGACGCCTCTGAGTGATCGACAGGGCGTGACCGGCACGGTCCCGGCGAGCCGGTTGATCACCGCCATAACACCGTAAACATCGTGTTCCGGTGATGATCGTCACCGCCGCCGTCACCGTCCGTGCCCGGCGGAACCCGGTAACCTGGTCTAAACCACTCGAAGATGACACACCGGCGATCGGCACGAGGAAGTTTCGCGATCCGGTGCAGTCGGGCATGATCCCGGCAGTGATGTAATGTCATCTCACCGCAGCAGGGCCAACGTCGTCCCGAGCCTGCACTGACACGAAGCAGTGACACGACGACGACGGGAGGGTTGATGGCTGCTGCTGCCCTCACAGCCGGCCGCGTACCGGGCCGCCCCCATGCGGAAGGCCTCTACGACCCGGCCAACGAGCACGACGCCTGCGGCGTCGGCATGGTCGCCGACCTGCACGGACGCAAGAGCCACGACATCGTCCAGAAGGCCCTGACCGTCCTGAAGAACCTGGACCACCGCGGGGCGGTTGGCGCGGAGCCGGACGACGGCGACGGCGTCGGCGTCCTCGTCCAGATCCCGGACGCGTTCTTCCGCGAGGTCTGCGACTTCCCGCTCCCCGAGGCCGGCGCGTACGCGGCCGGCATCGCCTTCCTGCCGGTGGACGGCGCGGAGCGCGCCGCCGTGGTCGCGCACGTCGAGGCGCTCTGCGCCGAGGAGGGCCTGGCGGTCCTCGGCTGGCGCGGGCTCCCGCACGACCCCGCCTTCACCGGCCCGGCCAGCCGCCGGGTCATGCCGCACTTCGCCCAGCTGTTCGTGGCCCCGGCCCCCGGCGGCCCGCACGAGGGCCGGACGGGCCTGGAGTTGGACCGCGTCGTCTTCTGCATGCGCGAGCGCGCCGAGCAGGACGTGCGGGTCTACTTCCCGAGCCTGTCCAGCCGGACGATCGTCTACAAGGGGATGCTGACGACCCCGCAGCTGGAGCCGTTCTTCCCCGACCTGTCGGACCGCCGCTTCACCAGCGGGATCGCGCTGGTCCACTCGCGGTTCTCGACCAACACGTTCCCGGCCTGGGAGCTGGCCCACCCGTACCGGTTCATCGCCCACAACGGCGAGATCAACACGGTGAAGGGCAACCGGAACTGGATGCGCGCCCGCGAGGCGCTGCTGAAGTCCGACCTGATCCCCGGCGACCTGTCCCGGATCTACCCGGTGATCGACATCGAGGCCAGCGACACCGCCTCCTTCGACGAGTGCCTGGAGCTGCTGCACCTCGGGGGCCGGTCGCTGCCGCACGCCGTGCTGATGATGATCCCGGAGGCGTGGGAGAACCACACCGAGATGGACCCCGCCCGCCGGGCGTTCTACGAGTTCCACTCCACGCTGATGGAGGCGTGGGACGGCCCCGCCAGCGTCAGCTTCACCGACGGCACCGTCGTCGGCGCCGTCCTGGACCGCAACGGGCTGCGCCCCGGCCGGTACTGGGTGACCGACGACGGCCTGGTCGTGCTGGCCAGCGAGGCGGGCGTCCTCGACATCCCGGCGAGCAAGGTCGTCCGGAAGGGCCGGCTGCAGCCCGGCAAGATCTTCCTGGTGGACACCGCCGCCGGGCGGATCGTCGAGGACGACGAGGTCAAGGCCGAGCTCGCCGCCGAGCACCCGTACGGCGAATGGCTGCACGACGGCCTGGTCCGGTTCGAGGAGCTGCCGCAGCGCGAGCGGGAGCTCCCGACGCACGAGACCCTCGTCACGCGGCAGCAGACGTTCGGCTACACGCTCGAAGAGCAGCGGATCATCCTCACTCCGATGGCGAGGACGGGCGCCGAGCCGATCGGGTCGATGGGCACCGACACCCCGATCGCGGTGCTGTCGGAGCGCCCGCGGCTGCTGTTCGACTACTTCAAGCAGCTGTTCGCGCAGGTCACGAACCCGCCGCTGGACGCGATCCGCGAGGAGCTCGTCACCTCGCTGCAGTCCACGCTCGGCCCGGAGGGCAACCTGCTGGAGCCTGGCCCGGACTCGTGCCGGCGGCTCGTGCTGCCGACGCCGATCCTGGACGACGACGAGATCTCCAAGATCATTCACATCGACGACGAGGGGTCGCTCCCGCACCTGCAGGCCCACGTCGTGCAGGGCCTGTACGACGTGGCCGGCGGGGGAGAGGCCCTGGAGGCGCGCCTGGAGGAGATCAACTCCGAGGTGAGCCGGGCGATCGGGGCCGGGGCGCGGATCATCGTGCTGTCGGACCGCGGCGCCGACTCCGCCCGCGCCGCCATCCCGTCGCTGCTGCTGACCGGCGCCGTCCACCACCACCTGATCCGGGAGAAGACCCGCACGCAGGTGGGCCTGGTGATCGAGACGGGCGAGGCCCGCGAGTGCCACCACATGGCGCTGCTCATCGGCTACGGCGCGTCCGCCATCAACCCGTACCTGGCGATCGAGACCGTCGAGGACCTGGTCCGCGCCGGCGTCATCGAGGGCCTGGACCCGGCCGCCGCGGTCCGGAACCTGGTGAAGGCCTACGGCAAGGGCGTCCTGAAGATCATGTCGAAGATGGGCGTGTCCACGGTCGCGTCCTACACCGGCGCGCAGATCTTCGAGGCGATCGGGCTCGGCGAGGACGTGGTGTCCCGCTGCTTCACCGGCACCACGTCCCGGCTCGGCGGCGTCGGCTTCGACGTGCTGGCCCGCGAGGTCGCGCAGCGGCACGCCCGCGCCTACCCGCCGGGCGGCAACGAACTCCCGCACCGGACGCTGGAGGTCGGCGGCGAGTACCAGTGGCGCCGCGAGGGCGAGCCGCACCTGTTCAACCCGGACACGGTGTTCAAGCTCCAGCACGCCACCCGGACCCGCCGCTACGAGATCTTCAAGGAGTACACCTCCACGGTCGACTCGCAGGCCGAGAAGCTGATGACCCTCCGCGGGCTGTTCAGGCTGAAGGAGGGCGACCGGGACCCGGTGCCGATCGACGAGGTCGAGCCGGTGTCGGAGATCGTCAAGCGGTTCTCCACCGGCGCGATGTCGTACGGCTCCATCTCGGCGGAGGCGCACGAGACCCTCGCGATCGCGATGAACCGGCTCGGCGGCAAGTCCAACACCGGCGAGGGCGGCGAGGACCCGGCGCGGTTCGCCCCGGACGAGAACGGCGACCTGCGGCGCAGCGCCATCAAGCAGGTCGCGTCCGGCCGGTTCGGCGTGACGTCGGAGTACCTCACCAACTCCGACGACATCCAGATCAAGATGGCGCAGGGCGCCAAGCCCGGCGAGGGCGGCCAGCTGCCCGGCCACAAGGTGTACCCGTGGATCGCCAAGACCCGGCACTCCACGCCCGGCGTCGGCCTCATCTCGCCGCCGCCGCACCACGACATCTACTCCATCGAGGACCTGGCGCAGCTCATCCACGACCTGAAGAACGCCAACCCGTCGGCGCGCGTGCACGTCAAGCTCGTCGCCGAGGTCGGGGTCGGCACGGTCGCGGCCGGGGTGTCCAAGGCGCACGCCGACGTGGTGCTGATCTCCGGGCACGACGGAGGCACCGGCGCGTCGCCGCTGACCTCGCTGAAGCACGCCGGCGCGCCCTGGGAGCTCGGCCTCGCCGAGACCCAGCAGACGCTGCTGCTGAACGGGCTGCGCGACCGGATCGTCGTGCAGACCGACGGGCAGATGAAGACCGGCCGGGACGTCGTCATCGCCGCGCTCCTCGGCGCCGAGGAGTACGGCTTCGCGACCGCCCCGCTGGTGGTGTCGGGCTGCGTCATGATGCGCGTCTGCCACCTGGACACCTGCCCGGTCGGCGTCGCCACCCAGAACCCCGTCCTGCGGGAGCGGTTCACCGGCAAGCCCGAGTTCGTCGTGAACTTCTTCGAGTTCGTCGCCGAGGAGGTCCGCGAGTACCTGGCGGCCCTCGGGTTCCGCTCGCTGGACGAGGCGATCGGCCACGTGGAGATGATCGACACCCGCGAGGCCGTGGAGCACTGGAAGGCCTCCGGCCTGGACCTGGCCCCGATCCTGCACGCCCCGGAGCGGGCGCCGGGCGCGGCCCTGCACCGGGTCACCGAGCAGGACCACGGCCTGGAGAAGGCGCTGGACAACACGCTGATCCAGCTCGCCGAGGGCGCGATCGCCTACAGCGACAAGGTCACGCTCGACCTGCCGATCCGCAACGTCAACCGGACGGTCGGCACCATGCTCGGCCACGAGGTGACCAAGAAGTGGGGCGGCGAGGGCCTGCCCGACGGCACGATCGACGTCACCTTCACCGGCTCGGCGGGCAACTCGTTCGGCGCGTTCGTGCCGCGCGGCGTCACGCTTCGGCTCGTCGGCGACGCCAACGACTACGTCGGCAAGGGCCTGTCCGGCGGCCGGCTGACGCTGCGTCCCCCCGAGGACGCCGCGTTCGCGGCCGAGGAGCAGATCATCGGCGGCAACGTGATCCTGTACGGCGCCACCTCGGGCGAGCTGTTCGCCCGCGGCGTCGTCGGCGAGCGGTTCTGCGTCCGCAACTCCGGCGCCACCGCCGTCGTCGAGGGCGCCGGCGACCACGCCTGCGAGTACATGACCGGCGGCCGCGCGCTGATCCTCGGCCCGACCGGGCGCAACCTCGCGGCCGGCATGTCCGGCGGCATCGCCTACGTGCTGGACCTGGCGCCCGAGCGCGTCAACGGCGAGATGGTCGACCTGGAACCGCTGGACGCCGGCGACGTGGACTTCGTCCGGGAGTTGACCGAGCGGCACCTGGCCGAGACCGGGTCGCGGGTCGCGCGGCGGCTGCTGGACGACTGGGACGCCGCCGCCGCCCGCTTCACCAAGATCATGCCGCGTGACTACCGGCGCGTGCTGGACGCCATGGCGAAGGCCGAGGCCGAGGGACGCGACGTCGACGAGGCGGTCATGGCCGCCGCGCAGAGCTGAGAGGGGGGACTCCTTCATGGCCGACCCGAAGGGTTTTCTGACCGTCCGGCGGGAGCTCCCGAAGCGCCGCCCGGTGGACGTGCGGATCAAGAGCTGGTCCGAGGTCTACGAGAACCTCGGCACGGACCGGCTGGAGAAGCAGGCGAGCCGCTGCATGGACTGCGGCATCCCGTTCTGCCACCAGGGCTGCCCGCTCGGCAACCTCATCCCCGAGTGGAACGACCTCGTCTACCGCAAGGACTGGCGGGAGGCGATCGAGCGGCTGCACGCCACCAACAACTTCCCGGAGTTCACCGGGAGGCTGTGCCCCGCGCCGTGCGAGAGCGCCTGCGTCCTCGGCATCAACCAGGACCCGGTGACGATCAAGCGGGTCGAGGTCGAGATCATCGACCGGGCGTTCGCCGAGGGCTGGGTGCGCCCGCAGCCGCCCGCCGTCAGGACCGGCAAGAAGGTCGCGGTGGTCGGCTCCGGCCCCGCCGGCCTCGCGGCCGCCCAGCAGCTCACCCGCGCCGGGCACGAGGTCACGGTGTACGAGCGGGCCGACCGGATCGGCGGGCTGCTGCGCTACGGCATCCCCGAGTTCAAGATGGAGAAGCGGCACCTCGACCGGCGCCTCGCCCAGATGCGCGCCGAGGGCACCGCGTTCCGCACCTCGGTGAACATCGGCGTGGACATCACCGCCGACGACCTGCGCGCGTCCCACGACGCCGTCGTCCTGGCGGGCGGCGCCACCGCCTGGCGCGACCTGCCCGTCCCCGGACGGGAGCTGAAGGGCGTCTACCAGGCGATGGAGTACCTGCCCCCGTCCAACCGGGCGCAGGAGGGTGACTACGAGGAGTCGCCGATCTCCGCGAAGGGCAGGCACGTCGTCGTCATCGGCGGCGGCGACACCGGCGCCGACTGCATCGGCACCGCGATCCGGCAGGGCGCCGCGTCCGTCACGCAGCTGGAGATCATGCCCCGGCCGCCGGAGTCCCGCCCGGACGCCCAGCCGTGGCCGACGTACCCGATGCTGTTCAAGATGGAGAGCGCCCACGAGGAGCTCGCCGGCCTGGGCGGCGACCGCGTCTACGCCGTGTCCACCACCGAGTTCGTCGGCAACGCGGACGGCAACGTCCGCGGGCTGCGGCTGGTGGAGGTCGGCGGGCCGGAGACCCGGTTCGCGCCGGTCGAGGGCACCGAGCGGGAGATCCCCGCCGAGCTGGTCACCCTCGCCATGGGCTTCCTCGGCCCGCAGCGCGAGGGCCTGCTGGAGCAGCTCGGCGTCGATCTCGACCAGCGCGGCAACGTGGTCCGCGACGGCGACTACCGGACGTCGGTGGACGGCGTGTTCGCCGCCGGCGACATGGGCCGCGGCCAGTCCCTGATCGTCTGGGCCATCGCCGAGGGCCGCGCCGCCGCGCACGGCGTCGACGCCTACCTCAGCGGCCGGACGGACCTGCCGTACCCGATCCCGCCGACGGCGCGCCCGATCTCCTGACGCGCCGGGCAAGGGCCCTGGAGGCGATCGCCTCCAGGGCCCTTGTCGTCGCCGTGTGCCAGCATCGGGGCATGGGAAAGGCGCCACCCGTCCTGGACACCGGCCTGCTGCGCAGGATGCGGCTGGCCCGGGACACCATGGACCGCGAGTGGGCCGGCCCCATCGACGTCGCCGCCGTCGCCGCCCGCGCGGGCTACTCGCGCTACCACTTCGTCCGGCTGTTCAGCGAGGTCTACGGCGAGACGCCCGGCGCCTACCTCGCCCGCCGCCGCATCGAACGCGCCCAGGACCTGCTCCGCACCACCGACCTGACCGTCACCGAGATCTGCATGCTCGTCGGGTTCACCAGCCTCGGGACGTTCTGCACCCGCTTCAAGCAGGAGGCGGGGATGACGCCCACCGCCTTCCGGCGGTGGGCGCGCACCGGCGGCGCGCCCGCCGTCCCCGGCTGCTTCGTCCTGCTCTGGGCGGGCGGCTTCCGCAAGAAATGAGAAGGCCGCGCGCCCGGCGGCGCCCTACCGTGAACGCGTCCTCCCTGTTCACGAAGGAGATCCTGCATGATCACGAAACTGGGGCTGGCCACCGTGTGGGTGCTCGACCAGGACTCGGCCATCGCGTTCTTCACCGAGAAGCTCGGCCTGGAGGTCCGGGACGACATGACGCTCGGCGAGGGCGGGATGCGCTGGGTCACCGTGGGCGCCAAGGACCAGCCGGACCTGAGCCTCGCGCTGATGGTCCCCGGCCCGCCCACCATGGACCCCGGCTCCGCCGCCCAGATGAAGGCGCTCATCGCCAAGGGCGTCCTCGGCGCCGGCGCCTTCAACACCGACGACTGCCAGGCCGACTACGAGCGGCTGTCGGCGAAGGGCGTCGAGTTCCTGCACGAGCCGGAGAAGCGGCCCTACGGCATCGAGGCCGTCTTCCGCGACGACTCCGGCTGCTGGTACAGCCTCACCCAGCCCTTCGAGCAGCTCGACGAGACCGCGTCCTGGGGGTGCCCCGGCTGACCGGCGCTCAGGCGGCGAGGCGGGCCCCGAGCTCGCGCAGGACGTCGACGAGGCGCTCCACGTCGGCCTTCGTCGTCCGCCAGTTGAGCGTCGCGGGGCGCAGGACCGTCATGCCCCGGTAGGTGCTCGTCCCCGCGTAGACGCGGCCGTCCGCGAGGAGCGCCTCGCCGAGGCGCGCGTTCAGGTCGTCCAGGCGCTCCGCCGGGACGCCGTCCGGACGGTACCGGAAACAGGTGACGCACAGCTGCACGGGCGCCAGCAGCTCCAGGTCGGGCGCCGCCTCGACGAGCCGGCCGAGATGCCGCGCCACGTCGAGGTGACGCTCGACCATCGCGCGGTGGCCGTCCCGCCCGTACGCCCGCAGCGTCGCCCAGATCGGCAGCGCCCGCGCCCGCCGCGACGACTCCGGGCCCAGGGCGTTGTAGTTGACCCGATCGCCGCCGTCGTCCGGCAGGTAGGCCGCGCCCCACGCCCCGAAGGCGCGGCTCAGCGACTCAGGGTCCCGGACGAACGAGAACCCGCTCTCGTAGGGGACGTTCAGCCACTTGTGCCCGTCCGCCGTCACCGAGTCGGCGCGCTCGACGCCGCGGGCGAGGTGCGCGGTGCGCGGGCTGAGGGCGGCGAACAGGCCGAACGCCCCGTCCACGTGCAGCCAGGCGCCGTGCCGCTCCGCCAGGTCCGCCAGCTCGGCGATCGGGTCCGAGGCCCCGGTGTTCACCTCGCCGAGGTTCGCCACGATCACCGCCCGGCCGCGCTCGCGCGCCAGCGCCGCGTCCATCGCCGCGAGATCGACCTGCCCGGCGTCGCCGGAGGCGAACGTCGTCAGCGTGTCCCTCCCGCAGCCGAGGATCTGCAGCGCCTTCCTGGTGCTGACGTGCACGAGCCCGCTGGTGAACACCGGCATCGCGGGCAGGCCCGCCAGGCCCTGCGACGTCACGTCCACCCCGTGCTCGCCCGCCCACCAGTGCCGCGCGCAGGCCAGGCCCGCCACGTGCGCCAGCGTCGCGCTCGGCGTCAGCACGCCGCCGAACGACGCGGGCAGCCCGAACAGCTCCTTCAGCCACCGCAGCACCACCGTCTCCGCCCGCGCCGCCAGCGGAGACGACTGCCAGATGCCCGCCGCCTGGTCCAGCAGCGACGCCGTCCAGTCGCCCGCCATCGCCGCCGGCGTGGCCCCGCCCACCACCAGGTGGAAGAACCGCGGTCCGGACGAGTGGGTCGCCGCCTCGGTGCCGATCCGCAGCAGCCGCTCCACCGCGGCCACCGACCCGTCCCCGCGGTCGGGCAGCGGGCCGTCCAGCTCGTCCAGGAGGGCGTCCTTCGCCCGGTCGTGGACGGGGCGGTCCCGCAGGCTCGCCAGGTACGGTTCCGCGGCGCGCGCCACCGCCGCGAGCGGCTCCCCGGCCTTGTCACGTTCGTAAAAAGGGTCACTCATGACCCATAGAAGACCATAGCTGGTGTACCGGACGGAACGTCCGAAACCCCGATGGCGGGCCCTCCACTTGTGGTCTTCGTGCTGGTCGGCTACGGTCCGGCCTGGGTTCACCGCCCGGCCGCGGCACCGCCGCGGGCCCGTCGCGGCCGCGAGCCCGTCGCGGCCGCCGGGCGGCGCGCTCCCGCACCCCGCACCGCGGGACACCAGGGGCCCGGCCACCCACCGCTGGGGTGGCCGGGCCCACCCGCCCCGCCGCACGCGGTGTCCGATTCCTGCAAGACCGGCCGCGGCCCGGCGGCCTAGCGTCGAGCCCATGAACGTACTGCCCGAATCCGAACTCGCCCGCGCCGCCGAGTTCCTGCGCCTCAACGGCCGCCTCATCGACCGGCACCGCTTCGCGATGCACTTCCGCGGCGCCCCCGCCGCCCCCGTCCTGGCCGCCCTCCGCCCCTACGAGAACCCCGACGGCGGCTACGGCCACGCCCTCGAACCCGACCTGCGCGGCGAGGCCAGCCAGCCCGTCCCCACCCAGCACGCCCTGGAGATCCTGCACGAGGCGGGCGCGGACGACGATCCCGCCGTCGCCCGCGCCGCCGGCTACCTGTCGTCCATCACCGTGGACGGCGGCGGGGTGCCGTTCGTGCTGCCGACCGTCCGCGACGCGCCCCGCGCGCCATGGTGGCAGACCACCGACGACCCGCCCGCGAGCATCAACCCCACCGCTGCACTCGCCGGGAGGCTCCACAGGGCCGGCGCCGGCCACCCCTGGCTCGGACCCGCGACCGAGTTCTGCTGGCGCTACCTGGACGACCCCGCGACCGAACCCGGCCCGTACGACATCCTCGCGGTCCTGGCCTTCCTCGACCACGTGCCCGACCGCGGCCGGGCCGAGGCCGCGTTCGAGCGCGTCCGCGACCTCCTCGCCGCCCACGCGCGAAGCGACCACCACGGGCCCCTCGACTTCGCGCCGCGCCCGGACGGGTTCGGGCGGCGGCTCCTCACCGACGCCGCCGTCGACGCGGCGCTCGACGCCCTCATCGACGCGCAGGACGACGACGGCGGCTGGCACGTCGGATTCCCCGCGTGGACGCCGATCACCGGCCCCGAGTGGCGCGGCGTCGCCACCGTCGAGAGCCTCCTGACGCTGCGCGCCTACGGACGGCTCAAACCCTAGACCAGCAGCCCGCGGACGGGCTCGCCCGCCAGGTCCCGCACCTCGTGCGCGAAGTGGGCCTGGTCGGCGTAGCCCGCCGCGTACGCCACCGAGGCCAGCGGCTCGCCCGCCCTCGCCAGCCGCAGCGCCCGCTGGAAGCGCAGCACCCGCTGCAGCGTCTTCGGCCCGTACCCGAACGCCGCCAGCGAGCGCCGCCGCAACTGCCGCTCGCCGAGGCCGAGCCCATCGGCGACCTCGCGCACCGAACCGTTGGCGACGCCCGCCACCACGGCCGCCACGAGCGGGTCCGGCGGCCGGATCCGGCCGCGCAGCGCGCCGGCCAGCGCGCCCCGCCGGTCGGCCGCCGCGGCCACCTCCTCCGCCAGGCGGTCGGCCTCGCCGCCCCACAGGTCCCGCAGCGGCACCCGCCCGTCCCGGACCGCGTCCGCGGGGACGCCCAGCACGGGCGGCGCCGTCCCCGGCGCGAACCGCACCGCCACGACCTCCTCGCCCGGCCGGAACACCGCCGGGATCGGGCCGGTGTCCGGCCCCGCCACCAGGATGCCGCCGTCCGACCAGATCAGGTCCACGCAGCCGTCCGGCACCACCCGCTGGACGAACGGCTCCGCGTCCCGCGGCAGCGACGCCGTCCACAGGCACGCCAGACCAGGCGCCCGGTACTCGCGATACCCGGTCGGATTCACCCTTCCTGCATACCACTCGCCCGCGCGGGCAAAGGGCCTGAAAACCGGCGAATCGGAGGACATCGTGGCCAGTAGCGATCTTCAGGGCAGGACCATCGCCTTCCTGTGCGCGCCCGAGGGCACCGAGCAGGTCGAGCTCACCGAACCCTGGAAGGCCGTCGAGCAGGCCGGCGGGCGCCCGCGCCTGGTCTCCACCCAGTCCGGCCGCCTCCAGGCCTTCGACCACCTCGACAGGGCCGACACCTTCCCCGTCGACACCACCGTGGACGTCTCCGACCACACCGAGTTCGACGGCCTGCTGCTGCCCGGCGGCGTCGCCAACCCGGACTTTCTGCGCACCGACCCCGGGGCCGTCGCCTTCGCCAGGTCCTTCTTCGACGCCGGCAAGCCGGTCGCGGTGATCTGCCACGGCCCCTGGACCCTCATCGAGGCCGACGCCGTCCGCGGCCGCACCCTCGCGTCGTGGCCGAGTCTCCAGACCGATCTGCGCAACGCGGGCGCGACATGGGTCGACGAGGAGGTAAAGGTTTGCGAGGCCGGACCCAACGTCCTGGTCAGCAGCCGCAAGCCGGACGACCTCAAGGCGTTCTGCAGGGCCGCCGTGGAGGCCTTCGCGCGATGAGCGGCCGGATGTGGTCTAGACCTCTGACCTAGACCACTGCGCGAACCGGGGGCGACCATATCCTGCACGAATATCCGTACCGGCTAGTAACTAAGTACGGTTGTGCACGTGACCCGTCGAGCGAAGATCGTCAGCACCATCGGCCCCGCCTGCTCCAGCACCGAGCAGATCAACGCCCTTGTCGAAGCCGGCATCGACGTCGCCCGCCTCAACATGAGCCACGGCGAGCATGCCGTCCACGAGGAGGTCTACCACCGCATCCGCGCCGCCGCCGACGCCACCGGGCGCGGCGTCGGCATCCTGGCGGACCTGCAGGGCCCCAAGATCCGCATCGGCCGCTTCCCGGACGGCCCGGTACGGCTCACCCTCGGCGACGAGTTCACCATCACCACCGACGACGTGCCCGGCACGCGCCGCGAGGTCTCGACCACCTACCAGGGCCTCCCCGGCGACGTCTCGCCCGGCGACACCGTCCTGATCGACGACGGCCGCGTCGCCCTCAAGGTCACCTCCGTCGAGGGCAGCCGCGTCCACACCACCGTGACCGTCGGCGGCATGGTCTCCGACAACAAGGGCCTCAACCTGCCCGGCGTCCCGGTCAGCGTCCCCGCCCTCACCGAGAAGGACGAGCGCGACCTGCGCTGGGCCCTGCGCCTCGGCGTCGACCTCGTCGCCCTCTCCTTCGTCCGCACCCCCGCCGACGCCGACATCTGCTACCAGATCATGGAGGAGGAGGGCGTCCGCGTCCCCCTCATCGGCAAGATCGAGAAGCCGCAGGCCGTCGAGCGCCTCCCCGAGATCGTCGCCGCCTTCGACGGCATCATGGTCGCCCGCGGCGACCTCGGCGTCGAGCTCCCCCTCGAACAGGTGCCGATCGTCCAGAAGCGCGCCATCGAGCTGTGCCGCGAGAAGGCCCGCCCGGTCATCGTCGCGACCCAGATGCTCGAATCCATGATCTCCGCGCCCCGCCCCACCCGCGCGGAGACCTCCGACGTCGCCAACGCCGTCTTCGAGGGCGCCGACGCCGTCATGCTCTCCGGCGAGACGAGCATCGGCCAGTACCCGATCGAGGCCGTCCTCACGATGAGCCGCATCGTGCAGACCGCCGAGCAGGCCGCCCTCCAGGCCACCCACACCCTCGACCGCATGCCGGAGACCGTCGGCGGCGCCATCGCCCGCGCCGCCGCGGAGGTCGGCGCGATCGTCGGCGCCGAGGCCCTCGCCGCGTTCACCATGTCCGGCGAGACGGCGCGCCGCCTGTCCCGCTACCGCTCGCCGATCCCGCTGCTGGCCTTCACGTCGGTCCCCGCCACCCGCGGGCGGCTCGCGCACGTCTGGGGCGTGGAGACGTTCATCGTCCCGCAGGTCGACCACACCGACGCCATGTTCCGCCAGGTCGAGCAGTCGCTCCTCGAACTCGGCCGCTGCCAGAAGGGCGACAAGGTCGTCGTGGTCGCCGGCTCGCCGCCCGGCACCGCCGGCTCCACCAACGCCCTGCGCGTGCACAGCCTCGGCGACGCCATCGCCATCCCCCAGTGACCGGCCCTCACTGGCCGGTCCACTGACCGGCACCGCCGGCCGGTCCCCCACCCGCCTGAACCTGCCCACCGAGCAGGCATCACCGCCCGGTCTCGTTTCCACCTCGCTCAGGACACCGTCGTCCCTAGTACTTCGGCCCTACGAACTCGTCCAGCCGCGCCACCGCCTCCCGCTTCGCCACCGAGATGTTCTTCTCGTTCATCTGCGTCCACGCGATGCCGAGCCGATCCAGCGCGCCGGTGAACAGCCGCTGGATGTCTCGCGACACATTCGCGAAGTTGTAACGGGGGTACTCGTACCAGCGATCCTCGTTCTTGAGCGGCCGCCGGACTCGGTTGACGAAACGGCATCCGTCCGAGTGGAGCAGGCCGCGGATGAAGTCCTCGGCGAACTCGTCCGCGATCTCCTGCTGCCATTGCCTCAGCTCGATCTTCCGCTCATGCTTCTTGCCCGGGCCGTGCTGCGGGAAGAGGCAGGGCCAGTGCCTGGAGTGGCTGTTGACCTCGACGCAGCCGATCTTGGGTATGACCCGGACCTTGTTCCCCGGCCGGGCGGCACGGACCGCTGTGACGCACTCCTCGATGAGCCCCGGCCAGGCGTTCGCACAAACGATACGAAGAGCCCATACCTGCTTCGCAGGGTCGCTCACCGGGCTGATACAGCCATCGCCTAAGTAGAGGCCCAGCAGGTAGGCGTAGGAGCTCTTCGGCTCAGGTGCCCTCGGGATCGGCGAGCAGCGCGGGCAGGGTTGGTAAGGCGTGCCATAGAGATCGCGCCCCTGTTCGGTCCGCAGCCGCCATTCCCGGATCGCGGAGCGCGAAGCACCCGTCCGGCGGCTTACGTCGCTGATGGAATGGCCCTGTTCCAGCAAGATCAGGGCGCGATGACGCACAGTGAGGTCGTACATGCGCACAGTGTCGCCGACGCCTACGACAGAACCGCTTCGCGATGACCCTGAACCGTCCGGCGTCATGTGCGCAGGACCGGATAGGTGATGATTCGCCTAGTGGTGCCCCGAGTGGGATTCGAACCCACACTTAATGGTGTTTGAGACCATCGCCTCTGCCATTTGGGCTATCGGGGCATTTATCCGGATTTTCCGGACATTAGGGTGGCCGGGTCAGGGAGGGTTCGGCGGGAGCCCTGACGGGGACCAGGGTAGCGGGTTTCGGTAGGGTCGTGGTGTGGAGAGCACGCGGCGAGTGGTGATCGCGGAAGACGAGGCCCTGATCCGGCTGGACCTGAAGGAGATGCTTCAGGAGGACGGCTACGAGGTGGTCGGGGAGGCCGGCGACGGCGAGACGGCCGTGCGGCTGGCGGGCGAGCTGAAGCCCGACCTGGTGATCCTGGACGTGAAGATGCCGGTGCTGGACGGGATCTCGGCGGCCGAGCGGATCTCCGCGGACCGCATCGCCCCGGTGGTGATCCTCACCGCGTTCTCCCAGCGCGAGCTCGTCCAGCGGGCGACGGAGGCGGGCGCGATGGCCTACCTCGTCAAGCCGTTCTCCAAGACCGACCTCGCGCCCGCGATCGAGATGGCGGTGAGCCGGTACACCGAGCTGCGGGCGCTGGAGGCCGAGGTCGCCGGGCTGCAGGAGCGGCTGGAGACCCGCAAGGTGGTGGACCGCGCCAAGGGGCTGCTGCAGGAGGCGCACGGCTGGTCCGAGCCCGAGGCGTTCCGCTGGATCCAGAAGACCTCGATGGACCGGAGGCTCACGATGCGGGCCGTCGCCGAGGCTGTCGTGGCGGGTGCCTCCGGCGGCCGGGGAGAGCCCGCCGCAGGCTGACGCGCCGTCCCCGGCATCCCCGGCGTTGTCAAGGTCCAAAGCGGACGTACCGGACTGGTCGCTGGACGTCACCCTGGGTAATCGTCCCAGGCAATGGCGGGTATCGGAAGCTCACAGGGGCGTAACGAACGAGTAACCCTTCGATCCGGGGGTCCTGTTATGGGGCGGGTCGACGGTGTACGACATAGCTGGTCCCCGAGTGACCGTTTCCTTCATCCGAGGCGGCGGCGTCGGGGCTTGACTCGTACCCGATCCCCTCCCGGATCCGGATGGAAAGGTTGGGCACCTTGCGGCGCAACATGATGAGGATCACCGGCGCGGTGGCGGTGAGCGCGGCGCTCGCGCTCGGCGCCGTGGCCTGTGGTGACGGCGATAGCGACTCCGGTGGCAGTGGCGACGAGGTCACGATCGGGTTCATGGGTGACCTGACCGGCGAGAACTCGGGCCTGGTGATCCCGCCCAAGCAGGGCGCGCAGCTGGCGATCGAGCAGTACAACGCCACGAACCCCAAGACCAAGATCAAGCTCAAGACCTACGACAGCCAGGGCAAGCCGGAGCAGGCCACCTCGCTGGCGCTGGGCGCGGTCAAGAACGACAAGATCGCGGGCCTGATCGGCCCGGCGTTCTCGGGTGAGTCGCAGAGCGTCGGCCCGATCCTCGAAGAGGCGAAGGTCCCGAGCGTCTCGCCGTCGGCGACGAACATCACGCTGGGCGAGAAGGGCTGGAAGTACTGGCACCGCGTGGTGGCGGACGACGCCGCGCAGAGCGCCGGCGTCGGCGCCTTCGCGACCAACTCGCTGAAGGTGAAGAAGGTCTTCCTGGTCTCCGACAACCAGGACTACGGCCTGGGCCTCGCGAACGCCATCGAGAAGGCGGTCAAGGAGAAGGGCGCCCAGACCCAGAAGGACGCGGTCGACGACAAGGGCACCGACTACTCCTCGACGGTCAACAAGATCAACCAGTTCAAGCCGGACCTGGTGTACTTCGGCGGCTACTACGCGGTCGCGGGCCGGCTGTTCAAGCAGCTGCGCGAGGGCGGCTACAAGGGCAAGATGATGTCCGGCGACGGGTCGCTGGCCACCGGCCTGATCGACGGCACCGGCCAGGAGAACGCGCAGGGCACGCTGATCAGCTGCGGCTGCCTGATCGACGCCGAGGGCAAGACGAACCCGAAGGCCAAGAAGTTCGCCGACGACTACAAGGCCAAGTTCGGCTCCGAGGTCGCGATCTACTCGACCGAGGGCTTCGACGCGGCGACGGCGTTCATCGAGGCCGTGAAGGCCGGCAAGACCGAGCCCGAGGACATCAACAACTTCCTGAAGTCGGTCGACGTGCAGGGTGTCGGCAAGCAGATCAAGTTCGCCGACAACGGTGAGCTCGCCACCCAGGACATCTACATCTACGAGGTGGAGGGCAACAAGCTGCCCCTCCTCGGGAACAGCAACGAAGCGAAGGTCTCGTAGGCGTAACGGACGCCCTTACGGGACCCTGATGGCGCGGGAGCGGGAGCGCTACAGCGTTCCCGCTCCTTCTCTCTGACTAAGGCGACCTACGGTGCTCGACGACTTCATCAATCAATTCTGGCCGTCGACCATCGACGGGCTGGCGCTGGGCGCGATCTACGCGTTGCTGGCGCTGGGCTACACGATGGTCTACGGCGTGCTGAGGCTGATCAATTTCGCACATGCCGACATCTTCATGGTCGGCACCTTCGCGGCCCTGTGGACGGTCCGCTCGCTGGGGGTCGACTCGGTGGGCGGGTTCGCGCTGATCGGGGTGGTGGTGCTGTGCGCGGTGGTGGCCGGTGCGGTCGCCGGCGGCGGCGCCATGCTCCTGGAGGTGACGGCGTACAGACCGCTCCGCAAGAAAGGGGCGTCGAGACTCGCGGCGCTGATCTCGGCCATCGGGGCTTCGATCTTCATCCAGCAGCTGTTCGCGACGGTCGTCGTGCACCGGGTCTTCGGAACCTCGAAAGAGGGCGGGAAGCTCCCGGTCGACGAGCACTTCAAGAAGCTCACCGACGTGGTGGACGTCGGGCCGATCCAGATCAGCAACGACAAGCTGATCATCTTCTTCGGCGCGGTGCTGATGATGGTGGCGCTGGACCAGTTCGTGAACCGGACCAAGCTCGGCCGCGGCATCCGCTCCACGGCGCAGGACCCGGAGACGGCCGTGCTGATGGGCGTCAACATCGACCGCGTCGTGTCGGTGACGTTCATGGTCGGCGGTGTGATGGCCGGCGTCGCGGCGGCGCTGTACTTCCTGCGCTTCGAGCAGACGAACTACTTCGTGGGCTTCCTGCTCGGCATCAAGGCGTTCACGGCGGCGGTGCTCGGCGGGATCGGCAACATCCGCGGCGCGCTCGCCGGCGGTTTCGTCCTCGGTCTGCTTGAGATGTACGGTTCGAGCTTGTTCGGCTCCGAGTGGCGGGACGTGGTCGCGTTCACCGTGCTGATCCTGGTCCTGATGTTCCGTCCCACCGGCATCCTCGGTGAGTCTCTCCAGCAGGCGCGCGCATGAACCTCACGAAGAAGAACGGAAACGGCAACGGAGGCCGGCCGGGTTCCGGCCTGTCCCTCGACCCGCTGCGGACCTGGTGGGCGGGTGCTCCCGGATGGCAGCGGTGGGCGGTGTACGGCCTGCTCGTCGTGGGCGCGGTCTTCCTGCCCAGCGAGTCGATCGGCAGCTTCATGGCGCCGAGCGGCGCGAACTGGCCGTCGATGCTCAGCGACCAGATCGCCATCTACGTGCTGCTGGCGCTCGGCCTGAACGTCGTGGTCGGCATGGCCGGCCTGCTCGACCTCGGGTACGTCGCGTTCTACGCGGTCGGCGGGTACACCATCGCGATCTTCGCGGTGCGGTACCACTGGAGCTTCTGGGAGACGCTCGTCCTGGCGATCCTGTTCTCGGCGCTCGCCGGGGTGATCCTCGGGGCGCCGACGCTGCGGCTGCGCGGCGACTACCTGGCGATCGTGACCCTGGGCTTCGGTGAGATCGTCAAGCGGACGGCGAACAACAGCGACTTCGTGAACGGGCCGCGCGGCGTGCAGGGCATCCCGCACCCGCCGTCGCTGTCGGAGTTCGAGATCCTCGGCGTTCAGCCGCTGAAGTACGGCCTGCTGGACTCGCGGCCGTACTACTACCTGCTGCTGGTGTTCATCATCGTCGCGATCATCTTCGTCCGGCGGCTGGACGCTTCGCGGGTCGGCCGCGCGTGGGCGTCGATCCGGGAGGACGAGGACGCCGCGGAGCTGATGGGCGTCCCGACGTTCAAGTTCAAGCTGGCGGCGTTCGCGATCGGCGCGGCGATCGGCGGCAGCGGCGGCGTGGTGTTCGCCGCGAAGCAGACGTCGATCCTGCCGGCGAACTTCGAGTTCATCGTGTCGGCGCTGATCCTGGCGGCGGTCGTGCTGGGCGGCTCGGGGAACATCCCCGGGGCGATCCTCGGGGCGTTCGTGGTGGCGTGGCTGCCCGAGCGGTTCCGGTTCCTGGACGACTACCGGATGCTGATCTTCGGCGGCGCGCTGGTCCTGATGATGATCTTCCGTCCGGAGGGCCTGTGGCCGTCCCGGCGGCGGAAGGCCGAGCTGGCGGAGGGCACCGGCGGAATGGGCAGCATGGGCGCCGAGGTCGCCGGGCCGGGGCAGTCCGAGGCCGCGGAGGTGGGCAAGTGAGCGGGAAGGACGAGCGCGCGCCGGTCCTGGAGCTGCGGGACGTCGTCATGCGGTTCGGCGGCGTCGTGGCGCTGAACAAGGTCGACATCACGATCCGTGAAGGGGAGATCTTCGCGCTGATCGGCCCGAACGGCGCCGGGAAGACGACGGTGTTCAACGTGACCACCGGCGTGTACCGGCCGACCGAGGGCCAGGTGGTGTTCGGCGGGAAGCGCATCGACGGCAAGAAGCGCTATGTCGTGACGAAGCTGGGTATCGCCCGGACGTTCCAGAACGTGCGGCTGTTCCACAACATGACGGCGCTGGAGAACGTCCTGGTGGGCACGGACGCCCATCACAGGACGGGCCTTGCCGGCGCGTCGCTGGGACTGCCGTGGCACCGGCGCGAGGAGCGCCAGGGCCGCGAGCGGGCCCGCGAGCTGCTGGACCTGGTCGGGATCCCGCACCGGGCCGAGGAGGCCGCGAAGAACCTGCCCTACGGCGACCAGCGGCGCCTGGAGATCGCGCGGGCGCTGGCGACGAACCCGCGGCTGCTGCTGCTGGACGAGCCGGCGGCGGGCATGAACCCGGCGGAGAAGACCGCGCTCCAGGACCTGATCCGCAGGATCCGCGACACCGGGGTGACGGTCCTGCTCATCGAGCACGACATGAGCCTGGTGATGGGGATCAGCGACCGGGTCGCGGTGCTGGACTTCGGGCAGAAGATCGCCGACGGCCTGCCGGCCGAGGTGCAGAACGACCCGCGGGTGATCGAGGCGTATCTGGGGGCTCCGGCCGATGCTTCTTGAGATCGAGGACATCCACGTCCACTACGGAAAGATCGCCGCGCTGAAGGGCATCTCGGTGTCGGTCGACCAGGGTGAGATCGTCACGCTGATCGGCGCGAACGGCGCGGGCAAGACCACGACGCTGAAGACGGTGTCGGGGCTGCGGAACCTGTCGTCGGGCGCGGTCCGGTTCGACGGCCGGGACATCAGCCGGATGCCGGGCCACAAGCGCGTGTCGGCCGGGATCGGGCAGGCGCCGGAGGGGCGCGGGATCTTCCCCGGGATGACGGTGGAGGAGAACCTCCTGATGGGCGCCTACGCCCGGAAGGAGAGCGCGGCGAAGGAGCTGGCGGAGGCCTACGAGCTGTTCCCGCGGCTGGCGGAGCGCAAGTCGCAGGCGGGCGGCACGATGTCCGGGGGCGAGCAGCAGATGCTCGCGATCGGGCGGGCGCTGATGGCCAAGCCGAAGGTGCTGCTGCTGGACGAGCCGTCGATGGGCCTGGCGCCGATGCTGGTCCAGCAGATCTTCTCGATCATCGAGGAGATCAACCGGCGCGGCACCACGGTGCTGCTGGTCGAGCAGAACGCCCAGCAGGCGCTCCAGATCGCGCACCGCGCGTACGTGCTGGAGACCGGCCGGGTCGTGAAGGCCGCGCCCGCGCAGGAGCTGCTGGACGACCCGCAGGTCCGCGCCGCCTACCTGGGCGGTGAGATGGGCGAGGACGCGGCCGAGGCGGCGGACGCCCCGCCGGACGCGGCACCTTCCGAGTCCGCGGACGACCCGGGAAAGGGGAAGTCCCTCTGAAGGCCTGGTAGGCCGAGGCGCTGGCAGGATGTGCGCGCCCGCCCGACCGGTTCGTCCGGACGGGCGGGCGCTCGCGTCCGGGGGAGACGCTCAGGGCAGCGCGATCTCGGCGGGCGCGGGGTCGCTGACGGCGCCGACCGGAGGCGAGCCGTAGAGCCGGACGGCCTTGACCTTCGCGCCTCGGGCGAGGTCGAACCACAGGTCGAACTCGACGCGCATGGACGAGCCGACGGAGAGCCGCTCGGGCTGGCGTTTGATCATGGTGGCGTTGACGTCGGGTGAATGGGCGCGGCCGTCGGTGGTGACGAGGCGTTGCTTCCAGGTGTCGAAGACCTGGATGTCGCGGCCGGTGTTGACGGCGAGCAGCCGGATGCGGGTGAAGGCGCCCTTCGCGTCCATCGCGGCGTGGGTGCCCATGACGTCGGTCATGCCCGTCCGGAAGCCGACGACGGTGAAGCGCATCTCGGCGCTGCGCCCGGTCTTGCCCTGCGGGACGCTCTCGCCGTCGCGGGCCTTCTCCGCGGGGATCTTGTAGGTGGGCGGGTCCGTGGCGTGGCCGGAGTCCGAGCAGCCGGGGAGCAGGAGGGCCGCGGCCAGCGAGAGGGCGGCGCCCGCCAGGGGTGCGCCCGCCGGGCGGCGGCGGGTGCGCGTGTCACGGTGGCGCATGCCCGGAACGTACGTCCGGTGCCGGGCGCCGGTGAACGGCCCGGAACGTTTCGCAACGCAACCGCAACCGGTGATCTACCTATACCGGTGTCGTCATGCCGGGGTCAGGGGGCCGGATCCGTCCCCGGACACACGTTGACCCGGGATCACCTTTGGGGCCGTACGAACCTTCCCCGGGCGCGTACGTTGTCTACTCGGTGATCCCGGGCCGTTCCCATCCACGCTACAGACCCCGGGGCGTGCACCGCAAAGAAAGCGAGGATCAAGCTCCGGACGGTCCGTCGCCGGACGGAGCGTCCCGCAGCATGCAGGTGAGGCGCGCGGTGCAGACCCGCCGGTCCTGCTCGTCGGTGATGACGATGTCGTAGGTGGCGAGGGTGCGGCCGCCGTGCAGGCGGGTCGCCACGCCGGTGACGTACCCCTCGGTGGCGGACCGGTGGTGGGTGGCGTTGATCTCGATGCCGACGGCGATGCGCCCCGGCCCGGCGTGCAGGGCGGAGCCGTAGGAGCCGAGCGACTCGGCGAGGACGCAGGAGGCGCCGCCGTGCAGGAGCCCGTGGGGCTGGGTGTTGCCCTTCACCGGCATGCGGCCGACGACGCGCTCGGCCGACGCCTCCAGGTACTCCACGCCCATGGACGTGGCCAGGTCGCCCTCCGCGCCGGGCCCGTCCCCGGCGTGGATCTTCGCGCCCGGGTCCCGCGGGCCCGCGCCGTCGGTGTCAGTCACTTACGCCTCCACAAAACTGTCGTACGCGCAGACTAGAGTCCTGGTGTGGTGACTACGGCAACGACCCCTGACAAGCGTGACCGGCTCCTCCTGCTGGACGGGCATTCCCTGGCCTACCGGGCGTTCTTCGCGTTGCCCGTGGAGAACTTCTCCACCACCGACGGGCAGCCGACCAACGCCGTGTACGGCTTCACCTCGATGCTCATCAACGTCCTGCGCGACGAGCAGCCGACCCACATCGCGGTGGCGTTCGACCGCTCCGAGCCGACGTTCCGGCACGAGCAGTACGTCGAGTACAAGGCGGGGCGGCAGAAGACGCCGGACGAGTTCCGCAGCCAGGTCAGCCTGATCTTCGAGGTGCTGGACGCGCTGCGCATCCCGCGCCTGTCGGTCGCCGGGTTCGAGGCCGACGACATCATCGCCACGCTGTCCGTCCAGGCCGCGGGGGCGGGCATGGAGGTCCTCGTCGTCACCGGCGACCGCGACGCCTTCCAGCTCGTCAACGCCGACGTCACGATCCTGTACCCGGTGCGCGGCGTGTCCGAGCTGGCCCGGATGGACCCGGCCGCCGTCGAGGCGAAGTACGGCGTCCCGCCCGAGCGGTACCGCGAGCTCGCCGCGCTGGTGGGGGAGAGCAGCGACAACCTGCCCGGCGTGCCGGGGGTCGGCCCGAAGACCGCCGCGAAGTGGCTCACCAAGTACGGCGACCTCGACACCCTCGTCGCCCGGGTGGACGAGATCAAGGGCAAGGCCGGCGACAACCTGCGCGAGCACCTCGCCGGAGTGCTGCGCAACCACCAGATCAACAAGCTCGACACCGAGGTCGGCCTGGAGCTGACGCCGCCGCAGCTGACCATGGGCCAGTGGGACCGCGAGGAGATCCACACCCTGTTCGACTCGCTGCAGTTCCGGGTGCTGCGCGAGCGGCTGTACGCCTCGATCTCCGCGGCCGAGCCCGAGGCCGACGAGGGCTTCGACGTCGAGGTGGAGGCGCTGGAGCCCGGCGCGCTCGGCGCCTGGCTGGAGGCCAACGCCGGCGAGCGGACCGGCATCGCCGTCACCGGCAGCTGGGGCCGCGGCACCGGGGAGATCACCGCGCTGGCGCTGGCGTCCAAGAAGGGCCCGGCCGTCCACATCGACCCCACCGAGCTGGTCGAGGACGACGAGCGCGCCCTGGCCGCCCACCTCGCCGACCCGGCCCGCCCGAAGGCGATCCACGAGGCCAAGGGCCCGATGCTGGCGCTCGCCGCGCGCGGCATGCGGCTGGAGGGCGTCACCAGCGACACCGCCCTCGCGGCCTACCTCGCGCTGCCCGGTCAGCGGACCTTCGACCTCGCCGACCTCGTCCTGCGCTACCTCCACCGCGAGCTGCGCAGCGAGACCGAGGACTCGGGCCAGCTCACCCTGGACGGCTCCGGCGAGGAGGAGGCGGCCGAGGCCCTCGCGGTCCGGGCGCGCGCCGTCGCCGAGCTGGCCGACGTCCTCGACAGGGACCTCGACAAGCGCGGCGCCACCCGCCTCCTGCACGAGGTGGAGCTGCCGCTCGTCGGCGTCCTGGCCGGCATGGAGCGCGCGGGCATCGCGGTCGACACCGACCACCTCGCCGGCCTGTCGGCCTCCCTGGGCGGCCAGGTCAAGGAGCAGGAGCAGCAGGCCCACGCCGCCGTCGGCCACGACTTCAACCTGGGCTCGCCGAAGCAGGTCCAGCAGGTCCTGTTCGACGAGCTGAACCTGCCCAAGACCAAGCGCACCAAGACCGGCTACACCACCGACTCCGAGGCCCTGACGACGCTCCTGGAGAAGGAGCCGCACCCCGTCCTGGAGCACATCCTGCGCTGGCGGGAGGTGGCCAAGCTCAAGAGCATCGTCGACTCGCTCATCCCGATGGCCGACGACGCCGGGCGCATCCACACGACGTTCAACCAGATGATCGCGGCCACCGGGCGGCTGTCGTCCACCGACCCGAACCTGCAGAACATCCCGATCCGCACCGCCGAGGGCCGGCAGATCCGCGAGGCGTTCGTCGTCGGCGAGGGGTACGAGTCCCTGCTCACCGCCGACTACTCGCAGATCGAGCTGCGCATCATGGCGCACCTGTCCGAGGACGAGGCGCTTTTGGAGGCGTTCGGCTCCGGCGCCGACTTCCACACCATCACCGCGTCCCGCGTCTTCGGCCTGCCGCCCGAGCAGATCGACTCCGAACTGCGCGCGCGGATCAAGGCGATGAACTACGGCCTCGCCTACGGCCTGTCCGCCTACGGCCTGTCCCAGCAGCTCCGGATCTCCCCGGACGAGGCCCGCGGCCTCATGGAGGAGTACTTCGAGCAGTTCGGCGGCGTCCGCGACTACCTGCGCGACATCGTCGCCAAGGCCCGCCAGGAGGGCTACACCGAGACGATCCTCGGCCGCCGCCGCTACCTGCCCGACCTCACCTCCGACAACCGGCAGCGCCGCGAGATGGCCGAGCGGATGGCCCTCAACGCCCCCATCCAGGGCTCCGCCGCCGACATCGTCAAGGTGGCCAGCCTCAACGTCGACCGCGCCCTGCGCGCCGCCGGCCTGGCCTCCCGCATGCTCCTCCAGGTCCACGACGAGCTCGTCCTCGAGGTCGCCCCCGGCGAGCTGGACGACCTCAAGGAGCTGGTCAGCGCCGAGATGGCCGGCGCCTACGCGCTCCGCGCGCCGCTCAGCGTGTCGATGGGCACCGGCCGCACGTGGCAGGAGGCGGCGCATTAGTTTTCTGCATTTCTCTCCTCCTTCGGGCGCTGGGCGCCCTCCATCGTCGAGAAACGCGGGCGATCGCTGGCATCGCTTCGACTCGCCGTGCGGCTCGCTTCGCGATCAGGGTCTCGCTTCGCTTGCCCCTGCCTTCGGACGCGATCGCGGTCCCCCAGGTTGTTGCGTGGTGCTGCGGTGGCCAGGGTTGTTGGGGTAGTGGGCACTCCTTAATTCGGACTTGGTGGGATGCGGGTCTGGGTGGAGGTGGGCCGTGGGGATCATGCGGGTACGACGGTAGGTGTCCGCGGATGTCCCGGGGGTCGTACGCTGTCCCCCCTGGTCCTGTTCGGGTCTACCGGCGGGGGAAACGTGCCTCTCCTTCACAAGATCGCTGGAGTCGTGATCGTCTGCGCCGTGGTCGCGGGGCTGGTGCTTCCCGGGGACCGGAGGGAACGCGAACGACGGGACGCGGCCGGGCGCGCCGCGTCCGCGTCCGGGGCCGCGGCCGGCGCGCGGGCGGCCAAGGCCGGGCAGACGCCCGCGCCGGGGACGCCGGCGAGCGGGGCGCCGTCGGTGGCGGCCACCGCGCCGATCCTCGCGGCGGCGCCGGCCGCGGTGGCGGCCGAGGCGAACGAGCTGGGGCAGGTCCCGGTGCTGATGTACCACCGGATCCTGAAGAAGGCGGAGCTCTCGCTGGACCGCACGACCAAGGAGCTGTACGACGAGCTGACCGGCCTCGCCAAGGACGGCTACTACCCGATCACGGCGGCGGAGTTCGTCGGCGCGCGGTTCGACGTCCCGGCCGGGAGGCATCCGGTGGTCCTGACGTTCGACGACAGCACGCCCGGCCACTTCGCGCTCGACGCGCAGGGCAACCCGGCGCCGGACACCGCCGTCGCGATCCTCATGCAGGTCGCCCGGGAGAACCCGGGGTTCCGGCCGGTGGCGACGTTCTACCTGAACAAGGACCTCTTCGGAATGCAGGACGCGCAGGCCGCCGCGGGGCTGAAGTGGCTGGCGCAGCACGGGTTCGAGATCGGCAACCACACGGTGTCCCATCCGAATCTCAGCGGCATGTCCGAAAAGCAGGTGCACAAGGAGATCGGGGACATGGAGGACCGGATCGTCCGGCTCACCGGGGCCCACACGACCACGTTCGCCTACCCGTTCGGGGCCGTGCCGAGGAAGAAGGCGTGGGCCGAGAAGCAGGGCGACCGCTACGCCTTCCAGGGGCTCTTCCTCGCGGGCTGGAAGCCCGCCCTGTCCCCGTTCGACGACGGCTTCGACCGCTGGAACATCGACCGCGTCCGCTCCGAGGGCAAGATCAAAGAGAACGACTGCACGCGGTACTGTTCCACCGCGTGGCTCGAATACCTGGACAAGAATCCCGATGAGCGGTACACATCTGACGGTGACCCGAACACCGTGACGTTTCCCAAGGCGGCCGAGGACCGGCTGGCCAAGGAGTATCGGGCCAGGGCGCGCATGTACTGATCGCGGCCGTCCCGATGGATTGACCACGGGAGATCGGTCCCATATCCTGATCGCTGCGCTGTGGGCCTGCGCGCGCTTCGGACGGAGCAGGCTCGCGCTCGGTCAGGTCGGCGACAACGGTTCGGTGTACTGACGCGGCGGCGACCGCGTTCCATTCCGGTCTTCGGCAGGGCGGAAAACGGCCCTCCGCGCACAACCCCATACGACTTCCATGTCCGTACCGGAGCCAGCCGACACATGACGAGCAGCACCGAGGCCACCTCGACCACCCCGCAGGTAGCGGTCAACGACATCGGGTCCGAGGAAGCCTTCCTCGCGGCGATCGACGAGACCATCAAGTACTTCAACGACGGCGACATTGTCGAAGGCACTGTCGTCAAGGTCGATCGTGACGAGGTCCTCCTCGACATCGGCTACAAGACCGAGGGCGTCATCCCCTCGCGCGAGCTGTCCATCAAGCACGACGTGGACCCGAACGAGGTCGTCTCCACCGGAGACCACGTCGAGGCCCTCGTCCTCCAGAAGGAGGACAAGGAGGGCCGGCTGATCCTGTCCAAGAAGCGCGCTCAGTACGAGCGCGCCTGGGGCACGATCGAGAAGATCAAGGACGAGGACGGCATCGTCACCGGCACGGTCATCGAGGTCGTCAAGGGCGGTCTCATCCTCGACATCGGCCTGCGCGGCTTCCTGCCCGCGTCGCTGGTCGAGATGCGCCGCGTGCGCGACCTCCAGCCGTACGTGGGCCGCGAGCTCGAGGCCAAGATCATCGAGCTGGACAAGAACCGCAACAACGTGGTGCTGTCCCGCCGCGCCTGGCTGGAGCAGACGCAGAGCGAGGTCCGCCAGACCTTCCTCAACACCCTGCAGAAGGGCCAGGTCCGCAAGGGCGTCGTGTCCTCGATCGTCAACTTCGGCGCGTTCGTCGACCTCGGCGGCGTCGACGGTCTGGTGCACGTCTCCGAGCTGTCCTGGAAGCACATCGACCACCCGTCCGAGGTCGTCGAGGTCGGCCAGGAGGTCACGGTCGAGGTCCTGGACGTCGACATGGAGCGCGAGCGCGTCTCCCTGTCGCTCAAGGCGACCCAGGAAGACCCGTGGCAGCAGTTCGCCCGCACCCACCAGATCGGCCAGGTCGTGCCGGGCCGCGTCACCAAGCTGGTGCCGTTCGGCGCGTTCGTCCGGGTCGAGGAGGGCATCGAGGGCCTGGTGCACATCTCCGAGCTGGCCGAGCGCCACGTGGAGATCCCCGAGCAGGTCGTCCAGGTCGGCGACGAGATCTTCGTGAAGATCATCGACATCGACCTCGACCGGCGCCGCATCAGCCTGTCGCTCAAGCAGGCCAACGAGGGCGCCGCCGGGATCGAGGAAGAGGACTTCGACCCGACCCTGTACGGCATGCCGGCCGAGTACGACGAGCAGGGGAACTACAAGTACCCCGAGGGCTTCGACGCCGACACCGGCGAGTGGCTGGAGGGCTTCGACGAGCAGCGCGAGACGTGGGAGCGGCAGTACGCCGAGGCCCGCGCCCGCTTCGACGCCCACCGCAAGCAGATCGAGGAGGCCCGCAAGGCGGAGGCCGAGGCGGGCGCCGAGCCCGCGGCCCCCAGCGGCGAGACCTCCTACTCCGGCGGCGGCGAGAGCGAGTCCGGCGGTGGCGCCCTGGCCACCGACGAGGCGCTCGCGGCGCTGCGGGAGAAGCTCTCCGGCGGCCAGTGACGGCCCGCTGACGCGCGCCCGCCGCGCCCGGCCGCTCCCGCGGCCCGGCGCGGCGGCCCGCCGAACGTCCCGGACACGGCCGGAGAACGATCTTCTGGATCGGCCTCCGGCCGTGCTTGAGTTGCGCCACGATGGCCTTCCTCGGGAGGTCGGCGACAATCCGTCGCCGCCGGAGGCGCAGCCCAGGCGCGTCCGCCCGTCCCGCAGGTCCGCTCGTCCCCCGGGAGCACTCGTTCAATTGGCCAGCACAGACGTAGGCACGAGGACAGGCGGCCCCGCCGCGGCCGGACCCTCGATCGTCCCGCAGGGCCCCGCCAGGCTCGCGCTGATCGCGGTCACCGTCGCGGTCCTCGCGCAGACCCTGCGGTTCTCGCTGCCCCAGCTCGACCACTTCGCCGACCAGACCGGCACCGCGGCGGCCGCCGTGGGGGTCGCGATCATCTACCTCGCCGGGTTCGCCGCGCCGCTGATCCGCCGCGCCGCCGGCCCGCGCGCACTGCTCATCGCCGGCATCGGCGGCCTGTTCGCCGTCCGGCTCCTCGCGCAGGCCATCGACCCGCGCACCTGGCTGGCGTTCGCCGGCACCGCCATCGGCATGATCGCCGTCGCGGCGCTGTACGAGGGCGCCCGCGGCCTGTCCGGCGTCGGCTTCGCCACGGCCACCGTCGCGGGCCTGTCCATCGACTCCGCCGTGCGGATGTGCTTCGCCACGTGGGACCCGGTGTGGCGCGACGGCGTGGGCCCCTGGCTGGCGTGCCTCGCCTTCGTCGCGGTCGGCGCCGCCGCGCTCTACCGGGAGCTCTCGTCCGGTCCCGTCACCGCGCCCGGGATCTCCTGGCGGGACGCGGTCGGCGCCGCCGCGTTCGGGCCGTTCCTCGCGCTGCAGGTCCTCGTCCTGTCCAGCCCGGCGTTCATCGCCTCGTCGGGCTGGCAGTCGCTGACCGGCGCGCACATCGCGATCGTCGCCGGGCAGGGACTGGCCCTGGCGTTCCTGGCGTCCGGGCTCGCCGTGCGCGCCGTGCCGGGCGGCGTCTGCGTGTTCGGCGGGACGCTGCTCGGCGTCGGGGCCGGCGCCGTCGCCGGGACGTACGCGCTCTCCGGCGTCGAGGTCGTCCCCATCGTGATCGTCGGGCAGGTGCTGTCGGCGTGGCTGCTCGCCGTGGCGTGCCGCGCGCCGCTGCGCCGCTCCGGGGCCGGCGGACCGGTGTGGCGGGTGGACGCCGGCGCCGCGCTCGGCGGCCTGCTCATCGCCGCGATCCTGATCCCGTACCAGGTCAGCGCCGTGTCGCCGCTGCCGTTCCCGAACAACGTGCTGCCGGGCCTCGCCGGGATCCTGCTCGGCGCCCTCGCCGCGTTCGCGGCGGCCCGCGGCGGCCCGCTGCCCGCCCGCGCGCCGCTGCGCGCGCTGACCGCCGGCGCCGCCGCGCTGGCGCTGCTGATCGGCACGCTGGTGTTCACCGTGGCCGCCCCGGACGGGGACGCCCCGGCGGCGCCCGCCAACGGGCAGGTGCGGGTGCTCAGCTACAACATCCACGACGCGGTCAGCCAGTCGGGGCGGCTCGACCCGGAGGGCATCGCCCGCGTCATCGAGGGGCAGCGCGCCCAGGTCGTCCTGCTGCAGGAGGCCGGGCGGGGGTCGCTGCTGTCCGGCACCACCGACGTCGGCGTCTGGCTGTCGCGGCGCCTCGGCATGAAGCTGATCTGGGGTCCGGCCGCCGACGGGCAGTTCGGCAACGCGATCCTGACGTCGCTTCCGGTGCGCAGCTCCGGGACGGGCCGGATGCGCAAGGGCGACTGGTCGCAGATCCGCGGCTACGTGTGGGCCCGGCTCGCCGTCGGCAAGACCACGATGGACGTGTGGTCGACGCACCTGGAGGGCGGCGACGACCAGGTGGACGAGCGGCTCCGGTCGATCGCGACGCTGCTGCGGGCCTGGGGCGGGGCGCCCCGCACCCTCATCGGCGGCGACTTCAACGCGGGCGCCGGCAGCCGCGAGCTGAACGCGATGACCGACGGCACCGACCTGCGCAACACCGCCATCGGCGGCGAGGGGTACCCGACCAGGTCCGACGGCGCCAGCACCGACTGGGTCTTCGGATCGGACGGGGTGCTCGTCACCGATTACGGGGTGCCCGTGTCGGATGCGTCCGATCACTATCCGGTGGCGGTGACGGTCCGGATCGGCCGGTGAGCGGACCCGGGCGGCACTAGGGTCATCAGATGAGCGAAGCGAACCGGGGGGTGTGGGGGTCGCCCCCCACGGGAGACGGCGCATGAGCGAAGCGAACCGGGGGGTGTGGGGGGTCGCCCCCCACCGAGACGGCGCATGAGCGAAGCGAACCGCCCGGGGGCAGGCCCCCCGCCGGGAGAGGGCCCATGGACGAACTGACGGTCGCGATCGAGCGCGCGGCCCCCGGTGACGCGGGCGAGCTGATGACCGTCCAGCGGGCCGCGTACGTCGCCGAGGCGCAGCTGTACGGCGACCCGTTCATCCCGCCGCTGGTCGAGTCGGGCGACCAGCTGCGGAAGGTGCTGGAGGGCGACGCCGTGGTGCTGAAGGCGGTGCTCGGCGGGCGGCTCGTCGGCGCCGTCCGCGCCCAGTTCAGCGACCACACGTGCCTGGTGGGCCGGCTCGTCGTCGTCCCCGACCTGCAGGGCCGCGGCATCGGGCGGCGCCTGATGGCGGCGCTGGAGGGCGAGGTCGCCGGCCGCGCCGACGCGTGCGTGCTGTTCACCGGCCACCTGAGCGAGGCGAACCTGCGGCTGTACCGCCGCCTCGGCTACAGCGAGACGCACCGCGAGCGCGTCGCCGCGCACCTGACGCTCGTCCACATGCGCAAGCCCCTCGTCCCGGTGGGAAAGGCCTGACGGCTAGGGTGAGCCCGTGCTGAAAGTGGGACTCACCGGCGGGATCGGCTCCGGCAAGAGCGAGGTGTCCGCGCGCCTGGAGGAGCACGGCGCGGTGGTCATCGACGCCGACAAGCTCGCCCGCGAGGTCGTCGAGCCGGGCACCCCGGGCCTCGCCGCCGTCGTGGCCGAGTTCGGCGAGGACGTGCTGCTGCCATCGGGCGCCCTCGACCGCGAGAAGGTCGGCAAGATCGTCTTCAACGACCCGGAGCGCCTGGCCGCACTGAACGCGATCGTCCACCCCCTGGTGGGGGAGCGGATGCAGGAGCTGATGGACGCCGCACCCGATGACGCGGTCGTCGTCTACGACGTCCCGCTCCTGGCGGAGAACGGCCTGGCCGGCATGTACGACGAGGTCGTCGTCGTGGACGCGCCCGAGGAGGCCCGGCTCGACCGCCTGGTGTCCCGTCGCGGCATGACCGAGGAGGACGCCCGGGCCCGCATGGCGAACCAGGCGTCCCGTGAGGCCCGCCGCGCGGTGGCCACCCACATCGTCGACAACACCGGCACCCTGGACGACCTGAAGAACCAGGTGGACGCCCTCTGGGAAACCTTGACCCGCCGCGCCGCCTCCTAGAGGAGGGCCCGCTAGAAGGGGGCGTCCAGGGGGAGGCGGTGGACTTCTGGGAGGTAGGGGTCCAGTTCGCCGGGTTCGAAGCGGCACATGCCTACGGCGTACCAGAACTCGGCGGTGGCGTTGCCCTGCCACTTGTAGCGGCCGTCGGGCGCCAGGGCGGCCCAGCCTTCGGCCAGGCCGAGGAGTGTCGTGCGGCGGGCGGGGGCGGTGTGGTCGGTGACGTCCCAGAGGATGATGGCGCCGTCGTCGCCGGCGGTGGCGAGGAGGGAGCCGTCCGGGCTGAAGGCGGCCGACCAGATGCGGCGGGTGTGGCCGGCGAGGGTGTGCAGCAGGCGCCCGCTGGAGGGGTTCCAGAGGCGGACGACCAGGTCGTCGCCCGCGCTGGCGAGCATGGACCCGGACGGGTGGAACGCGGTCGTCCAGAGTCGGCCGGCGTGGTCGGCGAGGGTGTGCAGGGCCTCCCCGGTGGAGGGGTCCCAGAGGCGGACGGTGCCGTCGTTGCTCGCGCTGGCGAGGGTCTCGCCGGACGGTGAGAAGGCCACCTGGTAGACGCGGTCGGTGTGGCCGCGCAGCTCGGCGGTCAGCTCGCCGGTGCGGGGGTGCCACAGCCGGACGAGGCCGTCGTCGCAGCCGGTCGCGACCAGGTCGCCGCCCGGCCGGAAGTCGATGGAGCGGACGCGGCCGCGGTGGTCGGCGAGGTTGACGATCTCGCGGCCGGTCGTCCAGTACCAGAGCCGGACGGAGTCGTCGTCGTTGGCGGTGGCGAGGACGTCGCCCGCGGGGGCGAACGCCTGCGCCCACACGTGGTCGGTCTCCACGTTCAGCTCGCGCTCGAACAGGCCGGTCCCCGCCTGCCACAGGTGGACGCCGCCGTCGTTGGTGGCGGTGGCGAGCTGGGAGTCGCGGGTGTTGAACGAGGCGGCGGTGAGGTTGTCGGCGACGCCGCGCAGCTCGCGGATCATCCGGCCCGTGCGCGGCTCCCAGAGCCGGACGAGGCCGTCGTTGCCGCTGCTGGCCAGCATGCCGCCGTCGGGGCTGAACGCGACGCCGGTGACGCGGCGGCCGTGGCCGCGCAGCACGGTGCGGCACTGGCCGGTCTCGGCGTCCCAGAGCCGGGCGGTGCCGTCGTTGCTGCTGGTGGCGAGCTGGGCGCCGTCGGGGCGGAACGCGAACGGCCACACGGCGCCGCGGTGCCCGGCGAGTTCGAGGCGCTGCCGCCCGGTCCGCGGGTCCCACAGCCGGACGGACCCGGCGCTGTCGGCGGTGGCGAGGCGGCCGCCGTCCGGGCTGAACGTCGCCTGGTAGATGCCGCCGCCGTGGCCGGACAGGACGGCCCGCTGCCGGCCGGCCTCCCAGAGGCGGACCGACCCGTCGGTGTCGCCGGTGACGAGCAGGGTGCCGTCGGGGTGGAACGCGATGGCGTAGACGCGCCCGGTGTGGCCGAGGAGCTCCTGCCCGATCTCGCCGGTGCGGATGTCCCACAGCCGGACGACGCCGGCCTCGTCCCCGGCGGCGAGGAGGGAGCCGTCCGGGTGGAACACGGCGCGGAACACGGCGCCGCGGTGGCCGGTCAGCTCTCGCAGGAGCGCGCCGGTGGCGAGGTCCCAGACGCGCAGCGTGCCGCCCGAGTCGCCGGTGACCATGAGGGAGCCGGCCGGGTCGAACACGGCGGTGTAGACGGGGGCGGTGTGCCCCGCGAGCTCGTGCAGCCGGACGCCGGAGACGACGTCCCAGATGCGGACGGTCCCGTCGGCGGCGCCCGCCGCGACGAGGTCGTTGCCCGCCTCGGAGCGCCCGCCGACGACCACGGGCCACACGCCGTCGGGGTGGACGGGGAGGGTGTGCGTGCCGTGGCCGGTGGCGAGGTCCCACAGCCGGACGGTGCCGTCGGCGGACCCGCTCGCCAGGACGTTGCCCGCCGTGTCGAAGGCGACGGCGTAGGCGCGGTCGGTGTGGCCCTGGAGCGCGCGCAGGGGGGTGCCCGTGACGGCGTCGCAGACGAGGACGCCGCCGTCCTCGCTGCCGATGGCGACGACGGACCCTCCCGGGCTGTAGGCGAGGGGCTGCGGGAGCCGGCTGGTCTGGAAGTGGAACCCGTAGGGGACGCCCACCGCGGCCGGGGCGACCTGGAGGTCGATGGGGCGGCCGGGCGCGACGGCGGCCTCGCGCAGCTCGGGCGCGGCGGCGATCCGGTCGGGCAGGTCGGCGGCGACGAGCGCGGCGCGGGTCCAGCGGCTGCCGTCCACGGCGACGTCCCGCAGGTCGGCGCGGGCGAGGCGGGCCCGGGACAGGTCGGCGCCGCGCAGGTCGGCGCCGGCCAGCTTCGCCTCGTCCAGGCGCGCCCCCGCGAGCGACGCGTCCCGCAGGACGGCGCGCGACAGGTTCGCGCCGACGAGCTGGGCGTCGGTGAGGTCGGCGCCGGTCAGGTCGACCTCCTGCAGGTCGCGGTAGGACAGGTCCTCGCCCTGCAGGTGGGCGCCGCGCAGGTCGGTGTGCGCGGGCGTGCGCAGCCGCGTGGTGATGCGGATCGCGTTGGCGCGGGCGGCGTCCTCGGCGCCGGGGTCGGCGAGCACGCCGGCCGCCCAGGCCTGGCAGGCGCGGGTGTCGGCGAGGTCGCACAGGAAGTCGACGATCAGCTGGGTCAGGGCGCGGCGGCCCAGCACGGCCGGCTCGGCGCCCCCGGCGAACTCGTCGGCGATGTGCCGCGCGACGAGCCACTCCATCACCGACGTGTGGATGAAGCCGAACAGCCCCTCGGGGGTGCGGACGAGCAGGCTCCCCGCGCCGACGGCGTGCGTGACCTGGTGGGGCGACATCCGCCCGCCGGCGAGCCCGGTGAGCGTGTCGGCGACGTCGGCCAGCTCGGCGAGCCGCAGGAACTGCTCGTTGCCCTCCCAGAGCCGCAGCGCGAGCGTGCCGACGGCCTTCCACATGTCGTCGCTCTTCAGCCCGGACGGCCCGCCGGCGCCGCCGACCCGGTCGGCCTCGTAGGCGAGCCAGGACGAGAGGATCTCGTGGTACAGGTCGGCCGGGCTGACCGCGCGGCGGGCCTGCGCGACCGCGCGCAGCCGGTCGTCGGGCAGGTCGGCGATGAACGACAGCATCCGGGGGTTGGACGTCAGCGCCAGCAGCTCCTCGATGCCGGCCAGCAGGCCGAGGCGCGCCTCGGCGGCGTCCTCGCTCCCGTACCGGTTCACCAGGTAGGAGCGGACCTGCGGCGGGGTGAACTCCTCCAGGCCGAGGACCCGCCGGTGCGGGAGCACGCCGACCTTCTCGCCGAGGGCGGTCAGCACCTGCGCCTGGGACTTGAAGTGCTGCGTCCGGCTGGCCACGACGACCTTGGCCTTGTCCTGTGCGGCCTGGAGCAGGGTGTCGAGGTGGTCGGCGGCCTGGTCGTAGGTCATCCGCGTCACCAGCTCGTCGAACCCGTCGAAGAGCAGGACGATGCGCCCCTGGCGGAGCATGTAGTGGAACGCCTTGAGGTCGATCAGCTCCTCGCCGTGGTTGGCCAGGTGCGCGGCGACCAGGCCGTCCACCGAGTGCGCCTTGTCGAGGGCCCGCAGCTCGATGAGGATCGGGACGACGTGCGGCAGCTCCTCGGGGATGCGGCGGGCCAGCTCGCGCAGCGCGAACGTCTTGCCGCGGCCGAAGTCGCCGAGGAGCAGCAGGAAGCGCCCGTGGTCCGCGGCGAGCAGCCGCAGCATCTCGCCGACGACGTCCTCGTGCACGCCGGCCGCGGACCCCTCCTCGGCCGGGCCGGTCTCGGGGCGCAGCCGGTCGAGGTTCCGGTACCGCTGCGGGACGTACAGGGACGGCGGGTACAGGCCTTCCGCGGAGAGCCGCCCGGTCTGGGCGGTCACGTACTCCGACAGGTCGACCAGGCCCTGGAACTCGGTGAGGCTGCGCACGCGGATGCCCCGCCGCAGCGCGTCGTCGCGCACCGACCGCGCGGGGGCCGGCCCCAGGTAGACCAGCTCCGAGCCGTGGTCGGTCCCGTCGGCGTGGACGTGCCGGACGAACGCGTCCACGTCCTCCTCCGTCACCTGCCCCACATGGGCGCCGACGCGGTACTGGCGGACGAACCCGTCCTCCAGGTGGGTGAGGAGCAGGTGCGGCGGGTCCTGCCGGCCGTCCGGGCCGGCGGGCGGGACGACGCGCCGGATGGTCGCCCGCTCGAAGCGCGTCTCGCACGCCTCGGTGAGACGGTCGAGCAGGCGCGCCGTGGGATCGGGGACCGGGTCGGCGCCGCCGTCGGCCCCCGGGCCGAGCTCCGGGACGGGAGGGGCGGGCGGCGCCTCCGTGCGCGACGGTGGGAACGTTCCGTCCACCTTCGGCCAGGCCCGTTCGAGGCGTTCCGGGCCGCGCCGCGCGGCGGCCTCGGGGATCCACCTCTCCAGGCCGTCCCTGCGCACGACGATGGTCTGGTGCCGGCCGGGGCCGAGCGCCGGCACGGACGGGACTCCGCCGCCGAGCAGGGGGATCGCGCCGAACTCCGACTCCGTCCCCTGGAAGAACAGGTCGACGTGGCCGCCGAGGAGCGACTCCACCGTCTCGGGGTCGCGCAGCGCGCCGGGCTCGCCGGGGATGGGGGTGTGCTCGATCGCTCCGAGGCGCAGCCAGCCCTCGTCCTCGAAGTGCCGGAGCCGCTCGTTGAACCAGGCGGCCTGCGCCTGGCCGACGCGCCCGTACCGGTCCTCCTCCCGGTGCGTCTGCGGCAGGGTCGAGTTGAGCCCGGCCACGACCACCTTCAGGTCGGGGACGGGGAACAGCGTCCACGGCTGGGCGCTGTCGAAGATCAGCGCGTCGATGCCCTGGTAGAACTCCTTGAACAGGTTCGCGAAGTGCCGCCACTTCGGCCAGTACGGCGGCTGCGGCTCGATGTCGTCGGCCTCGCAGCTGGAGAAGTACGCCTGGCAGGCCGCGCGGGTGACGTCGTGGGTGCCCGGCACGACGACGACGCGCTGCGCCTCCAGGCCCAGCAGGGCGCGCAGGCTCGTCAGGAACGACAGCGCCTCGGCGAACTCCTTGCGGCTGCCCGAGTGGGTGAGGTTGCCGGTCACGACGAGCAGGTCGGGACGCGGCACCCCGGCGTCGGCCAGCCGCGTCACGTCGCTCCAGATCCGGTCCTGCAGCTCCGCGGCCGTGGTGGGCTCGCCGGGCTCGGCGAGGGTGCGGCCGAACCGGGGCCCCGACACGTGCAGGACGCTCAGCCGCTCGCGCGGCTCGTCCCCGGCGCCGGCCGCGGGGAACGCCGGCGCGGCGACGGGGGCCCGGCGGGCGGGACGCTCCCCGGACGGGTCCTGCCCGTGCCTGGAGGGGCCCTGGACGCTCTCAGACGGCTCCAGGCGGCCCGGGAGCGGCTCCGTCCTGCCGGGTGCCGAGGAGCCGCCGCCGGGGAAGCCGGGGCCGTCCAGGGGCCGGGCGTGGCCCGCGAGGGCCTGCCGGATGCGCCGCATCAGCAGCCCCCGCGCCACGTCGGGGTCGTCGACGCCCACGAGGTCGACGTAGGTGATCGTGGACAGCAGGCCGTCGATCGGGCAGTCCTCGATGCGGACGGTGACGAGCTTGCGCGCCGGGTCGTCCGGGTCGGCCCGCAGCGCCGCCGTCCACTCCAGCCGCCCGTACCGGGACCGCAGGTAGTTGCGCGACAGCACCGCCACCACGGCCTTGGCCTCCGACAGGCCCCGGTCCATGAAGTCGATGAAGTTCGTCCCGGGCACGAAGTCCCACGCCTGCATCATCGTCCGGTGCCCGGCGGCCTCCAGCTGCCACGCGATCCAGGACGCCCACCGTTCGTCGGCCGGCGAGTAGCTGATGAAGAAGTCGGTCGGGCGCTCCTGGGGGTGGCCGGGGGGTGTCATGCCGCCAGTATCGCGCGGCCGGAGCGCGGGCGTCAGCGCGGCGCGGGGCCTATGGGATCATGGCGCGCGTGCAGTCCCCTCGGTCCGAGACCCTGCGCCGCGCCGCCGCCTCTCTCGGGGTCCTCGACTGGATCCGCGTCGGCGTGCTCGCCCTCGGCGTCGTGTTCGTGGCCACCGGCCTCCTGCCCCCCGCCACGGCGCGCTCCAGCGTGGAGCGGATCGCGCCGCTGCTGCTCTTCCTGTTCAGCGTCATCATCCTGGCGGAGCTGACCAAGGAGGCCGGGGTCTTCGACGCGATCGCGCAGCGGATGGCCCGGGCCGGGCGCGGCAACTACGCGGCGCTCTTCCTGCTGTGCGTGGCGTTCGCGTCGCTCACCACGATCTTCCTCAACCTCGACACGACCGCCGTCCTGCTGACCCCGGTCATGCTGGCGCTGGCGGCGCGCGCGCGGATCGCGACGCTTCCGCTGGCCATGACGACGGTGTGGCTCGCCAACACCGCGAGCCTGCTGCTGCCGGTGTCCAACCTGACCAACCTGCTCGCCGCCGACCGGGTGGCGCTGCAGACCCGCGCCTTCGCCGCCCGCATGTGGGCGCCGCAGCTGGCGGTCCTGGCCGTCACGATGGCGCTGCTGTGGTGGTTCTACTGGCGCAGGCGCATGCGCGGCGAGGACACCTACGAGACGCCGGCCCCGGCGCCCGTCGGCGACCGCGTCCTGTTCTCCGCCACCGGGGCGGCGTGCCTGCTGTTCATCGGGGCGATCCTCGGCGGCGTCCACACCGGGATCCAGCTCGGCGTCGCCGCGACGGTCGCCGCCGCCGTGGCCGTGGCCGCCTTCGCGGTGCGCGACCGGTCGGCCCTGCGCCCGTCGCTCATCCCCTGGCAGCTGATGGTGTTCGTCACCGGGCTGTTCCTCGTCGTGCCCGCCCTGGAGCGGTTCGGGCTGGACGACGTGATGCGCGGCCTGGTCGGCGAGGACGGCGGCCTGGCCGGGGCGTTCCGGGCCGCGTTCGCCGGGGCGGGGCTGTCGAACGTCCTCAACAACCTCCCCGCCTACGTGGCGGGGGAGTCGGCCGTGCCGCCGGCGAACAGGGACCAGCTGCTCTCCCTGCTCACCGGGACGAACGTGGGGCCGGTCATCACCCCGTGGGGGTCGCTGGCCACGCTGCTGTGGTTCGAGTGGTGCCGGCGCTGGGACGTCCGCGTGCCGATCAAGAAGTTCGTCCTCGCGGGCACGGTCCTGGCGGTGACGGGCTGTGCCGCCTCGGTCGGTGCCCTCTGGCTCACCCGGTGAGGCCTCTGGCCACCCGGTGGGGCCGCCCCGCCTCCGCGGCCGTCTCCAGAAGGCGGTCGAGCAGGTCGGGGCGCGCCGCGACGAACCCGAGCTCGGACGCCGGACGGTCGATCTCCAGCCGGTACGGGCTCCCGTCGAGCCGGCGCAGCTCGGCGCCCGCCTCGGCGGCCAGCAGGGCGCCGGCGGGCAGGTCCACGATCTCCGGCAGGTAGCCGACGATCCCGTCGATGTCGCCGCGCGCCAGCATCGCCCACCCCACCAGCGGCGCCCACAGCTGAAGCATCCGCGCGCACCGGCGCTCCAGGGAGGAGCGCAGGGCGAAGGCGGTCTGGTCGTCCGGGCCGACCGCGTGGCCCTGCGTCCAGGCCAGGACCGGGTTCTTCGCCCGCCCCGGACGCGGGTGGGCGGGCAGCGTGAGCGGCTTCCCGGCCGGTCCGCGCGCCCCCCAGCCGCGCACCGCCGACCACGTCCGCCCCGACACCGGGTCATGGACGACGCCGAGGACGGGCTCGGCGCGGAAGCACAACGCCAGCCCCACCGCGTAGACGGGCATGCCGATCGCGACGTTGTTGGTGCCGTCCAGCGGATCGACGAGCCACACCATGTCCTCGCCGGGCGCGCCGTCGAGGACGCCGGACTCCTCCGCGATGATGCGGTGCCGCGGGTACGCCGCCCGCAGCAGCCCCACGATCAGGTCCTCGGCGGCCGTGTCCAGCTCCGTCACCACGTCCCCGCCGGTGCCCTTCGCCCGCACCCCCAGCGGCCCGCCCACGCCCGCGGCGAGCAGGGCGCCCGCCGCCTCGGCCGCCTCCACCGCCACGCGGCGGGCCTCCGAGAGATCGACCGGAAGGGCCTCCGCCGGGGTCGTGGGTCTCATCGGCCTCTCCAGTCGGGTCCGCGGCGGCCTACCGGCCCGCCGAGCAGTGGGCCGCGGCGATCCTGCGCGCCGAGCGCCGCAGGGCGCGCACGGTGTCGCCATGGTCGGAATGTGAACGGCGCACGCGGTGCGTGGGAACGTCCAGCGGGCCGAGCGACAGGTCGCCGCCGCCCGGGGCCTGGCGGCCCAGCGCGATCGTGGCCGCGTCCCTGCCGTCCTCGATGAGCGTGCTGTGGAACACGCCCGCGGGCAAGGTGTAGGACTCGCCCGTCCGGTGCGTGCTGGACGGGCCGGGCGAGCAGCGGACGGCGCGCCCGGTCGCCGTCAGCTCGTCGACGCCGTCCTGGCTGACGACCTCGAAGATCTGCTGCTCGGCGCCGCCGGAGGCGTCGTCGACGTCCATGCGCACGTTCCGTACCGTCCCGTAGAGGACGAAACTGACAAGGTCCCAGCTGTGGCAGTGCACCGGCGACGTGGTGGACGGGGCGGGCCGCACCTCCGGCGTCCAGATGTGCAGGCACACGCCGAGGTCGCCGCTGCGCTCCACGGGGAGGCACAGGAAGCCGAGCGGGTGCCGCACCGCCGGGACGGGCGGGCCTCCGGCCGCGGCGCCGTCCAGGACCTCGCCGAGGACGCCCTCCGCCCACGCGGGCAGCGTCCGCGCCGCGGTCCCGGCGCGGATCTCCTCCCGGATCTCCTCGTACCTCACGGCGGCGGCCTCATCCGGTCATCACTCGTACGGGTCCTTGGCACGCAGCCCCTTCCGGATGATCTCGATGACGTCGCGGTCGGTGTAGGACGGCGCGAGGTCGATCCCGATCACCTCGAAGAGCTTGCGGGCCTCCTCGACCGTGGGCTCGTCGTCCAGCGGCGCCAGCCGGGCCTGCTCGACCGGGACGCGGCGCGCCTGGTCCAGGCTGGTCTGGAGCTCCGCGCTCACCCAGCTGTAGTAGAACTTGCTGCTGTCGACGACCAGCGCCTCGCCGCGCGGGTCGTCGCGGGTGACCACCACGCGCGAGGACGACAGGTCGTAGCGGAGCGTCGTCATGGTCTGCGCCAGGCCGATGTCGATGTCGAGCATCGCGAACCGCTGCTTGTGCCAGCACGCGGCAAGGAGCGTGGCGTACGCCTCCTTGCGCGTCCGCTCCAGCGTCCACGGCTCGCCGGTCGCGTCCGGGCCGTCCGCCACCGAGCGGCGGTGCCGCGCGTACGCCTCGCACACCTCCACGTTCGTCGGGTCGAGGATCTCCAGGCGGAACAGCAGGGTCCGCCGCTCCCTCCGGGCGGCGCTCACGCACTCGGGCAGCGTCCGGGCACGGATGTAGGTCCCCGTCCCGCCCTTGAAGAACCAGCGGTCGGTGTCGCGGCGGGCCTCCGCCAGCACCTGCGCCACCTGCGCCCCGCTGATGACCCGGACGACCGCCGTCTCGTCCAGCGCCCGCTTGGTGTCGGACAGGACGCCCTCGAACGTCTCGATGTGGGCGAGCTTGCCGCTCAGGTCGTCGAGCGTGGCCGAGGACGCGCGCAGCGTGTCGCGGACCTCCGCCTCGACCGGGATCCGGCGCCCGCGGTCCCGCAGCACCGACGTCGCCAGCAGGCCGATCACGGCGAGGATCCCGCTGTTGGTGATCTCGTCCTCGTTCGGCAGGTTCACCCCGAGCCCGAGGATCGCGACGATCACGGCCAGCACGAGCGCGATCACCGCGTCGGCGTTCTTCCCGAACCAGTCGGTGAATCGGGTCATGGTCGGTGGCTACCCCGTCCCTCATTGGCGCGTCGTTCATCGTAACCAGGGGTCATGGGCCGGAAAAGCCTCGCAGGTAAGGGGTTCGCTCACGTGTGCGACAATCCGCCCCTCCGGTCGCTATAGGCTCGTCGCCATGCACGTGCGGGGCTGGGTGGCGGGGGCATGGCCCACGCGGCGTTCGCGTGCCTTCGACATCGCGCTGGCCCTCACCCTCGCCACCTTCGACAGCATCTTCCTGTGGTTCGCCGACCAGATGTTCTGGCTCCCGCCGCCGGTCGTGTCGGTCTGCAGCGCCGTCCTCGGGCTGGCCCTGGTCGTGCGGCGCCTCCACCCCGTGGGGCTCACCGTGTTCATGGTGGTGTTCGGCACCATCACCGGTGCGGGGGTCTTCGCGGCCCTGGTCATCCTGTACTCGCTCGCCGCCTACACCACCTCCCGCCGGACGGTGGTGGTGCTCGCGGTCACCGCCTACGTCGCCGGGCTGGCGTTCCCCTCCCCGACGTCGAACACCGAGAGCTTCCTCGCGCAGTCCATCTTCGGCATCGCGTTCGTGGCCGTCCCCGTCCTGCTCGGCCTCTACATGGGCGCGCGCAAGCAGCTGATCGCGTCGCTCCAGGAGCGCACGGCGCGGCTCGAACGCGAGCAGCACCTCCTCGCCGAGCGCGCGCGGGGCGAGGAGCGCACCCGCATCGCCCGGGAGATGCACGACGTCGTCGCCAACCGGATCAGCGTCATGGTCGTCCACGCGGGCGCGCTCAAGGCGATCGCCGTCCGCGACCCCGCCCGCGCCGCGGAGACCGCCTCCGTCATCGGCGACATGGGCCGCCAGGCGCTGGAGGAGCTCCGCCACGTCATCGGCGTGCTCAGGCAGGGCGAGAACGCCCTCCCGCAGGAGGCGGTGACCCTCGCCCACGTCCGCGAGCTGGTCGACCAGTCCGGCGCCGCCGGGCTCCGCGTCGACCTGATGATCCGCGGCGAGGAGCGCCCGATGCCCGTCGCCGTCGGGCGGACGGTCTACCGCCTCGTCCAGGAGGCCCTCACCAACGTGCACAAGCACGCCGGGGCCGCCGACACCCGCGTCGACCTCGGCCTGCTGCCCGAGGCGATCGAGGTGGAGATCGCCAACGAGCCGTCCACGGCCCCGCCCGAGCACCGGCTGCCGAGCGGCGGGAACGGACTGGTCGGGCTGCGCGAGCGGGTCACCGCCCTCGGCGGCAGCTTCGACGCCGGACCGCGGAAGGGCGGCTACGCCGTCCGCGCCAGGATCCCGCTCCCGGCGTCCTGAGCCGCCCGGGCCGGAATGTCGCACCCCCTGCATACAGTTGGAGAGCAGGGAGTACGCCGGACCAGGGAGATGCCGAATGCGCCCGATCACGGATCTGCGGCGCCGGGTGGCGCCGTTCGAGGTCGTCACCGAGATGACGCCGTCGGGCGACCAGCCGCAGGCGATCGCCGAGCTCACCGCCCGCGTCCAGGGCGGCGAGAAGGACGCCGTGCTGCTCGGCGCCACCGGCACCGGCAAGACCGCCACGATCGCCTGGCTGGTGGAGAAGCTGCAGCGGCCCGTCCTCGTGATGCAGCCGAACAAGACCCTCGCCGCCCAGTTCGCCAACGAGCTGCGCGAGATGCTGCCGAACAACGCCGTCGAGTACTTCGTCTCGTACTACGACTACTACCAGCCCGAGGCGTACATCCCGCAGACCGACACCTACATCGAGAAGGACTCCTCGATCAACGACGAGGTCGACCGGCTGCGGCACTCGGCGACCAACTCGCTGCTCACCCGCCGCGACACCGTCGTCGTCGCGTCGGTGTCCTGCATCTACGGCCTCGGAACGCCGCAGGAGTACGTCGACCGGATGGTCCGCCTGCACGTCGGCCAGGAGATCGACCGCGACGACCTGCTCCGCCAGCTCGTCGGCATGCAGTACACCCGCAACGACCTCGCCTTCACCCGCGGCACCTTCCGGGTCCGCGGCGACACGATCGAGATCATCCCGCAGTACGAGGAGCTCGCCGTCCGGATCGAGATGTTCGGCGACGAGATCGAGAAGCTCGCCACCCTGCATCCGCTCACCGGCGAGCTGATCACCGAGGACGACGAGCTGTACGTCTTCCCCGCCTCCCACTACGTCGCCGGGCCCGAGCGGATGGAGAGGGCGATCCGCGACATCGAGGCCGAGCTGGAGGAGACCCTCGCCGTCATGGAGCGGCAGGGCAAGATGCTGGAGGCGCAGCGGCTGCGGATGCGCACCGCCTACGACATCGAGATGATGCGCCAGGTCGGCACCTGCTCCGGCATCGAGAACTACTCCCGGCACATCGACGGCCGCGGCCCCGGCAGCGCCCCCAACACCCTTCTCGACTACTTCCCGGAGGACTTCCTCCTCGTCATCGACGAGTCCCACCAGACCGTCCCGCAGATCGGCGCCATGTACGAGGGCGACGCGTCCCGCAAGCGGATGCTGGTCGAGCACGGGTTCCGGCTGCCGTCCGCCATGGACAACCGGCCGCTGAAGTGGGAGGAGTTCCTCGACCGGATCGGCCAGACCGTCTACCTGTCGGCGACGCCCGGCCCCTACGAGATGAACCGCGTCCAGGGCGACGTCGTCGAGCAGGTCATCCGACCCACCGGCCTCATCGACCCCGAGATCGTCGTCAAGCCCACCAAGGGCCAGATCGACGACCTCGTCCACGAGATTCGCGAGCGCACCGACCGCGACGAGCGCGTCCTCGTCACCACGCTCACCAAGAAGATGGCCGAGGACCTCACCGACTACCTCCTCGAACTCGGCATCCAGGTCCGCTACCTGCACAGCGAGGTCGACACGCTGCGCCGCATCGAGCTGCTCCGCGAGCTGCGCGCCGGCGAGTTCGACGTCCTCGTCGGCATCAACCTGCTGCGCGAGGGCCTCGACCTGCCCGAGGTCTCCCTCGTCGCGATCCTGGACGCCGACAAGGAGGGGTTCCTGCGCTCCGAGACGTCCCTCATCCAGACGATCGGCCGCGCGGCCCGCAACGTGTCCGGCCAGGTGCACATGTACGCCGACACGGTGACCCCGTCCATGGAGCGGGCGATCGACGAGACGAACCGGCGCCGCGCGAAGCAGCAGGCGTACAACGAGGAGCACGGCATCGAGCCGCAGGCGCTCCGCAAGCGCATCGCCGACATCCTCGACTCCCTGGCCCGCGAGGACGCCGACACCGAGACCCTCATCGGCGGCGCCGGGCGCCAGCAGTCCCGCGGCAAGGCCCCCGTCCCGGGCCTCGCGTCCCGCACCAGGGACGTCGGCCGGCACGCCGCCGACCTGGTCGGCGAGCGGCCCCGCGAGGAGCTGGAGGCCCTCATCGAGCAGATGACCGAGCAGATGCACCAGGCCGCCACCGATCTGCAGTTCGAGCTGGCGGCCCGCCTCCGCGACGAGATCAAGGAGCTCAAGCGCGAGCTGCGCGACATGAAGGAGGCCGGCGTCAGGTGAACGCCAGCACCACCCGGTCCTCCACCGGCCGGTAGCCGATCCGCCGGTAGACGCCGTTGCTCGTCGGGTTCCCGAGGTCGGTGAACAGCACGACCTCGGAGGCCCCGGCGTTCTGCGCGTTCCTGGTCGCCGCCGCGGTGACCGCGGCGCCGTAGCCGCGCCGGCGGTGCCCGGCCGGCGTGTACACGGGCGCCACCCGCGCCATCCCGCCGACGGCCTGGGTCCGCCCGGCCATCGCCACCGGCCGCCCGCCGGCCTCCCACAGCAGGACGCCGCCCGCGCGGAGCCGCCCGTCGATCAGCGCCGTGTCCACCTCGCCGTGGTCGCCGGCGTCCCGGTGGAACTGCGCGAACCAGTCCAGCACCAGGTCGCGGTCGGCGTCCCCGGCGACGCGCGCCGCACCGTCCGGCGGCGGGCCGGGGGCCTCCAGCCGGTCCAGCCGGTAGAGCCGCTGCCGCATCACCACCCGTGACGCCGTCCCGGTCCGGCCGGTCCACGCCCGCGCGAACGCCTCGGCGGCGCCGGGCGTCCCGTCGACCCCCCGCGCGGTCGCGCCCCGCGCGGCGAGCGCGTCCGCGAGGTCCCGCGCGGTCTCGTCCGGCATCGCGCTCAGCAACGGCGGGTGCGCGCCGGCCCACAGGACGGTGGCCGCGACCCCTCCGTCCCGCGGCCACCATCCGAACAGCGCGCCCTCGGAGGGGCCGGGCCCCTGCTTCCGCATCGCCTCGGTCACGGTGAGCGCGACGGTGTTGCGGACGGGGTCGGCCCGCAGGAAGGCGCCCGCCCGCGCACGGAACTCTTCGAGATCACTGGTCAGCGTCCAGGCCATGCCTCCAGCATCACCGCGGTCCGCCCGCCACCGCACCCGCTTTCGCGGCGTGCCTGGGGGCCTGACCCGGCCATGACCGCGCCCTCCTCCGCCGGACGCAGTAGGCGGCGGTGGCGACGGCGAGCAGCGGGCCCCACGCCAGGAGCGGCCCGTAGGTCGCGACGAACAGGACGAGCCGCCACCCTTCGATGTGGACCGTGCTCCCGTCCGGCGCGGTGAACGTGTCGAAACCGGACACGCGCGAGGAGGTGATGAGGATCAGGAGCAGAGCGCCGATGCTCGCGGGCAGGACGGCCGCCAGGGTCGGCACCCGGCGGCCGCCGACGACGGGCATCCAGGACGGGAACACCTCGCCCCACTGGCTCACCAGCCCCACCCCGAGGAAGGCGAGGAACTCGCTGACGATGCTCAGCAGGATCGTGTACGCCCACATCGGCACCCAGCCGGGCACGTCGCCGTGCGTGTCGGCGCCGTCCGCCATGATCGGGCCGATCGGCGCGCCGAAGCCCAGCGCGATCCGCCAGATGCAGGACGGCAGCACGAGCAGGCTGGCGCCGTAGGCGGCCCACACCCCCCACCGCGGCGCACCGTCGACGGTCCTTCCATGCACGCGCCGCACGATGGACACAGCGTTCCCAGCCATAGACCAGGCCCTTCTCGCTCATAGGGAAACGTTCAGAGCAAGTGAACGGCCGCCAGGAACACCGGGACCTCCCTCCCGCGGGTGATCCACCTCCCCACCCAGACGGAAACCCCCTCGCCGCAGGGCCTGGTTGGGCGGTACGTGCGGAACACTGTGCCGATGGACGCAGGCATCGCCGCCCTCCTCGGCGCCGCACTCGGTTCATTCACGACCCTCGATGGCGGTGGCGGCGCAGCGCGTCCAGGACGCGTCGGAACGGCTGTCCGAGGTCATGCGGCGGATGGTGGAGGACGCGCACGCGGGGGACACCACCCGCAAGGCCGAGGACGAGGCGGCCGCGGTGGAGCGTGAACGTCGCCTCTACGAGACGGTCAAGGAGTTCCGCGCGAAGGCCCGCGACGTTCTCGGTGCCGGGTGAGGGCAGGGGACGGTGTCGTTACCGTGTCCGGTTATGGCGGAGACGACGGGTGATCGGATGCGCGGGTGCCTGTTCGGCGGGGCGGTCGGGGAGGCGCTGGGGCGGCCCGTGGAGGGCATGTCGCTGGAGGAGATCCGGGAGGCGTACGGGCCCGGCGGCGTGACCGGGTACACGGGGCGGCCCGAGATCGGGGAGGCCACGCAGCTCTGCCTGCTCACCGCGCAGGCGGGCCTCCAGGCGTCCATCCGGGCCCGCTCCAGGGGGATCGGCGGCGCGTACTTCGGGCTGGTGCAGTCGAACTACCTCTCGTGGATGAGGGTCCAGGGCGAGCGGTTCCCGGCGGGTGACCTGGTCGCGGCCGGGCCGGCGTCGCGCGACCCGGCCGTGATGGCCCGCCGGGGCGTCAGCCGCACCACCCGGGCCGCGCTCGTCGCGGCGGGGGAGCGCGGCAAGCCGGGATGGCCGCTCGGCACGGTCGACGAGCCCGTCAATGACTCGAAGGGCTGCGCCGGGACGGTCCGCGCGGCACCGGCCGGATTCGGATACCCGGATCCCGAGGCCGTGTTCACGCGTGGCCAGGGCACGGCGGCCCTCACCCACGGCCACCCGTCGGGTCGCCTGCCCGCCGGGACGCTCGCCGTGGCGGTGTCGGCGCTCGTCCACGGCGCGGACCTCGCCGTCGCCGTGCGGCAGGCCGTGGCGGAGCTCCGCAAGCACCCCGGTCACGAGGAGACGGCCGCCGCGCTCGACCGGGCCGTCGAGCTGGCGGGGAGCGGCCGGCCCTCCCCCCGGCGGCTGGAAGGCCTGGGACGCGGCTTCACCGGCCCCGAGGCGCTCGCCATCGCCGTCTACGCCGCGCTCGCCGCGGAGGCCGGGGGAGGGTACCCGCTGGAGATCGTCCCGCGCGGGCTGCTCCTCGCCGTCAACCACTCCGGCGACAGCGACTCGACCGGCGCCCTCGCCGGCCACCTGCTCGGCGCGCGGTACGGCGCGCGGGCCGTCCCCGAGCACTGGCGCGACACGGTCGAGGGCGGCGCCGCCATCGTCGAGCTCGCCCACGGCAGCGAGATCGAGTTCGGCCCCAACCCGCCGGCCGACTCCTACGGCGAGCCCCCGCTGGACTGGCACATGCGCTTCTACTCCTGACCCGCCCCTTAATGGGGCGACGGCTCGCGCGGCGCGGCCTACGATCGCGGCATGGACTACACGGTTCGCCTCGCCGGCCCTGAAGACCTGCCAGGACTGGGGGCGATCGAGAACTCGGGCGACCCCATGTTCCACGAGATCGGGATCGTGTTCCCGCCCGGCCCGCCCGTGGTCGAGCACATGATCGCCAAGGGCGCGGAGATCGTGGTGGCGGGCGACCCGCCGGTCGGGTTCGCGGCCGTCGAGGAGGTCGACGGGGCCGTCCACCTGGAGCAGATCTCGGTGCGCGCCGACCTGGTGGGGCGGGGGATCGGCGCCCGGCTGCTGGACGAGGTGAAGGCGCGGGCCGCCGCCGCGGGGTCGCCCGGGGTCAGCCTGCTGACGTTCCGGGACGTCGCGTGGAACGGCCCCTGGTACGCCCGGCACGGGTTCGCCGAACTTCCCCAGGACCACTGGGGGCCGGGGCTCAGGGCCCACTGGGACGCCGAGATCGAGGCCGGCCTGCACGAACTCGGCCCGCGCCTCATCATGTGGGCGCCGCTGAAATAGATCTACAATGTAAAGGCGGGAACCCGGGGCGGCTCATGGACGTCTGGCCCATGGGACGCGAAGGAGAACGATGATCAGCCCGGTCGCATGGGTGCGGGACCGGCTCGGCCAGCGGGGAACCGCGCTCGCCCTGCTGGTGGTGCTGCTGGCCCTGGCCGTCGTCCCGCTGGTGGTGCTGCCGGCGGCGCGGTGCGAGGTCTTCGGGAGCGGGTGCCGGACGCCGGAGCCGGAGGCGCGGGCCGACCCGGTGGCGGCCGCGAAGGCGCCGACGCCGCTGGAGGTGGCGACGCGCGGTTCCTATGTCGCGCTCGGCGACTCCTACTCGGCGGGCGTCGGCGCGGAGGCGACGGTGGCCGACCAGAACCCGCTCGATCGCTGCCACCGGACGTCCGCGGCGTACTACCACGAGGTCGTGAAGGCGTTCCGCTTCGCGAAGGGCGGCGCGTTCTGGGCGTGCTCCGGCGCCAAGACCGGCGACGTGCTGAAGGGGCGGGGCGGTGAGCCCCCGCAGATCGGGCGCCTCGGCGCCGACACGAGCCTGGTGACGATCAGCATCGGCGGCAACGACGTCGGGTTCTCCAAGGTGCTGGCGGGCTGCGTGGTGCGGCTGCCGTGGAGCAAGGGGTGCACCGCGCAGGGCGAGGAGATCGCCGGGCGGATGGCCGAGCTCCGCCGCAGCCTGCCGGACCTCCTCGCGAAGATCACCGAGCGGGCGCCCCGGGCACGGGTGATCGTGATGGGGTACCCGAAGGCGTTCTCCGAGGTCAGCGGGGCGGACGGGGACAACATCACGGTGTCGGACCAGCGCTGGCTGAACGCGCGCACCTACGACCTGGACCGGCTGATCCGGCAGTCGGTGGTGGAGGCCGACGCGCGGAAGGTCTCCGGGCGCCGTCCCGGCAGCGTGGAGTTCGTGGACGCCTACAGCGCGTTCGCCGGCCACGAGGTGGGCAGCAAGGACGCCTACATGAACGGCCTGACGCTGAACCTGTCGGCGCTGGAGGCGGAGCCGCGCAGCTACCACCCGACGGTCGCGGGCCAGCGGGCGCTCTCCCGGCTCTTCGTCGACCAGATCAGGAAGGGCCCCGGCCGGCCGCTGTCCTAGCGGTCCCCGCGCGGGGCGGCGCGCTCCACCGCGAGCCCCACCAGTTCCTGGACCTCCTCGTCGGAGAACACGTCCGGCAGGGTCAGGTGCTCGACGATCAGCCAGTTGAGGGCGAGGTAGAGCAGGCGGACCGAGGTGGCGTCGCCGGGCAGGCCGGAGTCGAGGTGCTGGGCGATGTTGGTCTCGACGTCCTTGCGCACCCGCTCGGTCAGGACGGTGCGCAGGGCGGGCCGGCGCGTCGCCTCCAGGCGCAGTTCCAGCAGCGCGAGGTAGCCGGTGCGGAACTCGGAGATCCGGCCGACGGTCTCCCGCAGGAGCCCGGTGACCTTGGCCAGGTCGCGCGGGCCCTCGTGCATCCCGGCCATGGTGGCGGCGTCCGGTGTGAGGCGCTCGTAGATGCGGCCGCCCGCCTGGGTGAACAGGTCGTCCCGGTTGGCGAAGTAGTTGGAGGCGGTGCCGGTCGGCACGCCCGCCTCGGAGTCCACGGCGCGGAACGTCAGCCCGCGCGCGCCCTCCCTGGCCAGCACCTCGATGGCGGCGTCGACGAGGGCCGCCCTCCGTTCGGTGTTCCGCCGCATGTTGACACCACTCCATCTGTAGTACTACGTTCAAACCACTACAGAGAGAGTACTACGAGTGGAGTGTTGGTATGCGAAAACTCGTCTACTACGTCGGCGTCAGCATCGACGGCTACATCGCCGGCCCCCGCGGCGAGGTCGACTTCTACCCGCTCGGGGACGACATGGCGGCCTGGATCAACGAGCGGTATCCGGAGACCGTCCCGACCCACGTCCGCCCGCAGGCCGGGCTGGAGGACGCTCCCAACAAGCGGTTCGACACGCTGATCATGGGCCTCGGAACCTACCGGCCCGCGCTCGACATCGGCGTGACCAGCCCGTACGCGCACGTCCGCCAGTACGTCGCGTCCACCTCACTGGAGGCGATCGACGATCCGGGCGTCGAGCTGGTGCGGGAACCGCTCGGCACCGTCCGGGAGCTCAAGGCCGAGAAAGGCGACAAGGACATCTGGCTCGCCGGCGGTGGCCGGCTGGCGGCCGTCCTCCTGCCCGAGATCGACGAGCTGATCGTCAAGTCCTACCCGGTGGTGGCCGGAGCGGGGGTCCCGGCCTTCGCGGGCGAGTTCCGTCCCGCCCTGTTCACGCCGGAGCGGCGCGAGTCGTTCGGCAACGGGGCGCAGGTCACCTGGTTCAGCCGGAGTCCGTGACGCCCGCACGCGGGCGCGCGTCCCGAGATCGGGCGTCGATGGCGTTCAGCGCGTACAGGGCGGCGTCGGCCGGGCCGAGCGCGGCGCCCGCCGCGCGCGCCTCGGCCGACCCGTCCGGTCCGAGAGCCGAGAGGGCCCGCGCCTCGACCGCGGCGAGGTCGTCGGCCTCCTGCCCGTAGGGCGCCGGGCCGAGGGCGGCGACGGCGGCGGTGAGGACGATCGCGTCGCGGTGGCCGCCGAGCCGGGAGAGCAGGATGGCGGCCGTCCGCAGCGTCGGCCACTGGTGCGTCCAGTCGCCCTGGCGGCGCCAGTGTCCGATCGCGGTGGCGACCGCCGGCAGCGCGGCCTCGGGCAGGCCGTGCCGGGTCCGGCAGGCGGTGGCGGCGACCAGCGCGACGCCCTCGATCAGCCGGTTGCCGACCTGCCGGGCGGTCCGGACCGCGGTGTCGAGGTCGTGGACGGCGGCGATGCCGTCCCCGGCGGCCGAGATCTCTCCGGCGAGGTAGTGCCGCCAGGCGGCGAGGGTGGGGGCGGCGGCGCGGCCGGCGAGGGCCCGCAGCCGGGCGGCGTGCTCGCGGGCGCCGTCCGGGCGGCCGAGATACACCTCGGCGATGCCGGCCGTCACATGGCCGAGCGTCTGGAAGTAGGGGTCGTCGGCCGTGAGGAGTTCGGTGACCAGTCCGGCCACGGCCTCGGCGCTTCCTCCGTAGCCCGCGGCGTCCGCCAGGAGGAGCGCGGCCATGTTCCGTTCGGGGGCGCCGGGACGGGCCAGGTCGTGGCCGGTGCGGGCGAGGGCCTCCGCGGCCGGCAGGTCACCCCTGTTCAGCGGCCCGATCGCGGCGAGGACGTGCAGGGCGGCCGGGGCGTCGTCTCCGAACGTCTCCAGCGCCCGCGCCGCCCAGTCCGCGGGTTCCAGGACCAGCTGGTGGTAGGCGTAGGCGAGCAGCGCCGCGGTCAGCCGCCGGACGAGGCCGGCGTGCCGTCCGGCGGAGGCCCAGGCGAAGGCCGCGCGCAGGTCGGGCAGGGCGTCGTCGATCCGGGCGGTCCATGCGGCCTCGCCGGGGCCGCGCATCCCGGCGTCGGCCCGTTCCGCGAGGCCGGCGGCCCAGGCGGCGTGCCGGCCCTGGGCGGCGTCGAGGTCGCCGCGGCCCGCGAGCACGTCCCGCCCGTAGCCGCGGAGGGTCTCCAGCAGCGCGAACCGGGCCCGGCCGCCGCGCAGTTCCGCGGTGACCATGGAGCGCTCGACCAGCCGGGCCAGCACGTCGCGGACGTGCTCGGGGTCGCCGTCGCAGACCGCCGCGGCGGCCGGCGCGTCGAAGGAGGCGGGGAAGACCGACAGGTCGGTGAAGACGTCGCGTTCCGCGGGGGCGAGGAGCCGGTAGGACCAGTCGACCGCGGCCCGCAGGGTGCGGTGCCGGCCGGGCTCGGTCGCCCGGACGCCGTGCAGCAGCGCGAACCGGCGGTCGAGCCGGTCGAGCAGGTCGCGGGGCGTGTAGGAGCCCATGCGGGCGGCGGCCATCTCCAGCGCCAGCGGCAGCCCGTCGAGATGGCGGCACAGCGCGGCGACGGTGCCGGCGGCGCCGGGGCCGTCCGCCCGGAAGGCGGGGTTGACGGCGGTCGCGCGCTCGGTGAACAGCCGGACGGCGGGGGAGTCCGGCCCGTCCGCGGACAGCGGGGACAGCGGCGCGACGCACTCTCCGGCGACGCCCGTGCGTTCCTGCGCGGTCACGAGCGCCGTCACGCCGGGGCAGCGGGCGAGGACGGTCGCCACCAGCGACGCGACGGCGTCCAGGACGTGCTCGGCGCCGTCGAGGACGAGGATCATGTCGCGGGCGGCGAGCGCGTCGGCGAGCCGTTCGGGTCCCTGTCCGCTGACGCCCAGTTCCTGGGCGACCGCGTACCAGACCTTGCCGGGGTCGGCGACCGCGGCGAGGTGCACGACGCGGGCGCCGTCGAGGCGGACGGAGGCCTCGGCGGCGGCGACCTCCGCCACCAGGCGCGATTTCCCGACCCCCGCGGGCCCGGTGACGGTGACGAGCGCGTGCTTCTTCAGCAGGTCCAGCACGAACGCGCGTTCGTCCTCCCGTCCGATCAGCGGGGTGAGGGGGCGGGGCGGGCGGCGGGCGGTCCGGAGGGGTTCGGCGGGAGGGGCGGGGTCCGGTTCGGCGAGGATCGTCGCCTGCACGGCTCTGATCGCCGAGGACGGCTCCAGCCCTTCCTCGGCGAGGATCCCGTCGTAGGCGCGGAACGCGGCGAGGGCCTCGGCCTGGCGGCCGGAGCGGTGCAGCGCGAGCATGAGCAGCCGCCACGGCCGTTCCCGTAACGGCTCCGCGACGGTCAGGGCCCGCAGGTCGGCGACGGATTCGGCGAACCGGCCGAGGGTGAGCAGCGCGGCCGCCCTGTCCTCGCGGCAGGAGGCGCGCAGTTCGGCCAGCCGCGTGGCCTCCGCCTGGCCGGGCGGGTGGTGCGCGAGGTCGGTGAAGGCGTCGCCGCGCCACAGCGCGAGCGCCTCGTCCAGGAGGCGGATCCGGTCGGCGGAGGCGGCGGCGGACCGCCCGCGTGCGGCCAGCCGCTCGAACCGTCCCGCGTCGGTCGAGTCGGGGCCGACGGCCAGCAGGTACCCGCCGGGGCTCCGCTGCAGCAGCCCGGGGCCGAGGACGCGGCGCAGCCGCGACACGTAGGACTGGACGGTCGTGGCGGCGGACGCGGGAGGGTCCTCACCCCACAGGGCGTCCACCAGCGGGCCGACCGACACCGGGCACCCGGGTTCCAGCAGCAGCGCCGCCAGCAGGCGCCGCTGGTGCGCGCTGGTGAGGATGATCTCCCGCTCGCCGTCCACCAGCGCCAGCGAGCCGAGCACCCGGAACTCCATGGCCGTGCACCCCCGTGCGGTCGCCGCCGCGTGCAAGCGCCGTGCAAGGCGGCTGCATGTGCCGAGGCCTATCCCTTCGGTAGAGGAGGAAAGGAGACCTCATGACCGAATATAGCCCGGGTGCCCTGTCGGAACGGCTGTTCGGGCAGGCAGTGGCCACGATGGAGGCCGCGGCCGTCTGGCTCGGGGGGCGGCTCGGCTGGTACGCGTCGCTCCATGAGGACGGTCCGGCGACCCCCGAGGAGCTCGCCGGGCGGACCGGGGCGCAGCCCAGGTACGCCACGGAGTGGCTGGAGCAGCAGGCCGTCGCGGGCGTCCTGGTCCGGCTGCCGGACGGCCGGTACGAGCTCCCGGCCGGGCACGCCGAGGCGCTGCTGGACGCCGACAGCCCGGCCTGGACCGAGCCGCTGGTCCGCCAGGTCATGGCGGCGGTGCTGCAACTGCCCGCGATCGCGGAGGCGTACCGGGCCGGGCGGGGCGTGCCCTGGGACGCCTACGGGGAGGACATGTCCAACGCCCAGGGCGACCTCAACCGGCCGATGCTGCTGCACGCCCTGCCCCGCGACTGGGCGCCGCAGATCCCCGGGCTGCGCGAGCGGCTCGCCGCGGGCGCCCGGGTCGCCGACGTCGGCTGCGGGCAGGGCTGGTCGGCGATCGGGCTGGCCAAGGCCCATCCGCGGATCGAGGTCGACGGGTTCGACCTTGACGACGTCGCGCTGGACGCCGCGCGCAAGCACGCCACGGAGGCCGGTGTCGCCGACCGCGTGCGGTTCCATCACGCCGACGCCGCGGCGGGGCTCCCCGGCGACCCGTACGACGTGCTGATGCTGGTGGAGTGCCTGCACGACATGCCGCGTCCCACCGAGGTGCTGGCGGGGATGCGGGACGCGGCGGCGCCGGACGCGGTCGTGCTGGTCGTCGACGAGGCCGCCGACCAGGTCCTCACCACGCCGGGGGACGAGATCCAGCGCCTGCTGTACGGCTTCAGCCTGCTGATCTGCCTGCCCGACTCGCTCAGCCACGAGGGGTCGGCCGGCACCGGCGCGGTCATGCGCCCGGGGACGCTCGCGTCGTACGCGTCGGACGCCGGGTATGACGGGGTGGAGACGCTCGACGTGAGCGACACCGGTTTCTGGCGGATCTACCGGTTGAGGATGTGAGGCCCGGAAGGATGGCGACCACGGCATGACGATCACGCTCGCACTCGCCGGGGACACCATGCTGGGCCGGGGCGTGGCGGACGAGATCGCCGCGTCCGGCCCGCACGGGCTGTTCTCCGGCGGCGTGCGCGAGGTCTTCGCGGAGGCCGATCTCGCCGTGCTGAACCTGGAGTGCTGCGTGTCCGCGCGCGGACGGCGGTGGGACGCGCCCGGCAAGCCCTTCCACTTCCGGGCGCCGCCGGCCGCGGTCGACGCCCTCGCCGATCTCGGTGTCGGCTGCGTGACGGTCGCCAACAACCACGCGCTGGACTTCGGACCCGACGCGCTGGCGGACACGCTCGCCCTCCTCGGCCGTGCGGGCATCCGCACGGTGGGCGCCGGGGCCGACCTGGAGCGGGCGCGGGAGCCGGCCGTCCTGGACGCCGGGGGAGCGCGGGTCGCGGTCGTCGGCGTCACCGATCACCCGTCCGACTTCGCCGCGGGGGAGGACCGTCCGGGGGTCGCCCTCGCCGATCTGGAGCGGGGCGTCCCCGGGTTCCTGCTGGACGGGGTGCGGCGGCTCCGGGACGAGCACGACGCCGTGCTCGTCCTCCCGCACTGGGGCCCGAACATGACCTCCGAGCCGCTGCCGTACGTCCGGCGGGCGGCGCGCGCCCTGGTGGACGCGGGCGCGACGCTCGTCGCCGGGAGTTCGGCGCACGTCTTCCACGGGATCGCCTGGCCGGTCGTCTTCGACATGGGCGACTTCGTCGACGACTACGCCGTCGACGCCGGGCTCCGCAACGACCTGGGGCTGGTGTTCCTGGTCAGGCTGGAGGCCGCCGGGCCGTCCCGGATCGAGGCGGTGCCGCTGCGGCTCGACTTCTGCCGCACCCGCCTGGCCGACGGGGCGGACCGCGCCTGGATCGCCGACCGGTTCACCCGGGCCTGTGCCGGGTTCGGCACGCCGGTGACCGTCCGGGACGGCCGGCTGGTCGTCGACGCGCCGCCCCCGTGGTCATAGCGGGGGTGGTCATAGCGGGGGTGGTCATAGCGGGTCGCCGAGCGGCCCGTACTCCTCGACCAGCGCGTCCGCCCAGTGCGCGGCGAAGTCGGGCTGGGTCCCGTCGACGTCGGTGAAGCCGTACTCCTCGTACAGGCCCCAGGTGGCCAGGGCCCGTCCCGTCTTGCTCATGATCTCGGGGTCGGCGGCGAGGGCGGCGACGGCGCGCCCCAGGTACGCCGGGGTCTCGGAGTACGCGAAATGCGGGTCCTTGGCCACCGCGTCCCGCCAGTTCTCCTCGGTGACCCCGAAGTGCTCCAGCACGTGCTCCGAGCGCAGGAAGCCGGGCGTGATCGCGACGGCGGCGACCCCGTGCGGCCTCAGCTCCGCGGCCTGCGCGAACGCGAGCCGGATCACGCTCGACTTCGCGAGGTCGTAGAAGAACGATCCGCGGTAGCGGGCGGTGTTGCCGTCGGTCACCTCCACCACGAGGCCGCGTTTCCGGGCGACCATCAGTGGCAGCACGAACCGGCTGGTGATCACGTGGGTCTCGACGGCGCGCCGCAGGAGCCGCAGGCCCCGGTCGAGGTCCTGCTCCCACAGCGGGTGCTCCCAGTCGGTCAGCGGGTCGCCTCCCCACACCGAGTTGACGAGGACGTCGAGCCGCCCGTCCTGCTCGGCCGCGATCCGCCCGGCCAGCGCGCGGACCTCGTCCGGGACGCTGTGGTCGACGCGGACGGGGATGCCGGTCCCGCCGGCCGCCGTGACCAGCTCGGCGGTCTCCTCGATGGTCTCCGGGCGGCCGAGGTCCGACCGCTCGGACCCGCTGCTGCGTCCCGTCACGTACACGGTCGCTCCGGCCGCCCCGAGCCGGACGGCGATGCCGCGCCCGCCGCCCCGGGTGCCCCCGGCCACCAGCGCGACCTTGCCTTCGAGCGTCATGGTCCCTCCTTCACGTGCGGCGCCAGGACGGTGCCGACCTCGTGCGCGATCCGGTCCGCCAGTGTTCCCCGGCGGTCGAGCGCCCAGGTCAGCCCGGCCCCCGCGACGGCGACCTGGATGGATCCGGCCACGGCCCCGGTGTCGGTCCCGGGCCGGAGTTCGTCGCCGGACACCGCCTCGTCCAGCAGCATCTCGATCACGCGGCCGTGCGCCTCGTGGACGGCCAGCGCGCGCTCGTGGAACTCCGGGTCGGTCAGGTCCATGCACAGGAACGCCAGGTGGTTGGCGTACTTCTCCGGCGTGGCCAGCTCGGACATCGACGCGGCGGCGAACGCCCGCAGCGCCGCGAGCGGGGACTCGTGCCCGTCCCGCACCCGCTTGTGCAGCGTGCCGGTGTCCTGGACCGACCGCTCCGCCAGGGCCAGCAGCAGGCCTCGCTTCGACCCGAAGCGCTGGACGAGCGTGCCCGGTACGAGGCCGACCTCGTCCGCCACCGCCGCGAGCGTCAGCTTCGCCGGGCCGACCCTGCCGATCACCTCGACCGCCGCCCGCAGGATCACCGCGTCGTCCACGCCCCGTGGTCGCCCCGCCATCGCACCTCCATTAATGAATGAACGTGCATTTATAAAACCACCCCTGCGGCGCCCGCGCAAGGCGCGCGACGCGGATCAGCGCAGGACGCCGCCGATGACCGTGGTCACGGTCTTGCGGACCGCCTCGGGGTCCGGCGCTGGGGCCGCCCGGTCGGCGTACTGCAGGTGCCCCGCCCCGAGCAGGGTGGGGGCGAGCACCTCGACCTCGGCGTCCGGCGCGATGCGGCCGAGGTCCCGCTCGGCGGCGAGGTAGGCGGCGACCATCTCCACGGCCTCGGCGATGACGGGGAGCCCGGTGGGCCAGGCCGTCCGCAGCCGGGCGCGCAGCTCGTCCCGGAACGTGATGAGCGGGAGGATCGCCATTGCGACCGACTCGAACACGGCCGTCATCGCGGCCGCGAGGTTGCCGACCACGGTGCCCGTGCCGGCGGACTCGCGCAGGACGGCGGCCTGGGCCTCCATCCGGCGGGCGCGGTCCACCACGAACTCGGCGAGGAAGGCGTCGAAGTCGGCGAAGTGCCGGTGAAGGACGCCTTTGGCGCAGCCCGCCTCCGCGGTGACCGCCCTGCTGGTGAGGGCGCTCGGCCCGTCCCGCAGCAGGACGCGCTCGGCGGCGTCGAACAGTTGCTCGCGCACGTCGCGCAGGGCGACCCCGGTCGGCACCGTGGTTCCACCTCTCCCGTTGACGAGTGGGCGCTTGCCCATCCATAGTGGGCGCATGCCCACTCTGCCGTCTGAATCTCACACCGAACCCCATCGTGCCAGGCACGTCGCCGAGTCCTTCGGCACGGACGCCGAACGCTACGACCGGACCCGTCCCGCGTATCCCACCGCCATGGTGGAGCGCATCGCCGCCGCGAGTCCGGGCCCGGACGTCCTCGACGTCGGCTGCGGTACCGGCACCGCCGCCCGGCAGTTCCAGGCGGCCGGCTGCACCGTGCTGGGCGTCGAGCCCGACGCCCGCATGGCCGATCTCGCGCGGCGCCGCGGCCTCGACGTCGAGGTGGCGACCTTCGAGGCCTGGGGCGCCGCGGGCCGCGACTTCGACGCCGTCGTCGCCGGGACGGCCTGGCACTGGATCGACCCGGTCGCGGGCGCGGCCAAGGCGGCGCGGGTGCTCCGCCCCGCCGGCCGCCTCGCCGCGTTCTGGCACGTCTTCCAGCTTCCCGCCGAGGTCGCGGACGCGCTCGTCGAGGTCTACGAGCGCGTGGCGCCCGGCTCCCCGCTCTCCGGCCAGGCGGGGCGGCCCGCCCTGGACGTCTACCAGGCGATGTTCGACAAGGCCGCCGACGGCATGCGGCAGGCGGGCGCGTTCACCGATCCCGAGCAGTGGCGCTTCGACTGGGAGCACCACTACACCCGGGACGAGTGGCTCGACCAGATGCCCACACATGGCAGCCTGACCACCCTCCCGCCCGAGAAGGCGACAGAGGTGCTCGACGGCGTCGGCGCCGCCATCGACGCGCTGGGCGGCGGCTTCACGCTGCCCTACGTCACGATGGCCGTCACCACGACGCGGACCGGCTGATCAGAGCGTCACGCGGCGCCGGGTGTCGGTGCCCGTGGGGTTGCGCGGGTCGCGGCCGGGCAGGTGCACCTCCCACCCGGTCGCGTCCGCGTGGTACAGCCGCCACGGGTTGTCCCCGACGAGGTCCCGCGGTTCGAGCCGGTAGGCGCCGGGATCCACCTCCGCGAACGCCTCGGCGCACCGCCGCGGCAGCTCCTCGTCGGGCACCCTCGCCGCCACGGCGTCGAGGTAGACGGCGCGGCCTTTGCCGATCTCCACGGACGAGTCGTAGATGACGATCGCCACCTCGGGGCGCGCGGCGACGTTCTTCGAGTGCCGCGCGTCCGGAGACGACACCCAGTAGAACGTGCGGTAGCCGGCGTGCGTGAAGTACACCGGCGACACTCGCGGCCGGCCGTCGTCCTCGCTCGTTGCGAGCGTCATGTACCGGTTCCCGTCGATGACGCTCCGCGCCAGCTCGTCCAGATCATCAGGAAGACTCATACCAAGATCCTGCACCAACCCGGGACGGCGATCCCGCCGAGTCAGGCCGGGGGCCAGTTCTTGAGGGCGACATCGAGTGCGTCCAGTGTTCGGCTCCAGGACGCCTCAACATCACGGGGAGTGTGGCTGAAGCTGCCCGCGGTCTCCAGGCTCACGTAGCCGTGGAAGACGCTGCCCAGCATCCGGACCGCGTCGGTCTCGTCGGGCTCCGCCAGGTCGTAGGCCCGCAGCAGCGCCCGCATCATCTCCGAGTGCCGCCGAGCCGCGCTCTTGGCGGCCGTCTCGGGGTCCAGGTCCATCCGGGCGGCGGCGTACCTGCCCGGGTGGCGCTTGGCGTAGTCGCGGTAGGCGCTCGCGAAGGCCACCAGGGCGTCCTTGCCTGCGCGCCCCGCCACCGCCGCGGCGACCTCGTCGGCGAGCTCGGCCAGGGCCAGCAGCGCGACGCGCGTCTTCAAGTCGTGGGCGTTCTTGATGTGCGAGTACAGGCTCGCCTCCTTGACGCCGAACCGGCGCGCGAGCGCCGCGACGGTCACGTTGCCGAAGCCGACCTCGTCGGCCAGCTCCGCCGCCGCCCCGGTCAGCCGCTCGACGGTCACCCCCGCCCGAGCCATGGACCCCTCCTCAATCGCCTAAAGGATCAATGCATTTGCCTAAGCCTATTAGGAAGACTAGCCTCGCCGCACATGAGACCCGTGACCGAGCGTGAGATCCGCACGTCCTTCGTCAACTGCTCCAAGGGCGAGGCGAAGCGCCTCGGCCTGCCCAAGGACTTCGCCGACCTTCCCTGGGACGACCTGGACTACCTGGGCTGGCGAGATCCCGGCGCCCCAGAGCGCGCCTACCTGGTCGCCGAGCACGACGGCCGCCTCACCGGCATCGCCCTGCGCAGAGCCTCCGGCGCGTCCCGAGGCTTCACCGCGCGCAGCATGTGCTCGCTGTGCCTGACGACACGGACCGGCGGCGCCGTGTCCTTGATGACGGCCCGCCGCACCGGCGAGGCCGGGCGCCAGGGCAACTCGGTCGGCCAGTACCTCTGCGACGACCTCGACTGCTCCCTCTACGTCCGCGACAAGAAGCACTCGGTCGCGGCCGGCGAGTACGAGGAGGCCCTCACCCTGGACGAGAAGATCGCCCGCATGCGGACCAACCTGGACGCCTTCCTCGACAAGATCACCCGCTGATCGCGCTCAACCCGCGCCGGCGGGCAGCTCCGGGAAGGCGCTGCCGGGGGTCAGCCCTGCCCGCTGAGCGGTCCGGAGCGCCGCAGTGAGATCCAGGTCGAAACGCTCGCTGAACCAGGCGAAGCCATCGGCGGACAGGGCACGCTCCCGCGCCTGCCTCACCATCTCCTCCAGAGCGCCCTTCCGCGCCCTGCCGATGGTTTCGTCCAAGGCGCTGTCCACGTCCTCGTCATCGTCGGCGCCGACGGCCTCGGCCAGCTTGTAGCCGAACACGACGTCGGTCACCATGGCGACCAGCTTCTGCATGTCCATGGTGCGCCCCACCGTGCCGGCGAGCCCGTCGTCCCGGACGCCCGCCGGATACTCGACCCGAGTCCACTCGCCGTCGAACCAATAGACGAACCCCAGTTCGTCCGCTTCCAGGAGGTCGCGCAGCCATTCGAGCGGCAGCCAGGACGGCGCGCCCGCCAGCAGATCGAGGCACGGCTCGCGGAACCTCGTCCTGCTCGCCTCGTGGTCGCAGCCGTAAAGGACGGCACGCCCGCCCTCGATGAGCGCCAGCGTCCACTCGTTGCCGCCGGAATCGTCATGCGAGACGCCTCTGGAGTGCACCAGGAACGACGCGTTCAAGTCCTCCGGGATCGTGGCCTCCACCGCCGCCATCGCCGCGCCCCGCACCCACAGCTCCCAAGGCTCCGGCAGATCCCCAGGCCGCCCCGGCCTATGCACAGCCTCAGCCCCGCGCCTTGAGCGTGCTGAGGAACGCGCTCCATGCCCGTGCTTCGAAGGTGATGACAGGCCCGTCCGGGTCCTTCGAATCCCGCACCGCCACCACCCGGTCGACGCTGGCAAGCTCGACGCAATCAGTTCCTGAAGAGCCTGTCCAACTGCTCTTTCGCCAGACTGCGTCGGGCAAGTTCGTAGCCTTCATAGCTCCGAGATTATTTCGTTGATCAGGTCGCGCGAAGCGGTTTCTGAGAGCGAGAGAGAACGGATCTGCTCGAACGTCACCCTGTAGTGGGCCGTCTCCGGACTGGCCTCGATGATGGCCTGGCCCGCCAGGTGTTCTGTGAGCACGACCGTGAGTATCGGGGGTCTGCCCACATCCAGCAGTTCGAACTGCCCCGCGTAATCCGATCCGGCATCGATCGCCAGGGGAAGGATGCTGAGCTGAACATTCTCAAGCTCTGACTGATTGACCAACCGCCGGAGTTGGGATCGCATGACCTGACGACCGCCGCGCATCCGGCGAAGCGCCGCCTCGTCGAGCACCACGTCGAGTTTGGTCACCGGATCCTGGTGCAGGACGTTCTGTCGTGCCAGCCGAAACTCCACGAAACGCTCAATGACCGTCTCTGAGTGCTTAGGGGTGATCCCTTGGATCACGGTGTGAGCATATGCCTCGGTCTGGAGAAGACCGGGGATGAAGGTCGTCTCCCCAACGAGGATCTGGGAGGCGTCGTGTTCGAGAGAGACGCGGTCGAGGGCCTCGGGGGTGACCAGGTCCTTGTAGGCGTCCCACCAGCCGGGTTGGCGGTCTTGCTCGTTGAGGGTCATGAGGGCGGCGCGGAGGTCCGTGGGGACGTTGTACTGGTCGAGGATGAAGCCGAGGTCGCGGAGGCGCAGCCATTGCACGCCGTTCTCTATCTGGCTGAGGGACGACGGGGAGCGTTCGAGTTGCTTACCGGCGGTCTTGAGGGTGTACCCGGCCTCCTCCCGGAGTTGGCGGAGGACTCTTCCGATCTTGCGGCGGCGCGTGGTGGAGAGGGTCGCTTCCGACATGTGATCAGAGTGTCACGCTACGAAGTCAGATGTCCGGAGAATCGACCACCGCTGAAAATTCAGCCGGGAGTCCTTTCGGGTGACACGGAACGTGTTGAGGTGACTGCGCTGCGCTTGGAGTCTGTGGGTCCGAGAGAGAGGACTCAGATGGCGATCAGCGAGGTCATCGCGGCGCTCACGCTGCCGGGGGCGGAGCGGGCGGCGCGGCAGGTGCGGGGGTTCGCGCGGGACGTCCTGGGGGAGGGGCACCCCTCGCTCGGGGACGTCCAGACCTGTGTCAACGAGGCGTTCACCAACGCGGTCGAGCACACCGCGTCGGGGTGCGGCGGGCGGGTGACGGTGATGTTCTCCGCCTTCGGCGCGGACATCGTGGCGGAGGTGGTCGACGACGGGGCGCTCGGGGCGCGGCCGGTGATGCGGGACGATCCGCTCGCCGTGGACGGGCGCGGCCTGCGGATCATCGATGCGCTGACCCTGGAGTGGAGCGTCCGGGCCGACGGGGAGCGGACGGCGGTGTGGATGCGGTTCCCCGGCCCGCCGCCCCTGCGATGACGGGCGATCACGCGGGTGGCCGGACGGCGTCCAGGCGGCCCCGCTGGTCGTCGTCCAGCCGCAGGCTCGCCGCTGCGACGTTCTCCTCCAGATGCCTGATCGACGAGGTCCCCGGGATGGGCACCATGATCGGCGAACGGTCGAGCAGCCACGCGAGCGCGACCTGGGCGGGGGTGGCGCCGAGTTCGGCCGCGACGGCGGTGATCTCCCTCGCGCGCGCCGTGGCCGCCGGGAGGACGGGCCGCCAGGGCAGGAAGGCGATTCCCGCCGCCGTGCACGCGTCGAGCACCGCTTCATGCTCGCGGTCGAGGATGCTGTAGCGGTTCTGCACGCTGGCGACGTCCACGATCCGCCGCGCCTGGGCGAGTTCGGCGACGGTGACCTCCGACAGGCCGATGTGGCCGATCTTGCCCTCGGCGCGCAGCTCGCCCAGCGTCCCCACCTGATCGGGCAGCGGCACCTTCGGGTCGACGCGGTGCAGTTGGAGCAGCTCAAGCCGGTCGACCCGAAGCCGGCGCAGGGCTCGCTCGACCTGGTCCCGCAGGACTTCCGGGCGCCCGCACAGGGCCGCCTCGCGCGGCGGGGCCGGTGGGACGACGCCCACCTTCGTGGTGATGAGCACCTCGTCCGGATAGGGGTGCAGCGCCTCGACGAGGAGTTCCTCGTTGGCGCCCCACCCGTACAGATACGCGGTGTCGATCAGCGTGACGCCCAGCTCGACGGCGCGCCGGACCACCGCGATGGAGTTCGTGCGGGCCTCGCCCGGCTCGGTCGGCAGCTGCATGGCCCCGAACCCGAGCCGCCGCACCGGCCACTCGTCCCCGATACGGATGTTCTCGGTCGACATGTGTTGAGTTCTCCCCCCGGCGTTTACCGTAGGCGACCGGTAGGGGGATCACCATGGTTTGAGACTTGGTGGCCCTGGTGCGGGCATGGTCCGTCAAAGTTTCAACCGGCGTTGCAACGATATGATTGAGGCTCATGACGATGGCCGAACCTGGGATAACGCTGACCGACGACGATCGGCGTGCGGTCGGGCGGTGGGCCGCCGACTGCGCCGAGCGGGTGCTGCCGCTGTTCGAGGCGAGGGCGCCCGGTGACTCCCGTCCGCGCGAGGCGATCGCGGGCATCCGCGCCTATGCGCACGGGGACATGCGGAAGGGGCCGCTGCGCCCGCTCGCCTCGGCTGCGCTGGCGGCGGCGCGCGAGGCCGGGGATCCGGTCGCCACCGCCGCCGCGCGCGCCGCGGCCTACGCCGCGGCGAGCCCGTACGTCCACGACCTGGTGTCGCCGCAGCAGGTGAACCATGTGTTCGCGACCGCGCTCCGCCAGGCGCAGGCGCGCGAGCTCGCGGCGGGCGGTGACCCGGGCGCGGGCGACGAGGAGATCCGCTGGGCGGTCGAGCACGCGTCGCCGGAGGTGCGCGCGGTCGTCCGGCGCTTCCCGTCCGGCGCCCATGTCCGCACCCGGCTGGGGGCGCTCCACCGGCGGCTCGACGCGGGGCTGCGGGTCAGTCCGCCTCGGTGATGGCGTTGAGGCGCTCGACGGCTCCGGCGAAGTCCTCGACCATGTCGTAGACGACCTGGCGGGCGGGCTTGACGGTGTTCATGAGGCCGACGCACTGGCCGACGAAGTAGTTGGCGAGGGCCTGGGCGCCCGGGTTGCCGGACTCGGCGATCTTGGTGATCTGCCGCATGGCGCCCTCGGCGACGATCATCTGGAGTGGCATGCCGAGCGGGCCGGGGCTGGCGGGCCCCTCCCACTCGTCGGTCCAGGCGGAGCGGAGCTGGCGGGCGGGCTTGCCGGTGCGCGAGCGGGAGCGGACGGTGTCGCGGGACGTCGCGGCGAGCATCTTCTCCTTCACCGGCGGGGACGTCTCGGCCTCCTCGGTGGTGAGCCACACCGAGCCGCACCAGACGCCGGACGCGCCGAGGGCGAGCGCGGCGGCCATCTGGCGTCCGGTGGCGATGCCGCCCGCGGCGAGGACGGGCACCGGCGCGACGGTGTCGACGACCTCGGGGACGAGCACCATCGTGGAGATCTCGCCGGTGTGGCCGCCGGCCTCGCCGCCCTGCGCGACGATCAGGTCGGCGCCGGCCGCGACCTGGCGGCGGGCGTGCTCGGACGTCCCGACGAGCGCGGCGACGGGGACGCCGGCGGCCCGGGCCTTCTCGACCATGAGCGGGGGAGGGGTGCCGAGGGCGCTGGCGATGAGGCCGATCGGGTGGGCGAGCGACACGTCGATCAGTTCGGTCGCGCCCTTGGCGGTGACCTGCGTGCCGCCGCGCGCGTTGGACCGCTTGGCGCCCTCGAAGTCCGGCAGCGGGACGTCGTACTTGGCGAACAGGCCGGTGAGGAAGGTCCAGTGCTCGTCCGGGATGGCGGCGAGCATGGCGTCGAGGCCGCCGCCCTCCGCCGACTTGTCGATCTTGCCGGGGACGAGGACGTCCACACCGTACGGGCGCCCGTGCACGTGGTCGTCGATCCAGCGCAGCTCCTCTTCGAGCCGGTCGGGGGTGTACGCGACGGCCCCGAGGACGCCGAAGCCGCCGGCGTTGGTGACGGCGGCGACGACGTCGCGGCAGTGGCTGAAGGCGAACAGCGGGAACTCGATGCCGAACCGTGCGCAGACCTCGGTGTTCATGGCCCGACGCTAACGGACCGAACGCTATTCGGTCTAGGGGCGGAACAGCACGTACGACTCGCCCTCGTCCGGGTGCACGAACGCGGCGCGCAGGGGAAGGCCCTCGCGCAGGTCGCCGCGGGAGACGCCGTCCAGGCGCGTGTGCATCCACGGGCCCTCGGCCAGCTCCACCAGCGCCAGGTAGGCGGGAGGGTCCTTCGGCAGGACGGTCCAGGTCACCAGCGACGCCTCGCCGCTCGCGTCGGCCCAGGCGAGGTCCTCCTCGCCGCAGCCGGGGCAGCCGGACGCGTCCGGCGCGAACCAGCGGTCGCACGCCGCGCAGCGCCGGATGACGAGCCGGCCGGCGGCGGTCCCGTCGAAGAACGGGTCGGTCCGGCCGTCCCGGCGCAGGATGCCGATCTCCACGGTCAGGACTCCTTCCGGTGCGGGCTGACGATCAGCGTGGAGTGGTGGTCGAGGATCCCGCCGTTGCCGCTGACGAGGATCACGTCGTTGGACGGCGCCTGCCGCTCCCCGCCGTCGCCGCGCGCCTGGATCACGGCCTCCGACAGCGGCGTCATGCCCCACATGTAGTACGCCGACAGCTGCCCGCCGCCGGTGTTGGTCGGCAGCGACCCGCCGGGCCCGAGGGCGCCGGACGCCGCGAACGCGCCGCCCTCGCCCTTGCCGCAGAACCCGTAGTCCTCCAGAGACACGAGGACGGTGTAGGTGTAGCAGTCGTACAGCTCGCACATGTCCACGTCGGTCACGGTGATCCCGGCCATCTTCATCGCCGCCGCCCCGGACGCGGCGGCACCGGTCGTCAGGCCGAAGTCGCTCCCGCGCTCCTTGCGATGCCCCGGATGCCCCTGTCCCCAGCCCCACAGGTGCACGGGCGGGCGCGCGAGGTCGCGCGCCCGGTCGTCGCTCGTCACGATGACGGCGACGGCGCCGTTGGAGACGAGGCAGCAGTCCAGCAGGTGCAGCGGCTCGGACACCCAGCGGGAGTTCTGGTGGTCCGCGAGCGTGATCGGCTCGCGCATCTGGGCGAGCGGGTTGCGGACGGCCCAGGCGCGGGTCGACACGGCGATCGCGCCGAGCTGCTCACTCGTCGTCCCGTACCGGGCCATGTGCCGCTGCGCGGCGAGGGCGTAGTGGGAGTTGACGCTGCGCAGCCCGAGCGCCGCCGTCATCCCGCCGAACCCGTACCACTCCGCCTTCCCGGGAGCGACCCCGGACCCCGCCGGGGCGTCCCGGTTATAGGCCGAACCCGCGGACTGCTTCGGCTTCAAGGGCGCGTCCGCGAACACGCACGCGACGGTGGTCGCCGTCCCGTTCAGCACCGCCATGGCCGCGTACGACACCATCGCCCCGGCCGTGGCGCCGTAGGCGTTGACCAGTGACAGCATCCGCAGGTCGCGCAGCCCCAGCGTGTCGGCCAGCTCGATGCCGGGGGAGCCGCCCATGCCGTGGCTGACGAGCAGCCCGTCCAGGTCGCCGAGCGCCAGGCCCGCGTCGGCGGCGGCGAGCCGCACCGCGTCGGCGGCGAGCCGCCGCGGGCTCCGTCCGTAGACCCTGCCGAGCTCGGTCATCCCGAGCCCCACGATCGAAGTGCCCATCGCCTCGCTCTCCTCGTCCGTAAGCGCCACGGTACAGAATCGCGTTCGGTAGACGCTCCGGTGGGGGCGATCAAGCGTCCGGACGGGCCCGGAACGCACTCCGGTACGCCAGCGGGGACGCGCCGACCCGGCGGGCGAAATGGGCGCGCAGCGTCACCGGCGACCCGAACCCCGCCTCGAACAGGACTGCGGCCTCACCGCGCTCATCCTCGACCAGATCACCGCGAACCCGGCCAAGGCGCCGCTGGGCACGTTCACCGCCGAACTCGCCCGCCAGTACGGCATCGGCCCGGAGGCCCCGAGCTGGGCAGACCTCACGTCCTCCGCCTGGCCGGGCATCATGACCTGACCCCGCCGCTGTCCGCGGCGGGGTGTGCCCGAGCGTCGGTCCCGCGTGAGAACGAGGTCGCCCGCGTCCCCGGGGCGACGGGGACGCGGGCGACGCGGGTTCGGGCTCCTTCAGGACGCGAGGACCGCCTGCAGGAAGTCCCGGGTGCGCTGCTCGGAGGGTTCGCCGAAGATCTGGTCCGGCGGTCCCGCCTCCACGATCTGGCCCTGGTCGAACATCAGGACCCGGTTGGAGATGTCCTTCGCGAAGCCCATCTCGTGGGTGACGCACAGCATCGTGAGGTCGCTCTGCCGGGCGATGTCGCGCAGCAGGTCCTGGACGCCGACGACGAGCTCGGGGTCCAGGGCCGAGGTGACCTCGTCCAGCAGCAGGACGCGCGGCTGCATCGCGAGCGCCCGCGCGATCGCCACCCGCTGCTGCTGCCCGCCGGACAGCTGCGTCGGATGCGCGTTCTCCTTGTCCGCCAGGCCGACCAAGTCGAGCAGGCCCCTGGCGCGCTCGACCGCCTCGTCCTTGGACACCCCCAGCACGCGCACCGGCCCCTCGGTGAGGTTGCGCAGCACGTTCATGTTGGGGAACAGGTTGAACTGCTGGAACACCATGCCGACTTGCTTGCGCATCTCGTGCAGGTGCTTCTGGCCGGCCGGGACGCGCTTGCCGCCCCGCTCCTCGTGCCAGAGCGTGTCGTCGCCGATCCAGATGAGGCCCTCGTCGAGCTTCTCCAGGGTCATCAGCAGCCGCAGGATGGTGGTCTTGCCCGATCCGCTCGGCCCGATGAGGGTCACGCGCTCGCCGGGCTCCACGGTGAAGTTCAGCTCGCGGAGCACGACGTTCGACCCGAACCGCTTGATGACCTTCTCGAAGCGGATGCCCGGCGCCTCGCCGTGCGGCAGCTCCACGGGGGCCTCGCCCTTCGTGACGCCCGCCTTCTCGCCGCCGCCCTTCACAGGGCCGCCCTTCTCGGTGGACACGCCCTGCCCGGAGGCGGCGTCCTTCTTCTCGGCGCCGCCCTCGGAGTCGTTCGGCGAGGGCGCGTCCGGTGTCGTGTCAGTTGGTGGCATAACGCCTCTCCAAGCGGCGGACGAGTATCGAGGATATGACGCTGACGATGACGAACAACAGGCCGACCATCGTGATCGGCTCCAGGAACTGCAGCGACCGCGAACCCACCTGGTACGCGGTGAACAGCAGCTCCGAGACGTTGATCGCCAGCAGCATCGGCGAGTCCTTGAACATCGCGATCAGGTAGTTGCCGAGGGTCGGGATCACCCGCCGGATCGCCTGCGGCAGGATCACGTCCAGCCACACCCGCGAGCGCGGCAGGTTCAGCGCGGTGCACGCCTCCCACTGCCCCTTCGGCACGTCGGCGATCCCGGCGCGGTACACCTCGGCCGTGTAGGTCGAGTAGTGGATCCCGAGCGTGATGATCCCCGCGGTGAGCGACCCGATGGTCACGCCCCACGCGGGCAGGACGAAGAACACGAAGTACAGCTGGGGGATCAGCGGCGTCGACCGGATGAACTCGGTGATCCACCGGATCGTCTGGTTGAACACCCGGCTCGGGGTGCGGCGCAGCAGCGTCCACACCAGGCCGAGGACGAGCGCGATCACGTAGCCGGCGAGGGTCGCGATGACCGTGTAGCGCAACCCGTCCAGCAGGTCGGGCAGGATGTCGCCGGAGTACTGCCAGTCCCAGTTCATCAGCTGCCCACCCCCGCTCCCGGTGCGCCGGCGGCGATGGTCCCGAGCGACGGCTCGCTCGGCAGCCTGCGGCCCAGCATCCGGTCCACGCGCCGTTCGGCGTAGCGGACGAACAGCTGCAGCAGCTGCGCGATCACGAAGTACAGGACGAGGACCACCGAGAACGCCGCGACGGTCTCACCGGTACTGCCCTGGATGTTCTTGGAGACGCGGGTCAGGTCGACCAGGCCGACCAGGGACACGATGGCCGTGCCCTTCATCAGCTCGATGATCAGGTTGCCGAAGGGCGGCAGCATCAGCGCGAAGGCCTGCGGCAGCAGGACCCGCCGCATCCGCTGGACCGGTGTGAAGTTCAGCGCCACCGTGGCCTCGTACTGCGCCTTCGGGACGGCGTTGATCGAGCCGCGGACCACCTCCGCGCCGTAGGCGCCGACGTTCAGGCCGAGGGCCAGCACGGCCGCGAACGTCGTGGTGAAGCGCAGGCCGATGAGGGGCAGCGCGTAGAAGAACCAGAACAGCAGCACCAGCGTGGCGTTGCCGCGGAAGAACTCCACGTACACCCGGTTCAGTACCCGCACCCCCGCGTGGCGGGACGTGCCCGCCATCCCGAAGATCAGCGCGAGCACCAGCGCCAGCGCGCCGCCGAGGAGGGTGAGCCGGATCGTGACCCACGCCCCGTCCAGCCACTGGGGATAGCTGTCGAGGACATCGGACACAGGTCAGCCCTGGCAGAACTTGGCGGCGGTGTCGCCGGCGGCGGGCATCTCCGCCTGCGTGAAGCCGAACGGCTGCAGGATCGGCAGCAGCTTGTTCTCCTGCTTGAGCTTGGCGAGCTCCCCGTTCCAGGCGTTCAGCAGGTCGCCGTCGGCCTTGCGGAACGCGAACGCGCCGGCGCCGAGCTGCTCCTTGCCGTCGATCACGGGCGTGAACGCCTCGGTGACCTCGAAGCCCTCGCCCTGGTGCTTGGTCAGCAGGTCGGCCAGCGAGATGCGGGTCAGCCAGATGCAGTCGATGCGCCCGGCCTTGAGGCCCTCGAACGCGCTCGCCTGGTCGGCGTAGGTCTTGATGTTCCCCTTCTTCACGCCCGTCTTCTCGGCGTAGCCGGCCTCGACCGCGCCGGTGAGCACGCCGACCTTGACGCCCTTCTTGCCGGGGTCCTCGGCGGCCTTCAGGCCCTTCGGGTTGCCCTCGGGCACCATGAAGGCGCTCTTGGCGACGTACTCGGGGTTGGCGAACGCCGCCGAGGCGCACCGCTCCGGCGTGATGAACATGCCGGCCGCGATCGCGTCGAACCGCTTCGCGTTCAGCCCGGCGATGAGCCCGCCGAAGTCGACCTGGACGCCCTTGATGTCGTTGATGCCGAGGTTCTTGAAGATGACGCGGGCGAGCTCGGGGGCCTCGCCGGTCAGCTTCCCGGACTTGTCGGTGTAGCCGTAGGGGGCCTCGTTCGCGAACCCGACCGTGATCGTGCCGGCGCTCTTGGCCTTCTCCAGCGTGCCGCCGCCGGCCTTCTCCTCCTCCGGATCCGTCGTGGAGCAGCCCGCCGCGGCCAGCGGCACCGCGGCGGACAGCAGAACGGCGGTACGGAGGAAGTCGCGTCTTGAGGAAGTCATCGTTGAACTCCTGGGATGGGTGTGCTCCGCGCCCGCGGGGACCGGTCAGGGTCCCCGCGGGCGCGGAGCGGGTGGGTCGGGGTTATCGAATTGTTGTGTTCGGTCAGGCGCCGACCGGGCCTCCCTCGGCGCCCCCGGCGCCGACGGGAGTGAAGTCACGCGCGCCGATGAACGTCGGACGGGGCGCGGGCGCCGAGAACGGCTCGACGCAGGTGTTCTCCACGCTGTTGAACACGATGAACACGTTGGATCGCGGGAACGGGGTGATGTTCCCGTTCGAGCCGTGCATGCAGTTGCAGTCGAACATGGTCGCCGAGCCCGCGGGGCCCGTGAACAGCTCGATCCCGTGCTTGTCGGCCAGGATCGACAGGCTGTTCGGGTCGGGCGTGCCGACTTCCTGTCCGCGCAGGGACTCCTTGTAGTGGTCGTCCGGCGTCTCCCCGACGCAGGCCACGAAGGTCTTGTGCGAGCCAGGCATGATCATTAGCCCGCCATTGTGCACGAAATTCTCGGTGAGCGCGATGCTTATGCTCACCGCGCGCATCCGGGGCATGCCGTCCTCCGCGTGCCAGGTCTCGAAATCCGAGTGCCAGTAGAAGTCCTTGCCAGTGAACCCTGGCTTGTAGTTCACCCGGCTCTGGTGGACGTAAACCTCCGAGCCGAGGATCTGCCTGGCCCGGCCCACGACGCGGGGGTCGCTCACGAGCTCGGCGAACACCTCGCTGATCTTGTGCACCTCGAAGATCGAGCGGACCTCGTCGGACCCGCGCTCGGTGACCGTGCGCTCGTCGGCGAGGACCTGCGGGTCCGACGACAGCCGGCGCAGCTCGGCGCGGTAGTCCTCGACCTCCTCCGGGGCGAGCAGCTGGTCGACGGACAGGAACCCGTTGGCCTCGAAGGAGTCGAGCGTCGCGGCGTCGATCGGCCCGTCCTGCGCATCGCCGTGCACGACCGGGTCCTGGCGGTACAGCAGCGCCGCCTCGGTGGACTTCCGGGTCGGGTATGCGTCGTCGATGGTCGGATGGGACTCGATGATGCTCATGCGTCCTCCTCGGTCAGCAGCGGGTAGACACCGTTCTCGTCATGGACCTCCCGCCCCGTGCAAGGGGGGTTGAAGACGCAGACGGTCCGCACGTCCGTGTGGGCCCGCAGGGTGTGGTGCTCGTGTCCGTCGAGCAGGTACATCACGCCCGGCTCGATCTTGTGCTTCTCGCCCGTCTCGTCGTTGGTGAGCTCGCCCTGGCCCTCCACGCAGTAGACGGCCTCGATGTGGTTGGCGTACCACATCTTCGTCTCGGTCCCCGCGTACAGGATCGTCTCGTGCAGCGAGAACCCGGCGCCCTCCTTGGCCAGCACGAACCGCCGGCTGCACCAGGTCGGCGCCTGCACGTCGCGCTCCGTGCCGATGATCTCCCCAAGGGAACGAACGATCATGACTCTCCTCTTTTCAGATGTGCCCGGGGGTGTTCAGACGGTGACCTTCTGGCGGACGGCCTCCATGGAGTCCGCGATGATCTCCAGGCCGCGGCCCAGCTCGGCCTCCGTCGTGGTGAGCGGCGGCAGCAGCTTGACGACCTCGCCCTCCGGGCCGGACGTCTCCATCAGCAGCCCCCGCGCGAACGCCTCGGAGCACACCTCCGGTGCCATGTCGGCGTCGTTCATCACCAGGCCCCACGCGAGGCCGCGGCCGCGGACGCCGCTGATCGCGCCGGCGTGCGCGAGCGCGATCTCCTCCAGCGCCGACTGGACCTGCTGGCCCTTGGCGACGGTCTCCTTCTCCATGTCGTCGCCGGTCCAGTAGTCCTCCATCGCGGCGACGGCGGTGATGAACGCGGGGTTGAAGCCGCGGAAGGTGCCGTTGTGCTCGCCCGGGTCCCACACGTCCAGGTCGCGCTTCATCAGGGTCACCGCGAACGGCAGCCCGTAGCCGCTGAGGGACTTGGACAGGCAGACGATGTCCGGGGTGATCCCGGCCTCCTCGAAGCTGAAGAACGGCCCGGTGCGGCCGCAGCCCATCTGCACGTCGTCGACGATGAGGAGGATGTCGTGCCGGTGGCACAGGTCCTGGAGGCCGCGCAGCCACTCGGCGGTGGCGACGTTGATGCCGCCCTCGCCCTGGACGGTCTCCACGATCACGGCGGCGGGCTTGTCCAGGCCGCTGCCGCTGTCGTCCAGCATCGTCTCGAAGAGCAGGAAGTCGGGCGTCCTGCCGTCGAGGTAGTTGTCGTACGGCATCGCCACGCCGTGCCCGAGCGGAACGCCCGCCCCGGTGCGCTTCATCGAATTCCCGGTGACGGCGAGCGCGCCCAGCGTCATCCCGTGAAAGGCGTTGGTGAAGCTGACCACCGTCTCGCGGCCGGTGTACTTGCGCGCGAGTTTCAGGGCCGCCTCGACCGAGTTGTTGCCCGCCGGGCCCGGGAACTGCACCTTGTAGTCGAAGCCGCGCGGCTTCAGGATGTACTCGTTGAATCGTTCCAGGAACTCGCGTTTGGCGGTCGTGTACATGTCGAGGCTGTGCACGACCGAGTCACTGGCGAGGTAATCCATCAGCCGGCGTTTCAGCTGAGGGTTGTTGTGCCCGTAGTTGAGCGTCCCGGCGCCGGCGAAGAAATCAAGGTAGGTTTTACCGTTCTCGTCGGTCATGTGGCTGCCCCGCGCGGTGGTGAACACGGTGGGCCAGCTTCTGCAGTAGCCGCGGACTTCGGATTCCAGGCGGGCGAAGACGTCCATGTCTGCCTCCAGGCAGGTAGGGGTGGGAGCGGGCAGGGGGTGGGAACGGGGTCGGTCGGTCAGTGCGCGCCGGTGATCGGGCCGATCCTGAAGAGCACCTCGGGCTCGTGTCCCCCCTCGGGGAAGTGCTCCGCGCCGAACAGCGGGCTGCGGGCTAGCTCGCAGCCGCGGTCCCGGGCGAACGATGCGAACATCGCTGTCGAGGCCGTGTTCGCCGGCGTGACCGTCGCCTCCATGTACCGGTGCCCGCGCGGGGCGAGCCGGTCGGCGAGGCGGTCGAGCATCCGGCGGGCGAGTCCCTGGCCGCGATGGTCGTGGTCGACGGCGACCTGCCAGACGAAGAACGTGTCCGGGCGGGACGGCCGGACGTACCCGGTGATGAACCCGCAGGCGCCCGCGCCGTCGCGCGCCACCACGGACGTGTCCGCGAAATCACGGCACCAAAGCGTGTAGCTGTACGGCGAGTTGACATCCAGGACACGTGAGTCCCGGGCGAGCCGCCAAAGCTGCGGGCCGTCGGTGAGGCTCGGCTCCTGGATTGCCACTTCCGCGTTCGTCTCGTTTCCATCGGGGCGTCCGGTCGGTGATTCCAGGGGTTGCGCTGCCATGTCCAGGCAACTTAGCGAATCTCGACCGGTGATCGCAGATGATTGTTATCTGCGTGATGTTTAGCCCCGACCGCCAGTGGGTATGGTTAATGGCTTTGCGGATTTTGGTGCAATTCCGGCGGGCTTTGCCCGGGCCGTCGTGCGCTTTTCCCGGTGATACGCAGGAGTAACTGCCGGGTGCGCCGCGGAAGCGTCCGGGACGTTTCCTGAACGTCACCTTAATGTTCGGCCGCCGGTCTGAGGGCGCGTTTTGGTATCGGTTGTGTGAGGTAAGTCACTCAGATTCGTTGTCAACTGGATGCGTGCGGCGGGCGTCACGTCGCGTCTCCGGAGGTCGTCCGCTCGCGGGCGTCCTGGGACGAGTGGGGGACAACGCGTCGATGCGGGCTCTGGGCGGCCTGGTTTCCTCACCTTCAAGGCGTGAGGTCCATGGCACAGAGGTAAGAGCTTGCTTGCTGTCAGGTAAGAAATCGGGGGTTTCGGGCCGCACATGCGGCGGCCGGGGCCGGACCCCGAAGTCCGCCCCCGGCCGCCTTCCGGACATCAGTCCGCCGTATTAGGGTGCAACCGATTCGACCGCGGGCGGCGTCAACCCTTCCCGGCGAAGCGGTCGGTCGCCTCGATGAGGCGGTGCAGGATCCCCGGTTCGCTGTAGGCGTGTCCCGCGTCGTCGACGATGTGGAACTCCGCCTCGGGCCACGCGCGGTGCAGATCCCACGCCGTCGCGACCGGAGTGCAGACGTCGTAGCGGCCCTGGATGACGACCGCCGGGATGTGCCGGATCTTGTCGACGTCCCGGAGCAGCTGGTCCTCCTCCAAGAACCCCTCGTTGACGAAGTAGTGGTTCTCGATGCGGGCGAACGCCACCGCGTAGTCCGGCTCCCCGAACCCGCCGGCCAGCTCCGGATCGGGCCGCAGCGTGAGCGTCGAGCCCTCCCACGTCGCCCACGCCTTCGCCGCCGCGACCCGCACCTCCCGGTCGGGGGACTCCAGCCGCTCCCGGAACGCCGAGATGAGGTCCTCGCGCTCGTCCTCGGGGATCGGCTCCACGTACTTCTCCCACAGGTCGGGGAACAGCAGCGACGCCCCCTCCTGGTAGAACCAGTACAGCTCGAACGGCCGCAGCATGAAGATGCCGCGCAGCACCAGCTCGCTCACCCGCTCCGGATGCGTCTGCGCGTACGCCAGGGACAGCGCGCTGCCCCAGCTCCCCCCGAACACCAGCCAGCGCTCGATGCCGAGGTGCTCGCGGAGCCGCTCCATGTCGGCGACGAGGTGCCAGGTGGTGTTGGCCTCCAGCGACACCTCCGGGTCCTTCGCGTGGGGCTCGCTCCGCCCGCAGTTGCGCTGGTCGAACAGCACGATCCGGTACGCCTCCGGGTCGAACTGCCTGCGGTGCGCGGGGCTGCACCCACCGCCCGGCCCGCCGTGCACCATGACCGCGGGCTTGCCCTCCGGATTCCCGCAGACCTCCCAGTAGATACGGTTGCCGTCGCCGACGTCGAGCAGCCCGGAATCGTACGGCTCGATCGGCGGATACAGGGTGCGAAGCTCCATGGGGCGCGATTGTCCCACCACGGCCCCGTCCCGCAGCGGTGTGACCCACGGCACCGTCCGGCGGGCCGCGCGCCGCCAACAGGCGTCCGGCGTGCGGGAACACCGCGCGAGAGTCGAGAAAGTAAACCCCAAACTGGGCAAACGTTCCGCTGGTCGGGACTAGAGTGCCTCTAGTGAGCGAAGCGAGGAGCCACAGGGCCGGCTGCGGAGCGAACGAGATGAGCACATCGACCCCCGCGAACGCGGCCGCGCGCCGCCGGGCGAGGAGACACGTGAGCGAAGTGACGAGCAGGGTGAACGGTGCCGTGCCGGCCGCTGTGCCCCCGCCCGGGAGGCGAGGAGACCGGTGAGCGAGCTGAACGGATCGGGCGGTTCCCGCGGCGTCCCGGACGCCGCCGGCCCCTGGCCCGCCATGGGACGCGACCCGAACCGCGCCCCCCAGGCGCTGCCGGCCGCCCAGCAGCCGATCCAGATGTCCAAGCCCGGCCCGCAGGCGCCGCAGGCGCCGCACGCCCGGACGGGCGAGATCGTGCGCCCCGACGTCGAGCAGCACGAGGCCCAGCCCTGGGACATCGTCGAGCGGCTCCGCCAGATGGCCGACCTCATCGGCGACGCGCTCGCCGCGGGGGAGCGCAAGGTCAACGAGGCGCAGACCGAGACGGCTTCGCAGGTCGCCGCCATCCAGCAGGAGAAGGAGTCGGCGCAGCGCGACGCGGCCGCCGCCTGGGGCGAGGTGCAGCGTGCCCGCGGCCAGGCCGAGCAGGCCGACCGCCGCGCCGTCGAGGCCGAGCGCCGCCTCGCCGAAGCCCAGAACGAGGCCGCGTCGCAGGTCGCCGCCATCCAGCAGGAGAAGGAGTCGGCGCAGCGCGACGCCGCGGCCGCCTGGGGCGAGGTGCAGCGTGCCCGCGGCCAGGCCGAGCAGGCCGAGCGCCGCGCCGTCGAGGCCGAGCGCCAGGCCGCCGAGGTCCAGAACGAGGCCGTCACGCAGATCGCCGCGCTCCAGACCGAGAAGGAGAACGCGCAGCGCGACGCCGCCGCCGCCTGGAACCAGGCCCAGCAGGGACGCGCCCAGGCCGACCAGGCCCGCGCCCAGGCCGACCAGGCGCGCGCGCAGCTGGAGCAGGTGCAGGCCCAGGTCGAGCAGGCCGAGCGCCGCGTCGCCGAGGCCGAGGCCACCGTCCGCCAGGCGATCCAGCAGCGCGACGCCATGAGCGAGGCCCGCGACGACGCCCTGCGCGCCGTCGAGGACGCCGTCGGCGGCCGCCGCTCCGCCGAGTCCGAGCGCGACCGCGTCGCCGAGCAGGCCGCCGAACTGTCCCGCGCGCTGGAGGCCGCGCACGCCGAGCTGTCGCAGCTGCGCGCCAAGGTCACCGACGCCGAGATGACCGCGCAGAACCTCCAGCACGCCGTCGCCGCCACCGGCAAGGAGGCCGAGGAGAGCCGCCGCCGCGCCGAGGTCTCCGAACGCCGCGCCCAGGAGAACGAGCGCCGCGCGCAGGAGGCCGAGCGGCGGGCGCAGGAGGCCGAGCGCCGCGTCCAGGAGGCCGTCGCCCGTGCCGACGCCGCCGAGGCCGAGCGCCAGCAGGCCCTCGACACCGCCGCGCAGTCGCTGGAGGCCGCCAAGAAGACCGAGCGGGAGCGCGACGCCGCCGCCAAGGCGCGGGACACCGCGGACCGGAACCGGGAGGCCGCCGTCCAGGCGCAGGCCCGCGCCGAGTCCGAGCTCACCCTCGCCCGCGGCCGCGCCGACCAGGCCGGCCGCGAACGCGACAAGACCGTCGCCGCGATGCGCCAGCTGGCCGCCGAACGCGACGCCGTCGCCGAGAAGCTCGCCGAACGCGACCAGTGGGTCGACCAGCTCGCCCAGGCCGTCACCGAGCAGCGCGCCCAGATCGCCGAACTCTCCCAGGAGCGCGACGCCGCCCGCCAGGCCGCCGACCAGGCCCGCAGCCTGATCGACGAGCTGACGAGGCAACTGCGCACGATCATGCCGACGGCGGCCACGCCTCGCCTATAGGGGGACGACCCCCTGACCCCCGTCACGGGCGGGAGGCCGTTTCCCGATCCGCTGGCGCGTCTCGCGAAACGGCCTCCCGCCCGATGGGTCGGGCGACCTCCGGGCGCCAGAGCGCCCTCCGGCCGCCCGACCCGCAGGTCACGCACTGAGCTCCGCGCACAACCTCGGCCCCCACCACCAAGAGCCGCACGAATCGTCCACGTCCAAGAGCGTCATGGGCCGCGCTGACCCGAGGGTCTCGCGAGCCGGTTCACCCGGGAACGTGGCGAATGGCGCTCACCCACGAGCGCCGCGGTCGTGTTCACGAAGAGCCCTAGGAGGCTGGCCCCCCTGGAAGCGCTGTGGATAGGGCTTGTTCAAGGGCATCGTGGGGGCGTGCTTTCGCGGAGCGCTGTGGGTCAAGTCACGCAGGAGCCTTGCGAGTCGTGCCCGTCCGAGAGCGTCGGGGGCCCCAGCCAAGAGCGTGGCGGGGGGTGCTCAGCCAAGTGAGGTGGGCGGGGGCGCGCAGACATCAGCCACCACAGCAACCCCGCAACAACCGGAACGGTTGCGATCGCGTCCGAAGGCAGGGGCGAGCGAAGCGAGACTCTGATCGCGCAGCGAGCCGCTAGGCGAGCCGGAGCGATGCAGCGATCGCCCGCGGTGCCCGACGATGGAGGGCCGCCAGGCCCGAAGGAGGAGGGCACTGCCATAAAGACAGCAGCGAGCCGCTAGGCGAGTCGGAGCGATGCAGCGATCGCACGCGTTTCTCGACGATAGAGGGCCGCCAGGCCCGAGGGAGGAGAGAAATGCAATAAGCTAGAGGCCCGTGGACAGTGAGCGTGTCCGCCTCGCAACGACCACGGGAGTCTCTTCTTGCCTTCGGCAGCCACTGGTAGGCCGCGTCCTACCAAGCATCTCTTCGTTACCGGCGGTGTCGCCTCCAGCCTCGGCAAGGGACTGACGGCGTCCAGTCTTGGGCGGCTTCTCGCTCTCCGCGGCCTGCGGGTCACCATGCAGAAGCTCGACCCGTACCTCAATGTCGATCCCGGGACGATGAACCCGTTCCAGCACGGTGAGGTGTTCGTCACGGACGACGGTGCCGAGACCGACCTGGACATCGGGCACTACGAGCGGTTCCTGGACACCGAGCTGCACGGGTCCGCGAACGTCACGACCGGGCAGGTCTACTCCAACGTGATCGCCAAGGAGCGGCGCGGGGAGTACCTCGGTGACACGGTGCAGGTGATCCCGCACATCACCAACGAGATCAAGGACCGGATCCGCGGGATGGGTGAGGACGGCGAGGTCGACGTCGTCATCACCGAGGTGGGCGGGACGGTCGGCGACATCGAGTCCTTGCCGTTCCTGGAGTCGGTGCGGCAGATCCGGCACGAGATCGGGCGGGAGAACTGCTTCTTCCTGCACGTGTCGCTGCTGCCCTACATCGGCCCGTCGGGGGAGCTGAAGACGAAGCCGACGCAGCACTCGGTGGCGGCGCTGCGCTCGATCGGCATCCAGCCCGACGCGATCGTGTGCCGGTCCGACCGGCCGATCACCGACGGGCTCAAGCACAAGATCAGCCTGATGTGCGACGTGGACCGCGAGGCGGTCGTGTCGGCGGTGGACGCCGCGAGCATCTACGACATCCCGAAGGTGCTGCACTCGGAGGGGCTGGACGCCTACGTGGTGCGCCGCCTCGACCTGCCGTTCCGGGACGTGGACTGGGGGTCGTGGGACGAGCTGCTGCGCCGCGTCCACAAGCCCGCCCGCGAGGTCACGATCGCGCTGGTCGGCAAGTACATCGATCTGCCGGACGCGTACCTGTCGGTCACCGAGGCGCTGCGGCACGGGGGGTTCGGCAACGACGCCAAGGTGCACATCCGCTGGGTGAAGAGCGATGACTGCGAGACGCCCGAGGGCGCCAAGCGGGAGCTGGACGGCGTGGACGGGGTCCTCGTCCCGGGCGGGTTCGGGGTCCGCGGGATCGAGGGCAAGCTCGGCGCCGTCCGGCACGCCCGGGAGAACCGGGTCCCGCTGCTCGGCATCTGCCTCGGGCTGCAGTGCATGGTCATCGAGGCGGCGCGGACGCTCTGCGCGCTGACCGACGCGGGCAGCGCCGAGTTCGACGCCACGACGGCGCATCCCGTGGTCGCCACCATGGCCGAGCAGCTCGACGTCGTCGCGGGGGAGCGCGACATGGGCGGCACGATGCGGCTCGGCCTGTACCCGGCCGACCTCGCCGAGGGGTCCGTGGTCCGGGAGCTGTACGGGGAGGCGAAGGTGTCCGAGCGGCACCGGCACCGCTACGAGGTCAACAACGCCTACCGCGACCGGCTGGAGGAGGCGGGGCTGCGGTTCTCGGGCCTGTCGCCGGACGGCCGGCTCGTCGAGTACGTCGAGCTGCCGCGCGAGCAGCACCCGTTCTTCGTCGGGACGCAGGCGCATCCGGAGTTCCGGTCCCGCCCGACCCGGCCGCACCCGCTGTTCACCGGTCTCATCTCCGCCGCCCTCGACTACGCCGAGGCGCGCGAGGGCGGGACGGGGACCGTGGCCACGTCATGAGCGGCGAGGAGCTCGGCCCGGACGACGTCCGCGACCGTCCCGAGCGCTGGACGGTCGTCGAGTCGTCCACGCCCTACAAGGGACGCGTCTTCGGCGTCCGCGTCGACCAGGTGGAGATGCCGGGCGGCGACGGTGTGGAGGTCGTCCGCCGCGACGTGATCGAGCACATCGGCTCCGTCGGGGTCATCGCCGTCGACGCCCGCGACCGGGTGCTGCTGCTGCGCCAGTACCGGCACCCGGTGGCGCGGCGGCTGTGGGAGGCGCCGGCCGGGCTGCGGGACGTGGACGGCGAGCCGCTGCACAAGCTCGCCGAGCGGGAGCTGCTGGAGGAGGCCGGGTACCGCGCCGAGCGCTGGGACACCCTGCTCGACGTGTACCCCTCGCCCGGCATGGCCGACGAACGTGTCCGGATCTTCCTGGCGCGGGGCCTCACCGAGGTGCCCGCCGACCAGATCGACTTCGAGCGGATCCACGAGGAGGCCGATATGCCGGTCGTGTGGGTGCCGCTGGAGGAAGCGGTCCGCAAGGTGTTCGCGGGCGAGCTGCACAACATGATCGCCTGCATGGGGGTCCTCGCGGTGCGCGCGGCGCGCGACTCCGGGTACGCCGATCTGCGCCCGGTCGACGCGCCGGAGCACTGAGCCCCGGATGAGGTCCCCCTCCGGCCGCCGGAGGGGGCATGATGGGCGGGTCCCCGGAGCCCACGGCCGGAAGAGGTGCCGCACTGTCCCCGAGCCCGTCCTCCAGGAGCAGCACGCGGGTCGCGGCCGGCGCCGCGGGCCCCGCGGTCGACGCGGCCGTCCGCGCCTATCTCGGGCACCTGGCGGTCGAGCGGGGCCTGGCCGCCAACACGCTCAGCTCCTACCGCCGCGACCTGCGCCGGTACGCCCAGGTGCTGGACGGCCGGGGCCGCGCGGCCATCGGCGAGGTCGCCGAGGACGACGTCCGGGCGTTCCTGGTGGTGCTGCGCGAGGGCGACCTGGACCATCCGCCGCTGTCGGCGGGCTCGGCGGCGCGGGCGCTCGTCGCCGTCCGAGGGTTGCACCGGTTCGCGCTGCGGGAGGGCCTGGCCGCGACCGACCCGGCGCACGAGGTCAAGCCTCCGACGCCGCCGCGCCGGCTGCCGAAGGCGATCTCGCTGGCGGAGGTCGAGCGGCTGCTCGCCGCGGCGGCCGGGCCGTCCGGCGACCCGGGCAGCGCGCGCGGGCTGCGCGACCGGGCGCTGCTGGAGCTGCTCTACGGGTCGGGCGCACGGATCTCCGAGGCCGTCGGCCTGGACGTCGACGACCTCGACCTGCGCGACGGGTTCGCCCGCGTCGCGGGCAAGGGCGGCAAGGCCAGGGTCGTGCCGATCGGCGACTACGCCCGCGAGGCCGTGGACGCCTACCTCGTGCGGGCCCGGCCCGAGCTGGCCGGGGCCGGGCGGGGCGGCCCGGCGCTGTTCCTCAACGCGCGCGGCGGGCGGCTGTCGCGGCAGGGCGCGTGGATGGTGCTGCGCGCTGCGGCCGACCGGGCGCAGCTGTCGGAGGTGTCCCCGCACACGCTGCGGCACTCGTTCGCCACCCACCTGCTGGACGGCGGCGCCGACGTCCGCGTCGTCCAGGAGCTCCTCGGCCACGCCTCGGTGACCACCACGCAGGTCTACACCCTCGTCACGGTCCAGCTGCTCCGCGAGGTCTACGCCACCTCGCACCCGCGGGCGCGGACCTGACCCGGGAGCGGCGCACCGAGGGACGAACCGGACGGTTCGCCGCGCCGACAAATCCCGACGTTCGGCGCGCGTCGGCTTGAGCGACGAGGTCGACGGCCCTAGAGTCCCCGTTCTGGATGGCATTTCCGGGCCGCCGGGGAGGGATCTGGTGACCAGCACTGACGGTGCGGATGGAGTCCTTTCCTCCGCCACCATAGAGACCGATCCGAGCCGGGCCCTCGGGCCTACTCGGCGACCCGTGCCGGTGTTCCCTGAACCGGAACCCCTCGACGAGCACGGGCCTGCGCGGATCGTGGCCGTCTGCAACCAGAAGGGCGGCGTCGGCAAGACCACCACGACGATCAACCTGGGCGCCGCGCTGGCCGAGTACGGCCGCCGCGTCCTGCTCGTCGACTTCGACCCGCAGGGCGCGCTGTCGGTCGGCCTCGGCAAGGGCGACCCGCGCCAGCTCGACGTGACGATCCACAACCTGCTGCTCGAACGCGACACCGAGTGGGAGGACATCGTCATCGAGACCGGCGTCGACGGGATGGACCTGCTGCCGAGCAACATCGACCTGTCCGGCGCCGAGGTCCAGCTCGTCCACGAGGTGGGCCGCGAGTACATCCTGCAGGGCGCGCTGAAGTCGGCCGTCGACCACTACGACTACATCCTCATCGACTGCCAGCCGTCGCTCGGCCTGCTCACCGTCAACGCGCTGGCCGCCAGCGAGGGCGTGCTGATCCCGCTGGAGTGCGAGTACTTCGCGATGCGCGGCGTGGCGCTGCTGATGGAGACCATCGAGAAGGTGCAGGGCCGGATCAACCCGAACCTGGTGATCGACGGCGTGCTCGGCACGATGTACGACTCGCGGACGCTGCACACCCGGGAGGTCCTCGGCCGGATCGTCGAGGCGTTCGGCGACAAGGTCTTCCACACCGTGATCAACCGGACGGTGCGGTTCCCGGACGCGACCGTGGCCGGCGAGCCGATCACGTTCTTCGACCCGAGCTCGATGGGCGCGAACGCGTACCGGAGCCTGGCGCGGGAGGTGCTCATCAGGTGGGCCGAGCAGGCCGCCTGAGGCCGTCCGGCACCCCCTGAGCGACGGAGCGCACATGGGTCATCCCCCGCCCTCTCCCCATGACACGCCGCCCGGAGCACCGCCACCGCCCCCGCCGCCCGCGGGCGGGCCGGGGGCGGCGCTGATCGTGGTCGGCGCCGTGATCGTGGGCTTCATCCTGCTGGTCGCGGTCGTCGTGGGCTACCTCGTGGCCACCGGCGGCGACGGCGACGAGCCCCAGCCGCTCGCCTCGTCGGGTCCGGTCGACCTGCGCGTGCCGCTGACGTTCGCGCTGGTCGAGAAGGAGTCTCCGCCGCCGTGCTCGGGCGGGGCGGTGACCGTCACCGGCGCCCGCTCCTGCTACACGTTCGGCGAGTACGAGCTGATCGTGCGCAGGTTGGAGGCCGTGCAGGCGGTCGGCCCCGACCCCGCGAAGGGCAACCCCGGCTGGGTCGTCCAGATCACCCTGACCTCCGCGGACGCGCCCGGCTTCGCCGAGCTCACCCGCAAGGCCGCCGCGGCGGCCGCCTCCCGGCAGCCGGCCGGGCGCATGGGCATGCTCGTCGGCGGGGGCCTCGTGTCGGAGCCCGCGCAGGTGACCCAGGCCATCACCGGAGGCCAGGTGCAGATCAGCGGGCCGTCCGGCACCTTCGACCGCGCCCACGTGGAGGGCATCGTCCAGCGGCTGACCGGACGGTAGCGCCGGGCGGCCCGTCACCGCTCGTGATCGTCCGTGGCGCGGGGGACCCACCGGGCATGGGACGATGGGGCCGGTGAGCACAGCGCGGGAGGAGTCCTCCGCTACCGTGAGCGACGTGGCCGAGACGTCGCCGGAACCGGGGCAGGAGAGCGAGCAGGAGCAGGGCTTCCGCGTCCACCTGGACAACTTCGAGGGCCCGTTCGACCTGCTGCTCGGCCTGATCTCCAAGCACAAGCTCGACATCACCGAGGTGTCCCTGCACAAGGTCACCGACGACTTCATCGCGCACATCCGCTCGCACGGCGCCGACTGGGACCTCGACCAGGCCAGCCACTTCCTGCTCGTCGCCGCGACCCTGCTGGACCTGAAGGCCGCCCGGCTGCTGCCGTCCGGCGAGGTCGACGACGAGGAGGACCTGGCCCTGCTGGAGGCCCGGGACCTGCTGTTCGCGCGGCTGCTGCAGTACCGCGCCTACAAGGAGGTCGCGCAGGTCATCGCCGGGCACATCGCCGACGCGAGCCGGCGCTACCCGCGCCTCGTGCCGATGGAGCCGAGGTTCGCGAACCTGCTGCCGGAGGTGCTGCTCGGTCTCGGCCCGGACGAGTTCGCGCGGCTGGCCGTCAAGGCGCTGACCCCGAAGGCGCCGCCGGCGGTGTCGGTCGAGCACATGTACCAGCCGAAGGCCAGCGTCAGGGAGCAGGCCGCGATCGTCGTGGAGCGGCTCCGCAGGCTGCGCAGGACGACGTTCCGCGTCATCGCGTCCGACGCGGAGGGCACCTACGAGGTGGTCGCGCGGTTCCTGGCGCTGCTGGAGCTGTACCGGGAGCAGGCGGTCACGTTCGAGCAGCTGGAGCCCCTCGGCGAGCTGCACATCACGTGGACCGGCACGGACGAGGGCGACGTCGAGGTCGGCGACGACTACGAGGGCGCGCCCGCGAAGGACGACGAGAAGAGCCGGAAGGACGAGGGAGACGATGACTGAGGAACCCGGCGCGGGCGCGCCGGAGCTCCCCGGGCTGCGGGCGTCCATCGAGGCGATCCTGCTGGTGGTGGACGAGCCCGTCACCGAGATGGCGCTGGCGGAGCTGCTGGAGCGTCCGCGCGGCGAGATCGCGGAGACGCTGCGGGAGCTCGCCGCGGAATACACCGAGCAGGGGCGCGGGTTCGATCTCAGGGAGGTCGCCGGAGGCTGGCGGTTCTACACCCGGGACGTGTGCGCCCCGGTCGTGGAGCGGTTCGTCACCGACGGGCAGCAGGCGCGGCTGACCCAGGCCGCGCTGGAGACGCTCGCCGTGGTCGCCTACCGGCAGCCGGTGAGCCGGGCCCGCGTGTCGGCGATCCGCGGCGTCAACAGCGACGGCGTCATGCGCACGCTGACGCTGCGCGGCCTGATCGAGGACGCCGGCCAGGACCCGGAGTCGCAGGCGCACCTGTACCGGACCACCGGGTACTTCCTGGAGAGGCTGGGCCTGCGCGACCTCGACGAGCTGCCCGAGCTCGCCCCCTACCTGCCCGATGACCTTCCGGAAGAGATAGTTGAGGACACGTGACCGAGAACGAGGGCGTGCGGCTGCAGAAGGTCCTGGCCGAGGCCGGGATCGGCAGCCGCCGCCACTGCGAGGAGCTGATCGGCGAGGGCCGCGTCACCGTCAACGGGAAGAAGGTGTTCCGGTTCGGTGAGCGCGTCGACCCGCAGCGCGCCGTCATCCACGTGGACGGCAAGCGGGTCGAGACCCGGTCCGAGATGCGGTACTACGCGATCAACAAGCCGCGCGGGGTGGTGTCCACGATGTCGGACGAGCGGGGCCGCAGGTCCCTCGCCGACTACGTGGAGGTGCCCGAGCGGCTGTTCCACGTCGGGCGCCTCGACACCGACACCGAGGGCCTGATCCTGCTCACCAACGACGGCGAGCTGTCGCACCGGCTGACCCACCCGAGCTACGGCGTGGCCAAGACCTACCTGGCGGAGATCCACGGGCCGATCCCGCGCGACCTCGGCCGGCGGCTGAAGGCCGGTGTGACGCTCGACGACGGGCCGGCGAAGGCCGACCGGTTCCGCGTCTTCGACCAGGTCGGCCGGCGCGTGCTGGTCGAGATCACCCTGCACGAGGGGCGCAAGCACATCGTGCGGCGCCTGCTCAAGGAGGTCGGCTTCCCCGTCCAGCAGCTCGCCCGCATCGAGTTCGGGCCGATCCGCCTGGGCTCGCTGAAGCCGGGCGGGATGCGGGCGCTGAGCGTGCAGGAGATCGGGGAGCTGTACAAGACGGTCGGGCTGTAAACGGACACCGGGTGTGGAAAGGAAGGCGACTGTGGCGGTACGCGCGGTCCGGGGAGCGACGCAGATCGACGCCGACGTCCGGGACCAGATCCTGGAGGCGACGACGGAGCTGGTCGCGGAGGTGATGACCCGCAACGGGCTGACCACCGACGACGTCATCAGCGTGATCTTCACGGTGACGCCGGACATCACCGCGGAGTTCCCGGCGCTGGCCGCCCGCAAGCTCGGCTTCCACGAGGTGCCGCTGCTGTGCGCGACGGAGATCGGCGTCCCCGGCTCGCTGCCGCGGGTGATCCGGCTGATGGCGCACATCGAGACGGACCGACCCCGCTCGGACGTCCAGCACGTGTACCTGCGCGGCGCGACGGCGCTGCGGCTCGACATAGCCCAGTAGCGCCGTGACATCGTTCGGTGGCGCCGGGCAAGTAGGGTGACCGGCGTGAGCGAGGACGTGGTGGCCCGGCGCATCGTCGTGGTCGGGACCGGACTGATCGGGACATCGATCGCGCTGGCGATGCGTGAGCAAGGCGCCGAGGTGCTGCTGACCGACCGGGACGCGGCGGCGCTGGCGCTGGCGGTGGAGCTCGGCGCGGGCGAGGCGCTGCCCGACGGGGCGCACGAGGAGCCCGCCGACCTGGCGGTGCTCGCCGTGCCGCCGGCGGCGGTGGCGGTGACGCTGCTGGACGCGCAGAAGCGCGGCCTGGCCACCGCCTACACCGACGTGGCGAGCGTGAAGGCGCTGCCGCTGGCGCAGGCGGCGGAGCTGGGCTGCGACCTGACGACGTTCGTGGCGGGGCATCCCCTGGCCGGCAGCGAGCGGTCCGGGCCGAGCGCGGCGCGCGCCGACCTGTTCCTCGGCCGCCCGTGGGCGCTGTGCGCGACCCCGGAGGCGACGCCGGAGACCGTCGCCGCCGTCACCGCGCTGGCCAAGGCGTGCGGCGCGATGCCGGTCGAGGTGGACGCGGCCGAGCACGACCGGGCCGTCGCCATGGTCTCGCACGGCCCGCATGTGGTGTCGGCCGCGGTCGCGGCCCGGCTGACCGGCGCGGACGACGTGGCGCTGGGCCTCGCCGGGCAGGGCGTCCGGGACGTCACCCGGATCGCGGCGAGCGACCCGCGGCTGTGGATCGGGATCCTGACGGCGAACTCCCAGCCCGTCGCGGACGTGCTGGAGGCCGTCGCGACCGACCTCGCGGTGGCCGCGTCGCTGCTGCGCGACGGGAGCGACGAGGCCGCCGCGCACGTCGCCGACCTGCTGCTGCGCGGGAACGCGGGCCGCGGCCGCATCCCCGGCAAGCACGGCGGCGACCAGCCCGCCTACGCGACCGTGCAGGTAGTCATCCCGGACCGTCCGGGCGAGCTGGCGATGATCTTCCAGGCGGCCGGGATCGCGCAGGTCAACATCGAGGACGTGGCGATCGAGCACTCGCCCGGCCGCCCGCTGGGCGTGCTGGAGCTGACGGTCGTCCCGGAGGCCGCCGAACGCCTCGCCGCCGAACTCCGCGCCCGCGGCTGGTCGGTACCCGGCTGAGCTCGGAGCCTGGGCGGCGGTCTGCGGCGACCGTAATGGTGTGCTGGGGCCGGTAGCCTGGTTCGCTGGAGCTTGTCCCGGGGGACCCGCGCGCCGCGCGACGACGAGCGCCGCCCGCTTCGTGACGATCAGAGAGGGAACGACCGTGCCGCTCGTCATCGCCATGGACGGCCCGTCGGGGTCCGGCAAGTCCAGCGCGTCCAAGGGCGTCGCCCGCGCGCTCGGGCTCCGGTACCTGGACACCGGCGCGATGTACCGCGCCATGACGTGGTGGATGCTGGAGCACGGCGTGCCCGTCGAGGACGGCGCGGCCGTCGCGGCCCGCGCGGCGGAGCCGCGGATCGTGTCCGGCACCGACCCGGACGGGCCCACGATCACGGTGGACGGGACGGACGTGTCCGGCCCGATCCGCACCCGCGAGGTGACGAACGCGGTCAGCGCCGTCAGCTCCGTCCCGGCGGTCCGGGCGCGGCTCGTCGAGCTGCAGCGGGAGATCATCGGGGCCGGCGGCGTCGTGGTGGAGGGGCGCGACATCGGCACGGTCGTCGTGCCGGACGCGCCGGTGAAGGTGTACCTGACGGCGAGCGAGGAGGCCCGCGCGGCGCGCCGGGCCAAGGACCTCGCCGCCGATCCGGGTGCGTCGGTGACGGTCACGCAGGCCGAGCAGGCGCGGCGGGACCGGCTCGACTCGACCCGGAAGGCGTCGCCGCTGACGAAGGCGGCGGGCGCGCACGAGATCGACTCGACCGAGCTGAGCCTGGCCGAGGTCATCGAGGCGGTCGTCCGCCTCGCCAAAGAGCATGAGTGAGCAGTGAGCGATTACGAGATCGAGACCGTCGACGTGGTGGACGACGTCGCCGCGGACGAGGGCCAGGCGCCGGTGGTGGCGGTGGTGGGGCGGCCGAACGTCGGCAAGTCCACCCTCGTCAACCGGATCCTCGGCCGCCGCGAGGCCGTCGTGGAGGACGTGCCGGGGGTGACCCGCGACCGGGTCGCCTACGACGCGACCTGGAGCGGCCGCCGGTTCACCGTCGTCGACACCGGCGGGTGGCTGCCGGACTCCTCCGGCCTGGCCGCGGCGATCGCCGAGCAGGCGCGGCTGGCGGTCGACCTCGCCGACGTCGTGATGTTCGTGGTGGACGCGACCGTGGGCGCGACCGACGTGGACGAGGCCGTGGTGGAGATCCTGCGCCGGTCCGGCAAGCCGGTGGTGCTGGTCGCCAACAAGGTCGACGACGTGGGCGCCGAGTCGGACGCGGCGCTGCTGTGGTCGCTCGGCATCGGCGAGCCGCACCCGGTCAGCGCCCTGCACGGGCGCGGCAGCGGCGACCTGCTGGACGCGGTCCTGGAGGCGCTGCCGGAGGAGCCGCCGGCGGAGACGTTCGGCGAGGTGGGCGGGCCGCGCCGGGTGGCGCTGCTGGGCCGTCCCAACGTCGGCAAGTCGAGCCTGCTGAACAAGCTGGCGGGGGAGAACCGCGCGGTCGTGGACTCGGTGGCGGGCACGACCCGCGACCCGGTCGACGAGCTGATCGACCTCGGCGGCCGGACGTGGCGGTTCATCGACACCGCGGGGATCCGGCGGCGGCACAAGGAGAACCAGGGCGCCGACTTCTACGCGACGCTGCGCACGCAGTCGGCGCTGGAGCGGGCGGAGGTCGCGGTCGTGCTGGTGGACGCCGACCAGCCGCTCGCCGAGCAGGACCTGCGGATCATCTCGATGGTGGTCGAGTCGGGCCGGGCGCTGGTGATCGCCTACAACAAGTGGGACCTGCTGGACGAGGAGCGCCGCCACTACCTGGAACGCGAGATCGACCGGCAGCTGCACAACGCGCGGTGGGCCCCGCGGGTGAACATCTCGGCCAAGACCGGCCGGCACATGGAGAAGCTGGTGCCGGCGATCGACACGGCGCTGGAGGGCTGGGGGACGCGGGTCCCGACGTCCAAGCTGAACCAGTTCTTCGCCGACCTGGTGAACTCGCACCCGCATCCGGTGCGCGGCGGCAAGCAGCCGCGCGTGCTGTTCGCGACGCAGGCGGGGGTGCGGCCGCCGCGGTTCGTGCTGTTCACGTCGGGGTTCCTGGAGGAGGGCTACCGGCGGTTCATCGAGCGGCGGCTGCGGGAGGAGTTCGGGTTCGCCGGGACGCCGCTCGACATCGCGATGAAGATCCGCGAGAAGCGCGGCAAGGCGAAGAAGTAGCGGAAATATCCCGCACGCGGCCCGCCGGGGATCTTTCCCGGGCGGGCCGCGGCATGTCAGGATGCCTCTGCGGGCCCGAGTAAGTCTTCCGTTACTCGCGGCGTCGTGGAACGGACACTTGCTCTCGTCCGGGGCCTCCCGGACACCGGGGCGCGGGCCGAGAGGTGCGACGTGAAGCTCTTGCTGCTGATCTCCGTTGCCGGCGTCTGCGTGGCGCTCAGCTTCGCCTGGCGGGAACCGTGGATCGGCGGCGTCGGCCTGCTGGTCGCCTTCATCGCCATGTTCACCGACCGCGACGACGTGCGGACCGACGACGAGCGCGGCAGCTACGAGACCACGAAGGCCGTCCGCAACATGCGCCGCTGGAACCGCTAGCGGTCGAAGCGCGTGTCGCCCGCCACGGGCTGGTCGCCCGGGGGCGGGGGACCGTGCCCCGGCGGGTTCTCCCGCGCGTAGCGGCCGTAGACGAGCGGCTGCGTGCTGTTCGCGCCGGTGAACACCGGCTCCTCGTCCAGCGGCTCCTGGTCCCGGACGCCGGCCACGGCGAACCGCCCGAGCGCGAGCGCGGCGAGGAACACGACGACGATGCCCAGCCCGGTGAAGCCGGCGAGCTGCTCGCCGAGGCGCCGGGCCTCCTCCGTCCCGAGCGGCGCGCCGACGCCGGGGACGTCCCACAGCGTCGCGACGGACGTCCCGACGGCGAACCAGGCGCCGCCGAGCGCCGCCAGCCAGGCCCCGACCATCCCGGAGGCGCGGTTGGCGCTGAGGAGCACGATCAGCCCGCCCAGCGCGGCGGCCGCACCGGGCGCGATGCTGAGCTGGAGCCGGTCGGTGTTGTAGACCCAGGGGTCGTCCGGTGCGAACCCGAAGTCGAAATAGGGCCCCGCGAGGGGCAGGAGCGCGCCCCACAGGCCCAGCAGGACCAGCAGGAACCCACAGAAGGCGCCCCGGGAGCGTGGTACTCGCATGGTCCCAGTCATGATCGATCCTCCTGACCGGGCGGGTGATTCTGGTTTGAATCAGGCTTTACCCGGAGCAAGGCGGTCCACACGGTCGGAGAGGGGCAAGGGCGAATGGAAGGTGACATCACCGTCGTCTACGCGCGGGAGGAGCCACCGGATCACTGGGACGCCGCGGTGTTCCTCGCCGGGCCGTCCCCCCGCTCGCCGGAGGTCCCCTCGTGGCGGCCGGACGCGGTCGCCGAGCTGCGCGGACGGTGGCGCGGCCCCGGACGGCTCGTGGTGTTCGTCCCCGAGCACCGCCACGGCCGCTACGACGACTACACCGTCCGCGCACCGCGCGCACCTGTTCTCCGCCGAGATCACCGCGGCCGAGGCGGACCGGCTCCGGGCCGCCGGGCCGCATGGTGTGGCCGCCGACGGCGAGCGCACCTACGTCGAGGTGACCGGGTTCGGGCGGATCAGGCGGGAGCGGCTCGTCGACGCGGCCAACCTCGGCATGATCGCCGAGGTGCTGCTGGAGGTGTGCTGACCCGGCCTCCCGGTGGACGCATATGCCAGGTCATCACGCGGAGAGATCCGCACATCCTGGCGAGAACCGCGTCTTTCCCTCGCATCTGCGGATGGCTAGGCTTGGCCGTGTGACGACGTTCAGGATCGGCGAGGCCGCGGCGCTTCTCGGGGTCAGCGCGGACACCGTCCGCCGCTGGGTGGACGGAGGGCGGCTCCCCGCGTCCCGGGACGAGCACGGGCACCGGCGGGTGCCGGGCGCCGACCTCGCGGCCTTCGTGCGCGAGCAGGCGCGCGGCGGCGGGCCGTCCGACCAGGCCGAGCGGTTCTCCTCGGCGCGCAACCGGCTGCGGGGGATCGTCACCGAGGTCGTGCGGGACGGGGTGATGGCGCAGGTGGAGATCCAGGCGGGCCCCTTCCGGGTCGTGTCGCTGATGAGCCGCGAGGCGGCGGACGACCTCGGCCTGGAGGCGGGCGTCGTCGCCGACGCCGTCGTGAAGTCGACGAACGTCGTGGTCGAGGTGCCGGAGCCGGGCTGAGCCCGGCCGGTGAGGAGGATCGTGGACGAGCGCATCGCGCCCGCGGCGGCCCTGCCGCTCCGGCTGGTCCTCGGAAGCCGGGGCGGGGCGGCGCCGACCGGGGCGGGCTTCGAGGTGCCGTGAGGCCCGTGCCGAAGGCGCCCCGGAAGGCCTGGCAGGCGCGGCGGACACGGGCCGGTGAGCGGGACCCGCTGCCGGTGCGGCCACCGTCGATCCTGCTCCTGCCCGCGGCGGCCGGGCTCGCGTTCCTGGTGCTGCCGCTGGTGGGCCTGCTCGCGCGGGCGCCGTGGTCGACGCTCGGCACCCGCCTCATGGAGCCGCAGGTGCTGGAGGCGCTGCGGCTCTCGCTGGTCACCGCCACCCTCGCCACCTGCCTGTGCCTGGTGTTCGGCGTGCCGCTGGCCTGGGTGCTCGCCCGCGTCCGGTTCCCCGGCGTCCGGCTCGTCCGGGCGCTGGTGACGGTGCCGCTCGTGCTGCCCCCGGTCGTCGGCGGTGTCGCGCTGCTGCTCGCGCTCGGCCGCCGCGGGCTGGTCGGCGGCTGGCTGGACGCCGCGTTCGGCGTCACGTTCCCGTTCACCACCGCGGGGGTGGTCCTCGCCGAGACGTTCGTGGCGATGCCGTTCCTGGTGATCAGCGTGGAGGGCGCCCTGCGCGCCACCGACCTGCGCTACGAGGAGGCCGCCGCCACCCTCGGCGCCGGCCGCTGGACGATCTTCCGGCGGGTCACGCTGCCGCTCGTGGCCCCCGGCGTCGCGGCCGGCGCGATCCTGTGCTGGGCGCGGGCGCTCGGCGAGTTCGGCGCGACGATCACGTTCGCAGGCAACTTCCCCGGCCGGACGCAGACGATGCCGCTCGCGGTGTACCTGGCGCTGGAGACCGACCCGCAGGCGGCGATCGTGCTCAGCCTGGTGCTGCTCGCCGTGTCCGTCCTCGTCCTGGCCGCGCTCCGGGACCGCTGGGTGGGCGGCTCGTGAACCGCGCGGCGGCGCCCCGGGTCGAGGGGAGCGCGGGAAGCGCGGGGCTGGAGGCGCGGGTCGTGGTGCGGCGCGCCGCGTTCGACCTCGATCTCGCGCTCACCGCCGGGCCGGGCGAGGTCGTGGCGCTGCTCGGCCCGAACGGCGCCGGCAAGAGCACCGCGCTGCGCGCCCTCGCCGGGCTCGTCCCGATGGCGGGCGGGCACGTCCGGCTGGACGGCGCGGACCTGCGCCCGCTGCCGCCCGACCGCCGCGGCATCGGCATGGTCTTCCAGGACTACCTGCTGTTCCCGCACCTCAGCGCGCTCGAGAACGTCGCGTTCGGCCCGCGCTGCCAGGGCGCCGGCCGCCGCGCCGCCCGCCGGACCGCCGCGCGGTGGCTGGAGCGGGTCGGGCTCGCCGAGTACGCGTCGGCCCGCCCGCGGGCCCTGTCGGGCGGGCAGGCGCAGCGCGTCGCGCTGGCCCGCGCGCTGGCCGTCGACCCGGGGCTGCTCCTGCTGGACGAGCCGCTCGCCGCCCTCGACGCGCACACCCGGATGGAGATCAGGGCCGCGCTGCGCCGCCACCTCGCCGGGTTCCCGGGAGCGGCCGTGCTCGTCACCCACGACCCCCTGGACGCGATGGTGCTGGCCGACCGCATCGTCGTCGTCGAGGACGGCCGGCTCGTCCAGGAGGGGACGCCCGCCGACGTCGCCCGGCGCCCGCGCACCGGGTACGTCGCGCGGCTGGTCGGGCTGAACCTGTACCGGGGGCGGGCCGAGGGCGGCACGGTGACGATCGGCGACGGCGCCGCGAGGCTCGACAGTGTCGACTCGCTCGACGGTGAGGTCTTTCTGGCCTTCGCGCCATCCGCGGTGGCGCTGTACCGGACCCGTCCCGACGGCAGCCCCCGCAACCTCTGGCAGGCCCGCGTCGGCGCGATCGAGCGGCAGGGAGACCGGGTCCGGGTGCGGTTGTCCGGCCCGCCCTTCGAGGCGGTCGCGGACGTGACCCCGGCCGCCGTCGCCGAGCTCCAATTGTCGGAGGGCAGCCGGATATGGGCCGCCGTGAAGGCTACCGAAACACACATTTACCCAGCTTGAGACTGTCTGTGCGGGAAGCCGCCCGTCAGCCCGTCCACGGGTGATATCGATCACAGAATCGGGCAGGAAGTCCTATAAGCCGACGGGATTGGTCCAGACCAAATGGCAAAAACGACGGGTGTTGTTCATTATGCGAGCATCCTGCGAACAGCTGAAGGAGATGCCCGTGTCCAACCAGGTCCCCGGCCTCGACCAGGCCCCAACCGGCCACACCGAACTGATTGAGTGGGTACGCGGGATCGCCGAGCTGACCGGCCCGGACCGGGTCGAGTGGTGCGACGGCTCGGACGCCGAGTGGGAGCGCCTGACCGGCCTTCTCGTCGAGCAGGGCACCCTCACGCGCCTCGACCCGGCCAAACGGCCGAACAGCTTCTACGCCGCCTCCGACCCCACCGACGTCGCCCGCGTCGAGGACCGGACGTTCATCTGCTCCGAGAAGGAGTCCGACGCCGGCCCGACCAACAACTGGGTCGCGCCCGCCGAGATGAGGGAGACCCTGGGCGGCCTCTTCAAGGGCTGCATGAAGGGCCGCACCATGTACGTGGTGCCGTTCTGCATGGGCCCGCTCGGCGGCAACATCTCCCAGCTCGGCGTCGAGATCACCGACTCCGCCTACGTCGCGGTGTCGATGCGGATCATGACGCGGATGGGCGAGGGCGCGCTGCGGCTCATCGAGGAGCGCGGGTCCTACGTCAAGGCCGTCCACTCGGTCGGCGCCCCGCTGGAGCCCGGCCAGAAGGACGCCAGGTGGCCGTGCAACTCCACCAAGTACATCACCCACTTCCCCGAGACCCGGGAGATCTGGTCCTACGGCTCCGGGTACGGCGGCAACGCCCTGCTCGGCAAGAAGTGCTACGCGCTGCGGATCGCCTCGACGATGGCGCGCGACGAGGGCTGGATGGCCGAGCACATGCTCGTGCTCAAGCTCACCCCGCCGACCGGTGAGACCCGCTACGTGGCCGCGGCCTTCCCCTCGGCGTGCGGCAAGACCAACCTCGCCATGCTGGAGCCGACCATCCCCGGCTGGAAGGTCGAGACGATCGGCGACGACATCGCCTGGATGCGGTTCGGCGACGACGGCCGCCTCTACGCCATCAACCCGGAGGCCGGGTTCTTCGGCGTCGCGCCCGGCACCGGCGAGAGCACCAACGCCAACGCGGTGAAGACGCTCTGGGGCAACAGCATCTTCACCAACGTGGCGCTGACCGACGACGGCGACGTGTGGTGGGAGGGCCTCACCGACGAGCCGCCCGCGCACCTGACCGACTGGAAGGGCAACGACTGGACGCCGGAGTCCGAGACCCCGGCCGCGCACCCGAACGCCCGCTTCACCACCCCGGCCGGGCAGTGCCCGATCATCGCCGACGAGTGGGAGGACCCGAAGGGCGTCCCGATCTCGGCGATCCTGTTCGGCGGCCGGCGCGCCTCCGCCGTCCCGCTCGTCACCGAGTCGTTCGACTGGCAGCACGGCGTGTTCCTCGGCGCCAACGTCGCGTCCGAGAAGACCGCCGCCGCCGAGGGCAAGGTCGGCGAGCTGCGCCGCGACCCGTTCGCGATGCTGCCGTTCTGCGGCTACAACATGGGCGACTACTTCGGCCACTGGCTGGAGATCGGCAAGGCCACCGACGCCGAGAAGCTGCCGCGCATCTACTACGTCAACTGGTTCCGCAAGGACGCCGGCGGCCGGTTCGTCTGGCCCGGCTTCGGCGAGAACAGCCGCGTGCTGAAGTGGATCGTCGAGCGGCTCAACGGCAAGGCCGACGCGGTCAAGACCCCGATCGGGCACCTGCCGACCAGGGAGGCGCTGGACACCGAGGGCCTGGACCTCGACGACGCCGCCCTGGACATGCTGCTGTCGGTCGACACCGAGGTGTGGAAGCAGGAGGCCGCCCTCGTGCCGGAGTTCTTCGAGAAGTTCGGCGACCACACGCCGAAGGCGCTGTGGGACGAGTACCACGACCTGGTGCGCCGCCTGGAGCACTAGGCCGTCCGTCCTCCGCGTGCCCGTCCCCGGCGTTCCCGCCGCCGGGGGCGGGCACGCCGCGTTCGGCGTCCCCATTTTGGGGTTAATTGGGTGGAATGTTGAATTTGCCCAATTAAAAGACGAGCTTGGGCTTCCCCGCGGCACCGGGCGGCAACCAGTGAGATACACGCATCGCCGTCCGCGGCCCGGGGAGGCAGTCATGTTCGAGCCGATGACCCGCCATTGGTGGGTCCTCGCGTTGCGGGGGGCGTTCGCGATCCTGTTCGGCATCGCGGCCTGGGTGTGGCCCGGCATCACCGTCTGGGCGCTCGTCGTGCTGTTCGGCGCGTACGCGCTGGTGGACGGCGTGTTCGCGCTCGCGGCGGCGTTCCGCGCCACGACCGGCGGGCCGCGCGGCATGCTCCTGCTGGCCGGCGTCGCCGGGGTCGGCCTCGGCATCGTCGCGCTGGTGTGGCCCGGCATCACCGCGTTCGTCCTGCTGATGCTGATCGCCGCGTGGGCGGTCGCCACCGGCGTGCTGGAGATCGTCGCCGCGATCGCGCTGCGCAAGGAGCTGCGGGGCGAGTGGGCGTACGTGCTGACGGGCGCGGTCTCGGTGATCTTCGGCATCCTGCTGTTCGCCTGGCCGGTGTCCGGCGCGCTGGCCATCGTCTGGCTGATCGGGCTGTTCGCGATCCTGTTCGGCGCCGCCCTGGTCGGCGCCGCGTTCCGGCTGCGCAGGCTCGGCCGCGAGGTGCGCCGGACGGAGGGCGCCTTCGGCGGCCCCAGGACCGCCCACCCCTGATCGCCGCCCCGGGTGAGCGGGAACCTCGACCGCGCTTGAGGTCGCATAAGATGCGCGCATGACGCGGCTGCAGCACCGGGTGTACGAACTGACCGTCGGGCAGCTCGCCGAGCGGAGCGGCGTGGCCGTATCGGCGCTGCACTTCTACGAGTCCAAGGGGCTGATCAGCAGCCGCCGCACGGCGGGCAACCAGCGCCGGTTCAGCCGCGACACCCTCCGCCGCGTCTCGTTCATCAAGGTCTCGCAGCGCGTCGGCATCCCGCTCAGCGACATCAGAGACGCGCTCGCCACCCTCCCCGAGGAGCGCACCCCCACGGTGGAGGACTGGGCGCGGCTGTCGGAGGCGTGGCGCAGCGACCTCGACGCGCGCATCCGGCAGCTGGAGCGGCTGCGCGACGACCTCACCGACTGCATCGGCTGCGGCTGCCTGTCGATCAACAGATGCGCGCTCGCCAACCCCTACGACCGGCTCGGCGACGAGGGCCCCGGGCCGCGCCGCCTGCTGGAGAACCGGGCCGCGGAGGCGGCCCCCGTCGCGGGGGCGGCGCCCGCCGCGGGGGCCGCCCACGACGAGCAGTGCGGGAGCCCCTGCGGCCCTGAGGGCTGACCGGCGCTACCTGCGGAGCGGGACGCGGCCGTGCGGGTCGATGCGGCGCGGCGCCGGCTCCCGCCCGGACGGCTGGGTCGGCGCCGGACGCACCGGGATCGGCTCGATCGGCAGCTCCGCCGGCTCGTCGTCGGACAGGGTGAACTCCGCGCCGTGGTGCCACAGCGTGATGCCCGGCCCGTCCAGCAGCTCGTAGGACGCCGACTCCGCCGTCACCGCCACCTTGATCATGCTGCCCCGGTACCGCATCCGGAACGTCAGCCGGCTGATCCCGCCGGGCAGCCGCGGCGCGAACCGGAGCCGCCCCTTGCCCGCGCGCATCCCGCCGAACCCGGCGACAAGCCCGCTCCACGCGCCCGCCATCGAGGCGATGTGCAGCCCGTCGCGGGTGTTGTGGTTCAGGTCGTGCAGGTCCATCAGGGCGGTCTCGCCCAGGTAGTCGTGCGCCAGCTCCAGCTGGCCGACCTCGGCGGCGACCACGGCCTGCGTCTGCGCCGAGAGCGACGAGTCGCGGACGGTGAGGCCCTCGTAGTAGGCGAAGTTGCGTTCCTTCTGCTCGTAGGTGAACGCGTCCCCGCACAGGTGCAGGGCGAGCACCAGGTCCGCCTGCTTGACGACCTGCTTGCGGTAGAGGTCGAAGTAGGGGAAGTTCAGCAGCAGCGGGTAGTGGTCGGGTTTCGTGGCCGCGAAGTCCCAGCGGGCGTGGTTGGTGAAGCTCTCGCTCTGCGGGTGGACGCCCAGCCGGTCGTCGTAGGGGATGAGCATGGCCGCCGCGGCGTCCCGCCACGACGCGGCCTCCTCGGCGTTCACGCCCAGCCGGTCGGCCACGTCGGGGTGGCGCATCGCCATCTCCGCGGCCTCCTGCAGGTTCCGGCGCGCCATCAGGTTGGTGTAGACGTTGTTGTCCACGACCGCGCTGTACTCGTCCGGTCCGGTGACGCCGTCGATGCGGAAGACGCCGCCGACGTCGTGATGGCCGAGGCTGCGCCACAGCCGGGCGGTCTGGACCAGGATGTCCAGGCCGACCTCCCGCTCGAACTGCTCGTCCCGGGTGGCGTCCACGTACCGGACGACGGCGTCGGAGATGTCGGCGTTGATGTGGAACGCGGCGGTGCCGGCCGGCCAGTACCCGGAGCACTCGTGCCCGCGGATCGTCCGCCAGGGGAACGTGGCCCCGCCGAGCCCGAGCTGGTTGGCGCGCTCCACCGCCAGCGGCAGGGTCATGTGCCGCCACGCCAGCGCGTCCGCCGCGGCGCCCGGCGAGGTGTAGGTCAGCACGGGAAGCACGAACGTCTCGGTGTCCCAGAACGTGTGCCCGTCATAGCCGGGACCCGTCAGCCCCTTCGCCGGGATCATGCGGCGCTCCGCCCGCGCCCCCGCCTGGAGGACGTGGAACAGCCCGAACCGGACCGCCTGCTGGATCTCGGCGTCGCCCTCGACCTCGACGTCCGCGCCCTCCCAGAAGTCGTCGAGGTACTCGCGCTGCTCGGCCAGCAGCCCGTCCCAGCCGGTCTGCCGCGCGCCCGCCAGCGCCCCGACCACCTGGTCGTGCAGCGCCGGCCGGGACCGCCGGCTCGACCACCCGTACGCGATGTACTTGACGATGCGGAGCCGCTGGCCCGGCTCCAGCCGGGTCGCGACCGTCAGCCGGCCCACGTCGTTGGAGCTCTCGGTGTCGATCGCCAGCGACTCCGGGCCCTCGATGTCGTGCGACATCCCGGCGGCCATCCGCAGGCCGCTGCGCCGCGTCCGGTGGAGCAGCAGCACCTTCTTGCCGTTGGCGACGTGCTCCTCGCTGACCAGCGGGCTGTCCAGGATCGCGGACGCGCGCGGGTCCTTACCGCCGCCCGGCAGCGCCTCGTTGGCCACCAGCTCCGACTGGGCGACCACGCGGACCGCCTCGTCGACCGGCTCGACCTCGTAGCAGATCGCCGCGACGGCCCGCTGCGTCAGCGAGACCATCCGCACCGACGTGACCCGGATCGTCCGGTCCGCCGGAGACGTCCACTCGACCTGCCGGGTGAGCGTCCCCGCCCGCATGTCGAGGACCCGCTCGTGGTGGTGGACGCGGCCGTAGCGCACGTCGAGCGGCTCGTCGTCCACCAGCAGCCGGATCACCTTGCCGTTGGTGACGTTGATCGCCGTCTGGCCCGACTCGGGGTAGCCGTAGGCGGTCTCGGCGTGCGGCAGCGGGCGCTGCTCGTAGAACGAGTTCAGATAGGTGCCGGGCAGCCCGTGCGGCTCCCCCTCGTCCAGGTTGCCGCGCATGCCGAGATGCCCGTTGGACAGCGCGAACACCGACTCGGTCTGCGCCAGCCGGTCCAGCCGCAGCTCGGGCTCCCGGACGCACCAGGGCTCCACCGTGAACACCGGCCTGTCCACGGCGCTCTGCCCCTCCCGGTCACTCAATGGTTCTCCAGCAGCTCAGATAGATCGTTGACCACCACGTCGGCCCCGTGCTCGGCGAGCGCCTCGGCATGCGCCTCGCCCACCCGGTTGACGCCGACCACCTGGGCGAACCCGCCGGCGCGTCCCGCCTGGACCCCGGCGAGCGCGTCCTCGAACACCACCGCCCGCTCCGCCGGGACGCCGAGTTCCCGCGCCCCCTCCAGGAACATGTCGGGCGCGGGCTTGCCGGGCAGGTGCCGCTCGGCCGCCACCACGCCGTCCACCCGAGCGTCGAACAGGTCGGTGATGCCGACGGTCCGCAGCACCTGGACGGTGTTGGCGCTCGACGACACCACGGCCGTCTTCAGCCCGGCCTTGCGCGCCGCGCGGACGTAGTCGATGGACCCGTCGAACGTCTCGACGCCCTTCTCCTCGATCAGCTTGAGGACGAGGGCGTTCTTGCGGTTCCCCAGCCCCCGCACGGTCTCGGCCTCGGGCGGGTCGTCCGGATCGCCCTCCGGCAGGGTGATGCCGCGCGACTCCAGGAACGAGCGCGTCCCGTCCTCGCGCTTCTTGCCGTCGACGTACCGGCCGTAGTCGTGGACCGGGTCGAACTCGGTGAACGTCTCACCGGTCCGCTCGGCGCGTTCGCGCAGGAAACCGTCGAACATCTCCTTCCACGCCGCCGCGTGGACGGACGCCGTCCGGGTCAGCACCCCGTCCAGATCGAAGAGACACGCCGCCGCTTCGTCCGGCAGTCCCAGCATCCGCACCCCCCTGGAGAATGTCACCATCGGAATGTTCTTGAATCCCGTCCCGTTTCCGCAGCCGAACGCGGTCATCCGGACCCGCCGACCGAACGGGCGGATCATGATCCACGTACAACCCTTGGTCAGGGTCGCACACGAGGAGGAGTGAGCCAATGCAGAAGGCGCGAATCGGTGTCACGGGACTGGCGGTGATGGGCCGGAACCTGGCTCGCAACCTCGCCCGGCACGGGCATCCCGTCGCCGTGCACAACCGCACTCCCACCCGGACGAAGTCGCTGGTGGAGGAGTTCGGCGACGAGGGCACGTTCCTCCCCGCCGACACACCGGAGCAGTTCGTGGCGTCCCTGGAGCGGCCCCGCCGCCTCGTCATCATGGTGAAGGCGGGCGCGCCGACCGACGCCGTCATCGACGAGTTCGCCCCGCTGCTGGAGCCCGGCGACATGATCGTCGACGGCGGCAACGCCAACTTCGCCGACACCCGCCGCCGCGAGGCCGCGCTGCGCGAGCGCGGCATCCACTTCGTCGGCACCGGCATCTCCGGCGGCGAGGAAGGGGCCCTGCACGGCCCGAGCATCATGCCCGGCGGTTCGGCCGAGTCCTACGAGGCCCTCGGCCCGCTCCTGGAGGACATCTCCGCCAAGGTGGACGGCACGCCCTGCTGCACCCACGTCGGCCCCGACGGCGCCGGGCACTTCGTGAAGATGGTGCACAACGGCATCGAGTACGCCGACATGCAGCTGATCGCCGAGTCCTACGACCTGCTGCGGCACGCCGCCGGCCTCGCGCCCGCCGAGATCGCCGAGGTCTTCCGCACCTGGAACACCGGCCGGCTGGAGTCCTACCTCATCGAGATCACCGCGGAGGTCCTCGCGCACACCGACGCCTCGACCGGCAAGCCGTTCGTGGACGTCGTCCTGGACCAGGCCGAGCAGAAGGGCACCGGCCGCTGGACCGTGCAGACCGCGCTCGACCTGGGCGTCCCCGTCGGCGGCATCGCCGAGGCCGTCTTCGCCCGCTCGGTCTCCGGGCACGCCGCCCTCCGCGAGGCGGCGCAGGGCCTGCCGGGCCCGTCCCGCAGCGCCGTCGCCGACTCCGGCTTCGCCGACGCCGTCGAGAAGGCCCTCTACGCCTCCAAGATCGTTGCCTACGCGCAGGGCTTCCACGAGATCCAGGCGGGCAGCGCGGAGTACGGCTGGAACATCGACCTCGGCGCGATGGCCACCATCTGGCGCGGCGGCTGCATCGTCCGGGCCCGCTTCCTCGACCGCATCCGCGCCGCCTACGAGGCCGACCCCGGCGCGCCGACGCTGCTGACCGACGACCACTTCGCCGAGGCCCTCGGCGACGCCCAGGACGCCTGGCGCGACGTGGTCGCCACCTCCGCCCGCCTCGGCATCCCGGCCCCGGGCTTCTCCACCGCACTGGCCTACTACGACTCCCTCCGCGCCGACCGCCTCCCGGCCGCGCTCACCCAGGGTCAGCGCGACTTCTTCGGAGCCCACACCTACCGCCGCGTAGACCGCGAGGGCTCCTTCCACACCCTCTGGGGCGGCCCCCGCACCGAAGTCACCTCCTGACGCGCCCGTCTTGCTACACCGTCGCCTGGCAGAAGGTAAAAACCGTGTCGGAAGGTGGGGTGATCTCCGGATAGCTCGTTGTGGCCAACCGTGATCGGTTGATGACCGAGCGTCCCGATGGCGTGGCAGGTTGAGGAGGCACTCTCCGACGGAGACAGGACCCGAAGGAGAGCAGGTGACCCGAAGGAGAGATAGCATGCCCGTCATGGCGCCCAAGCCCCTCGACCAGGTCACCCTTGGCGACCTGGTCACCAAGGACGACCTGAAGGACCTCGTCACCAAGGACGAGCTCGCCACGCAGCTCGGCTTGTTCAAGCAGGAGATCAGGCAGGAGATCAGGCAGGAGATCGGGTCGGTCAGGCAGGAGCTGGGGTCGGCCGTCAACCTGCTCATGGGTGAGCTCGGCAAGATGGCCGCCCGCCAGGAGGAGATGGCCGGGACGCTGGCCCGCCTGGTCGCCAAGTCCGAGGGCTTGGGCAGGTAGCGCTTTCGTGTGACGATGCCCCCGGGATCCCATCCCGGGGGCGTCGTCACGTTCTCGACCACGCGGCGGGCTGGAACGACGTCGGTCTGGATCGTCACTGCTCGTCGCCGTCGGACGCCATAGGGTGGCGGGATGCGGGTTCCTGAAGACGATGAGATCCGGGCTTTGCATGAGCGGCACGCGCCGAGCCGGGAGGCGTTCGACCTCGTCTGGACGCACTGCGCGATCGTGTGCGAGATCGCCGAGGAGCTGATGCAGGGCGGCGGGCTGGACGTGGACAAGGACCTTGTCCGTGCCGGGTGCCTGCTGCACGACATCGGGGTCTACCGGCTGTACGACGCCGGCGGACGGCTCGATTACCCGCGGTACGTGCGGCACGGGGTGCTGGGGCACGAACTGCTGCGGGACGAGGGGTTCCCCGAGGAGATCTGCCGGTTCTGCTCCCGGCATACCGGGGTCGGGCTGACCCGGGACGACATCGCGCGCCTGGGGCTTCCCGTGCCCGCCGCCGATCTCGTGGCCGAGACCGGGGAAGAGCGGCTCGTCATGTACGCCGACAAGTTCCACAGCAAGACCGAGCCGCCCACCTTCGTGTCCGCGGAGACCTATGCCGTCCGGGTGCGCCGGTACGGCGAGGAGAAGGTGGCGGTGTTCGAGGGCATGCGCGAGCTCTTCGGGGAGCCGGATCTCGCGTCGCTGGCGGAGGGCCACGGTCACGTTGTGGTCTGATGCCCGACGCGGGCAGTGGCGGATCGGGGGCAGGATGGAGGGGTGAGCCTTATCGATGAGCTGCCCTCCAGAGACGACGTTGACGCCGATTCGCTGTTCGAGGCGTTCGAGCGGTGGGTGTCGGGGCGCGGGATCACGCTGTACCCCGCGCAGGAGGAGGCGCTCATCGAGGTCGTGTCCGGCGCCAACGTGATCCTGTCGACGCCGACCGGGTCCGGGAAGAGCCTGGTGGCGGCGGGGGCGCTGTTCGCGGCGCTCGGCGGGGATCAGGTCGCGTTCTACACGGCGCCGATCAAGGCGCTGGTGTCGGAGAAGTTCTTCGACCTGTGCGAGATGTTCGGGCGCGAGAACGTCGGGATGATGACCGGCGACGCGAGCGTGAACGCCGACGCGCCGATCATCTGCTGCACGGCCGAGGTGCTGGCGAACATCGCGCTGCGGGACGGGGCCGACGCCGACATCGGCGTGGTGGTCATGGACGAGTTCCACTTCTACGCCGAGCCCGAGCGGGGATGGGCCTGGCAGATCCCGCTGCTGGAGCTGCCGCAGGCCCAGTTCCTGCTGATGTCGGCCACCCTGGGCGACGTCTCGTTCTTCCAGAAGGACCTGACGCGCCGGACGGGGCGGCAGACGGCGCTGGTCACGTCGGCGGAGCGGCCGGTCCCGCTGATCTACGACTACCGGGTGACGCCGCTGCACGAGACGATCGAGGAGCTGCTGGCCGAGCAGAAGGCGCCGGTGTACCTGGTGCACTTCACGCAGGCGGCGGCGATCGAGCGGGCGCAGGCGCTGATGAGCATCAACGTGTGCACCAAGGCGGAGAAGGCCCGGATCGCCGAGCTGATCGGCAACTTCCGGTTCACGACGAAGTTCGGGCGGAACCTGTCGCGGTTCGTCCGGCACGGGATCGGGGTGCACCACGCCGGGATGCTGCCCAAGTACCGGCGGCTGGTGGAGCGGCTGGCGCAGGCCGGGCTGCTGAAGGTCATCTGCGGGACGGACACGCTCGGCGTCGGCGTCAACGTGCCGATCCGGACGGTGGTGTTCACCGCGCTGAGCAAGTACGACGGACACCGGGTGCGGCGGCTGCGGGCGCGGGAGTTCCACCAGATCGCCGGGCGGGCCGGGCGGGCCGGGTTCGACACGGTCGGGTTCGTCGTCGCGCAGGCGCCCGAGCACGTGGTCGAGAACGAGAAGGCACTCGCCAAGGCGGGAGACGACCCGAAGAAGCGGCGGAAGGTCCAGCGCAAGAAGCCGCCGGAGGGGTTCGTCGGCTGGGACGAGGAGGTCTTCAAGAAGCTCCAGGACGCCGAGCCGGAGATGCTCCGGTCCCGGTTCCAGGTCAGCCACGCGATGCTGCTGTCGGTGGTCGCGCGGCCCGGCAACGCGTTCCAGGCGATGAAGCGGCTGCTGACCGACAACCACGAGGACCCGGCCGCGCGGCGCCGGCACATCTCCCGGGCGATCGCGATCTACCGGTCGCTGCTGGCGGGCGGTGTGGTCGAGGTGCTGCCCGAGCCGGACGACCTCGGCCGGTACGCGCGGGTCACCGTCGACCTGCAGGAGGACTTCGCGCTCAACCAGGCGCTGTCGACGTTCGCGCTGGCGGCGTTCGAGGCGCTCGACCCGGCCTCGCCGTCGTACGCGCTGGACGTCCTGTCGGTGATCGAGGCGACGCTGGACGATCCGCGGCAGATCCTCGCCGCGCAGGTCAACAAGGCGCGCGGCGAGGCCGTCCAGGAGATGAAGGCCGAGGGGATCGAGTACGAGGAGCGGATGGAGCTGCTCCAGGACGTCGACCACCCGAAGCCGCTGGAGGACGAGCTCGACGCCGCGTACGAGATCTACCGGGCCGGGCACCCGTGGGTCGGCGACCATCCGCTGCGGCCGAAGTCGGTCGTGCGCGACATGTACGAGCGCGCGATGACGTTCACCGAGTACATCGCGTACTACGAGCTGGCGCGGACCGAGGGGCTCGTCCTGCGGTACCTGTCGGGGGCCTACAAGGCGCTGCAGCAGACAGTCCCGGAGTCGATCAAGACCGATGACCTGATCGACCTGATCGAGTGGCTGGGCGAGCTGGTCCGGCAGGTCGACTCCAGCCTGCTGGACGAGTGGGAGCAGCTCGCCAACCCCGCCGAGGAGGACCTGGACGAGCCGATCGAGGAGCGGGTCACGAAGGTGACCGCGAACGCGCGGGCGTTCCGGGTGCTGGTGCGCAACGCGATGTTCCGGCGGGTGGAACTGGCGGCGCTGGAGCGCTACGCCGAGCTCGGCGCGCTGGATCCCGACTTCGGCGCCGACGCGTGGGCGGACGCCATGGACGACTACTTCGAGGAGCACGACGAGCTGCTCACCGGGCCGGACGCGCGCGGGCCGAAGCTGCTGCAGATCGAGGAGGTGCCGGAGGACGCCCTGTGGCGGGTCCGGCAGGTGTTCGACGACCCCGAGGGCCATCACGACTGGGGCATCAGCGCCGAGGTCGACCTCGCGGGTTCGGATCAGGAGGGCGAGGCCGTCGTCCGGGTGACCGGCGTCGACCGGATGTAGGGAGGCCGAGATGGTGCAGGTCGCGGTGGCGCAGTTCGCGCCGGGCGAGGGCAAGGACGAGAACCTGGCGGCGATCGGCAAGCTGGCCGGTGAGGCGGCCGGGCGCGGCGCGAAGGTCGTCGTGTTCCCCGAGTTCGCGATGTTCACCGCGCCGAAGATGGACCGGCGGTTCCTGGACTCCGCCGAGCCGCTGGACGGCCCGTTCGTGACCGGCCTCGGCGACCTGGCGCGCCGGCACGGCGTCCACCTGGTGGCCGGGGTCAACGAGCGCCTGGACGACCCGGAGCGCATCTCCAACACGCTCGTCGCCCTCGGGCCGGGCGGCGTCGTCGCCGAGTACCGCAAGATCCACCTCTACGACGCGTTCGGGTACGAGGAGTCGTCGCTGGTCCGGCACGGCGCCATCGGCGAGCCGGAGACCTTCACGGTGGACGGCGTGACGTTCGGCATGCAGACCTGCTACGACGTGCGGTTCCCGGAGGTGACGCGCCGGATCGTGGACGCCGGGGCCGACGTCGTCGCGGTGCCCGCCGAGTGGGTGCCGGGCCCGCTCAAGGAGGACCACTGGCGGACGCTGGTGCGGGCCCGCGCGATCGAGAACACGATCTACGTGGCGGCGGCCGACCAGTGCGCCCCGACCGGCGCCGGCAACAGCATGATCGTCGACCCGATGGGCGTGGTCACCGCCTCCCTCGGGGAGGGCACGGGGATCGCGTCGGGCGAGGTCTCGCCCGAGCGCGTGGGCGCCGTCCGGCAGAAGAACCCGGCGCTCGCCCTGCGCCGTTTCACCGTCACTCCGGCCGGCTAGGACGTCGCCTCGGCGGCGCCTCGGCGGCCGAGTGCCCTTGACAAATGAGTGAGTACTCACTCAAATAGAGGCATCCGAGGTGAACGGGAGGCGGGACGATGGCCGATCGGCGATTCAGGTTCGCGGTGATGGCGGGGTGGGCGCGCAGCGCCGCCGACTGGGCGGCGCAGGCGCGCCGGGCGGAGGAGCTCGGGTACGCGACGTTGCTGACCCCCGACACGTCCGGCACGGCCATGCCGGCGGCGATGCTCGCCGCGGCGGCGGGCGCCACGACGACGCTGCGGGTCGGCACGTTCGTGCTCTCCGCGGCGACCCGGACGCCGCACATGATCGCGTGGGAGGCGGCCTCGATGGCGCTCGCCACCGGCGACCGGTTCGAGCTCGGGATCGGCGCGGGACGGCCCGGCGGGGAGGACGACGCTGCGCTCTTCGGCGTCCCCTACGGGTCGGGCGCCGAGCGGATCGCCCGGGTGGAGGCGGCGCTGGACGCGGTCGCGAACCCGCCCGAGGGGCTGTTCGCGGGGACGGGACGCCCGCCGCGCGTGGTCGTCGCGGCGTCCCGGCCCCGGATGCTGGGGCTGGCGGCGCGGCGCGCGGACACGGTGGCGTTCGGCGTCCCGCCGATGACCGGCGACGCCGAGCTCGCCGGGTACGTGGACATCGTCCGCAAGGCGGCGGAGGACCGGTTCGACGACCTGGAGCTGTGCACGCAGGTCCATGTGGTGGGCGACGACGTGCCCGAGTGGCTGGGCCGCCAGATGAAGGTGGACCTCGCCGCCATGGCGACGTCGGACGTGATCGCGAAGCTGTCCGGGACGCCCCGCGAGATGGCGGACACGCTCGCCCGCCGCCGCGACGAGCTGGGCGTGTCGTACGTGTCGGTCTCCTCCGCGTTCGTCGAGGAGTTCGCGCCGGTGGTGGAGCTGCTCGCCGGGCGGTGACGGCCGCCGGTGTATCGAGGTGACAACGGTCGCCCGGTTCCGCGTGTCCGGGCCTGCGCTCAGCGTGACGATCGGTGGGTGCGCCTTTCCCCCAGCCTCCCGCCCGCCGGGTTCACCCGCGCCGAACCGAGCCCGCCCGCCCGCCGCCCGCCCCGCATGGCGGTCGCCGCCGCCGCGCTCGTCGTGGGCGCCGGCCTGTTCCTGGCCGTCGATGACGGGACGGCGCGAACGGCCCCGCGCCGCGCGGTCCCGGATCGCTCGGTGACGCCGGGCGCCGCCACCCCGGAGGCGTCCGCTCCGGCCGCGTCCGCCCGGCCCTCACCCGTCTCGTCCCGCACCGGGCGGACCGCGGCGGAACCGCATGCACGGTCGTCCGCCGACCGTCCCCAGGGTCCGCGGAGGGTCCCGCGCCGGACGCACGCCGTGCCTCCGCCGAGCGAGAAGGGCCGGCCCGCGCGCCCGCCCCGCCCGGCCGCGACGCGCACGCCGCGCGCCGTCCGGCCGAAGGCCCCGTCGTGGATCGCCGCCGAGTGCCGGCGGAGGTACCCGGCCGATTCCTTCCGCAGGTCCGCGTGCGTCGCAGCGCTCACGGAGGCCTTCGGAAGGTGAACGGAGGCCTTCGGGAGGTGACGGGAACTCACCGGCCGCCCGGGGAGTCGTACATAACCATGAACCCCAGCCAACACGACATCATCGGCATGGCACTCATAGACGCCTTCGCGCAGCGCGGCTACCGGGCGGAGCTGGCGGCTCCGGACACCGTCGTCGTGACGCTCAAGGACGGCAACCGCGCGCAGGCGGACATCGCGCAGTGGCGGCAGCACGCCGGGCGCAACCCGCGGTCCGCGCTGCCCGGCGTCGCGGCCCAGTACGCCGACCAGGCGGTCCAGGCGCTGGAGCGGCAGACGCCCCCCGCCCCCTCTGGCGGGGGGCTCGACACCGCGAGCCTGCGCGTCCGCCTCTACCCGGAGGACGCCCTCGACGAGCGGATGCAGGCCGCCCTCGTGACCCGGCCGTTCGCGCCCGGCCTGCTCCAGGCCGTCGTGGTCGACTACCCGGACTCGATCGTGCCGCTGAACCGCGCGGACCTCGGCGGGCTCGCCGAGGACGCGGCGTTCGGGCACGCGCTGGCGCAGTCGATCGAGCGGGAGCCCCACTACGTCCAGGGCAACGACCTGGACGGGGTGAAGATGTCCAACATCGGGGAGCAGCACCGCTACATCGGCGCGCACGCGCAGGTCCTGCGGCGCCACTTCCCCGGCCCGCTGCCGTTCGGGGCGCTGGTGGCGTTCCCGCTGCCGGAATACGTGACGGTCCACGAGATCGGAACCGAGACGCACCTGGTCCTCGCGCTGAAGACCATGCAGGACGTCGCGGCCAGGTTCGCCGGGTCGGGCGAGAAGCCGATCACCGCGCAGGTGTACTGGTGGCGGCCCGGCCGGTACGAGGAGATGGCCGAGCGCGACGCGCTGTTCTCCGGGCGCGTCCCGGACCTGCGGCCGGTCGGCGTGCAGGTCGAGCTGGACGGGGACAGCCTCCAGGTGGGCCTCGTCGGCGACCACACCGCCGAGCTCGTCCAGGGCTGGGAGGCCGCCCGGGGCTGACCGGGTCAGGGCGTCCCGAAGACCTTGCCCGGGTTGAACACGCCCGCCGGGTCGAGCGCGTCCTTCACCGCGTGGTGCATGGCGATCACGGCCGGGTCCAGTTCGTCGTGCAGGCCGCGCCGCTTGAGCAGGCCGACGCCGTGCTCGCCGGTGACGGTGCCGCCGAGGGCGATCGCGTCGGCGACGATGCGGTCGAAGGCGCGCTGGGCCCGGACGCGGGCGCCGTCGTCCCCGGCCGGCGCGATGATCAGCGGATGCAGGTTGCCGTCGCCGGCGTGGGCGATGTTGGCGATGTGAATGCCGGTGTCCGCGGCGGCGGCCTCGATGCGGGTCAGCATCTCCGGGACGAGCCCGCGCGGCACGCACACGTCCTCGGTCAGGACGGGGCCGAGCCGTTCGAGCGCCGGGTAGGCGAGCCGGCGCGCGGCGAACAGCGCGTCCGCCTCGGCCTCGTCGGACGACCGGGCGCTCCAGGTCGCGCCCGCCTCCTTGAACAGCCGCGCCATCGCGTCGGCCTCCGCGTCCCCGGACTCGCCGGGCAGGTCGGTGCGGCCGAGGAGCAGGACGTCCGCGTCCGCGGACAGGCCCATGTTGCGCCACGCGTCGACCGCCTGGAGGCAGTGCCGGTCGATCAGCTCCAGCGCGCTCGGGACGATCCCGGCCGCGGTGACCCTGGCGACGGCCTCGCCCGCGGCCTGGAGGGTGTCGAAGTACCCGACGATGGTGTGCTCGGGGGCGCGGGCGCCGCGCAGCCGCACGGTGACCTCGGTGATCACGCCGAGGGTGCCCTCGGACCCGACCATGAGCCCGCACAGGTCGTACCCGGCGACGCCCTTGGCCGTCCGGCGGCCGAGCCGGACCACCTCGCCGCGTCCCACGACCGCCTCCAGCGCGAGGACGTAGTCGCGGGTCACGCCGTACTTGACGCAGCACAGGCCGCCCGCGTTGGTGGCGACGTTCCCGCCGATCGTCGACCAGGGCGCGCTCGCCGGGTCGGGCGGGTACCAGAGTCCCCGCTCGGCGCAGGCCAGCCGGAGGGCGTCGTTGACCACCCCCGGCTGGACGACCGCGAGCCGCTCGGCGGCGTCGATCTCGACGATCTCGTTCATCGCCTCCAGGGACAGCAGCACGCAGCCGTCCAGCGCGTTCGCGCCGCCCGACAGCCCGGTGCCCGCGCCGCGCGGGACGATCGGCACGCCCTGCTCCGCGCACACGGCGACCACCGCCCGCACGTCCTCGGTCGACCCGGCCCGGACGAGCGCCGCGGGCGCCCCGTAGGGCGCCCACTCCGCCTCGTCGTGCGCGTAGGAGGCGATCACGTCGGGGTCGGTGACGATCCGGTCGGCGGGGACGAGGCGGCGCAGCGAATTCAGCGGTTCGGGCATGTCCCCACGTAATCACATCACCACCACACCGGCGCGGTCACGCCGCTTCGGCGCCGAGCAGCCGTTCGACCCGGGCGCGCAGCGCCGCGACGTCCACGCCCGCCTCCGTGGCGAGCCGTGCGGACAGGAAGTCGTCGTCGTGGAGGAGGCCGAGCAGGATGTGCCCGCTGCGGATGCTCTTCTGCTTGAGCCGGATCGCGTGCCGCAGGCTCAGTTCCAGCGCCTTCTTCGCCTTCGGTGTGAACGGGATGTGCCCCCGCCGGTACCGGTCGAGCTTCCCGGCGGGCACGTCGAGGGCGCCCTCGCCGAAGCTCTGCTCGGTGGCCTCCCGGACGGCGTCGAGGTCGATGCCGATGCTCCGCAGGGCGTCGGGGTCGAGGACGTCCCCGCCGGTCCGGTTGACCTCGGCGATCCGGGTCCGCAGGGCGTCCGGGTCCAGCCCGTGCTCGCGCAGGACCTGCCCCACGGCGTGGTCGGCGGTGGTGAGGGAGAGCAGGACGTGCTCGGTGCCGATGTGGTGGTCGCGCAGCGCCCTCGCCTCCGCCTGCGCGCCTTTGACGGCCGCGCGCGCATCCTCGGTGAAACGCTCGAACATCTCGCTACGACTCCTTCTGTGTTTTCCCGAGGGGGAGGCGGCGGCCGCCGCCGTGCTTCTTGTGCACGGCCTGCCGGCTCACGCCGAGGCAGACCGCGATCTCCTGCCAGGACCAGCCCTGGTCGCGGGCGCTCTGGACCTGCAGCGCCTCCAGCCGCTCGGCCAGCTCGCGCAGGGCCCGCACGGCCCGCAGGCCCACCGCGGGGTCCCGGCTGCTCGCCTCCTGGGCGAGCGTCACTCCATCGCTCATGGCCGTCAATGTAGGTTGACACCGCTCCTATGTCAACCAACGTTGACGGCAAGGTGCGTCAGCGGACCGCCAGCAGCGTGGTCAGGAGGTCGTCCAGGCTGACCAGGCCGGCGATGCGGCCGTCGGGGGCGATGGCGAGGCCGAGGTGGCTGTGGTTCGCCTTCAGGGTCGCGACCGCCTCGCCGACCGGGGTCCCGACCGGCAGCGCCGGCACCGGGTGCGCCAGCTCCCCGGCCGGGGTCGACCGGCCCCGCGCCCGTGCCACGTAGGCGTCGCGGACGTGCACCATGCGCGCCGCCTGGCCCCGGGCGCCGGCGCCCCGCACCATCAACCGGGTGTGGCCGGTCTCCGCGGCGACGTCCACGATCTCCTGCGGGGACGCCTCCGGCGGGACCGACACGATCCCCGAGACGGGGACGACCAGGCCGGCGAGCGGGGCGCGCGGCGCGTCCAGCGCGGTGGTGAGCAGCGTCAGCTCGGTCTCCCCGATCAGACCGAGCCGCCGCGACTCCTGCGCGATGCTGCGCAGCTGCTCGGGGGTGCGCGACACCTCCCGCGAGTCGGCCGGCCGGACGCCCCCCGCCCGCAGCAGCAGGTTCGTCGTGCCGTTCAGCGCGGCCAGGGCCGGGCGGGCGACGGTCGTGAACGCGCGGAACGGCAGGCCGAGGACGGTCGCCGAGCGCTCCGGCCCCGCGATCGCCCACGACTTCGGCGCCATCTCGCCGACGACCATGTGCAGGAACGTCACCAGCGCCAGCGCCAGCACGAAGGCGACCGCGTGCGCCGCCCCCTCCGGCAGCCCCGCGGCGTGGAACGGCGGCGTCAGCGTCTCCGCGAACACCGGCTCGGACACCAGGCCGAGACCGAGCGAGCACATGGTGATGCCGAGCTGGGCGCCCGCGAGGGTCAGCGACAGCTCGTCGATCCCGGCGACCGCCGCGCGGGCGGCCCGCGAGCCCCGCGCCGCGGCCCGCTCCAGCCGGGGCCGCCGCGCCGCGACGAGCGCGAACTCGGTGGCGACGAAGAACCCGTTGGCCGCCAGCAGCGCCAGCGTGACGGGAGCGCCCAGCGCGAGGTTCACCGGTCCTCCTCCACGGCGCGGACGCGGATCAGCTCGGGCACGTGCCGGTTGATCGTCAGCACCTCCACCACGGCGGTGCGGGCCGGCTCGTCCAGCCGCTCGCGCGGCAGCTCCACCCGGACGACGTCGCCCGGCCGCGCGATCCGGCCGAGCCGCCGCATCAGCAGCCCGGCGACCGTCTCGTAGTCGCCCTCCGGCAGCGCGATCCCGGTCTCGTGGGCGACCTCGTCGATCCGCAGGCCCGCGTCCGTCGTCCACCACTCGCCGGTGCGGATCGCCAGGTCGTCGTCGGGTTCGTTCTCGTCCGCGATCTCCCCGACCAGTTCCTCGGCGACGTCCTCCCAGGTGAGAATGCCGGCGAACCCGCCGTACTCGTCCACCACGCACGCCAGCGGCTCGGCGGCGCCCCGCAGGCGCAGCACGACGTCCGGCAGCGGCAGCGTCGAGGGCAGCAGGAGCGGCGGCCGGGCGATCGCGCCGACCGCGGTCCGCGCCGCCTCGTCCGGCCCGAGCCTCACCAGCTCCTCCAGCCCGACGACCCCGACGACGTCGTCGACGCCCTCGCCGAGGACGGGGTAGCGGGTGTGCCCGCTGGCCGCGATGATCTCGCTCAGCCCGGCGGCGTCCGCGGTCGCGGCCACGCTCACCACGTCGACGCGGGGCACCATGACCGCCTCGGCGTCCCGCTCGGAGAAGACCAGGGCGCGCTCCAGCAGGTCGGCGTGGCCCTCCTGGAACTGCTCGCCGGACTCGCCGATCATGTGCCCGAGCTCCTCCAGCGTCGCGCCGTGCCGCAGCTCCTCCACCGGTTCGATGCCCACCGCACGGACGAGCCGGTTCGCCGACGCGTCGAACAGCCGGATCAGCGGCCCCGCCATCGCGAGGTAGCCGAGCGTGGACGCGGCGAGCGCCCGCGCGAGCGGCTCGGCCCGCGCCAGCGCCAGGTTCTTCGGAAACAGCTCGCCCATCACCATCTGGACCACCGTCGCGAGCGCGAACCCGAGCGCCACCGCCACGCCGCCGGACGCCGCGTCCGGCACCCCGCCCGCGCGCAGCACCGGGTCGATCAGGTCGGCGAGCGCCGGCTTGGCGATGAACCCGACCACCAGCGCGGTGACCGTGATGCCGAGCTGCGCGCCGGACAGCATGAACGACAGCCGGCCCATCACCTTCAGGGCGCGGGCCGAGGCGCGGTCGCCCTCCGCCGCGCGCTGGGCCAGGGCGGGGCGGTCCGCGGTGACGAAGGCGAACTCCTGCGCCACGAAGTAACCGGTCGCGGCGGTCAGCACGAGGACGGCCAGCAGTCCGAGCGCGGCGTTCACCCGGGCCCCTCCTTCCGCGCGGCGCGTTCAAGATCCCTCCTACCCCGCGGGCGGCGTCCTCCCCACCCGGCGGCCGGGACGGTTATCACCCGCTATGCGTGGAATGAAAATCTGTGCACGGGAAGACCCGCGGCCACGAGTGCGAGGGGGCACCGATGCCCAGACCGTTCGCGTCGTCCGCAGATCTGGGCGACAAGACGCAGACGCTTGAGGTCCTGGCCGACGGGGTGTACGCGCTCACGGCCGAGGGGGACCCGAACGTCGGCGCCGTGGAGGGCGAGGACTTCGTCGTCTGCTTCGAGGCCCTCGCCACCCCGGCGGCGGCCCGCGACTGGCTCGCCGTCCTGCGCGAGCACACCGACAAGCCCGTCCGGTACCTGGTCCTGTCGCACTACCACGCCGTCCGCACGCTCGGGGCGAGCGCGTTCGGCGCCCCGGTGGTCATCGCGCACGACCTGACCCGCGCGCTGATCGCCGAGCGCGGCGCACAGGACTGGGAGTCGGAGTACGGCAGGATGCCCCGGCTCTTCAAGGACCCGGACGGCATCCCCGGGCTCACCTGGCCGACCGTGACGTTCTCCGGCACCCTGACCATCGACCTCGGCGGAGACCGCGGCGACCTCGACCTCGCCTACTGCGGCCGCGGCCACACCGAGGGCGACATCGTCGCGTGGCTGCCCCGGCACCGGATCCTGTTCGCCGGCGACCTCGTGGAGACGCAGGCCGCGCTCTACACCGGGGACGCGTTCCACCGCGAATGGGCGTCCGGCACGCTCGACCACGTCGGCTCCTTCGGCGCCGAGACGCTCGTCGGCGGGCGCGGCGCCGTCGCGCACGGCCGGGACGCCGCGCACGCCGCGGTCGCGCAGACCCGCGCCTTCCTGACCACCATGATCGACGAGGTGGGCCGGGTCCGCCGGGACGGCGGCACCCTCAAGGACGCCTTCGAGGCCGTGCACAAGGCGCTCGCCCCCGGGTACGGGCACTGGCCGATCTTCGAGCACTGCCTGCCGTTCGACGTCTCCCGCCTCTGGGACGAGATGGACGGCGTCGAGCGACCCCGCATCTGGACGGCCGAGCGCGACCGGCAGGTGTGGGCGGAACTCCAGGACTAGCGGGGCGCCGCGGGTGCGGCGCCGGAGCCAGGCTCCGAGACGCGGTGGGGAGTGGCGATGAACGAGCAGGACCGTCCCCGTCCGGTGTTCGATCCGGCCATCGGCGGCGGAGACCGGGCGCTGCTGGCCGGATCGTCCGAGCGGCTCGTCCCCGCCTGCATGCCCGCGCCGCCGCCACCGCGGCTGCGCGCGGCCACGGTGGTGGCGCGGCTGGTGTGGATCCCGGCGTTCGCGATGTTCTACGGGGTGCTGCCCGGAGGGTGGCTGCGGGTCTGCTTCGTCGCCTCGCTGGACGAGGACACCCTGGTGGGCGAGGCGAGCCGGTGGGGGAGGCTGCCCGTCCTCGCGATGATGCTCACCCCGGCCCTGCAGATCCTGCTGCTCCTGCTCGGCCAGATCGAGGCCGCGGTCGTCCTCACCGCCGCGAGCTTCGCCGGCTGGGCCCTCGGCGCGCTGCGCCACGCGGGCGAGCCGGCCGCCGCCCGCGCCGCCCGCGAGAACCACGGCCGCTACCTGCTGCCCGGCGACTTCGACCGGCCCGCCGCCCGGCTCCTCGTCCGCGCGCAGCGGGCCGTCGACGCCGTCCTCGGGTCGCAGGCGCACGGCGCCGGGCTGCTGGACGACATCAACAACGCGGTCGTCCTGCCCCGCCAGGAGTGGGCCATCGCGGAGGCCCTCGCGACCCACACGCGGCTGCGCCGGGAGCGCCTCGCCCAGCAGCCCGAGCGGCTGTCGGCGGACGTCCGGGCCCTCCTGGAGCCGCAGGACCGCGCGCTGGCGCTCTCGGTCCGCTCGGTCAGCGGCCGGATCGAGGCGCTGGAGGCGTACGCGCGGCGGGCCGGCGAGGCCGACGACGCCTACCACGAGGCGCGCGTCCTGCAGGGCCTGCCCGAGCAGAACGCCCGCTACCGGGACCTGCTGGCGAGCACCGTGGGGGACGAGATGGCCGGCGAGGAGATCCGCGGAATGGCCGAGGACGCCCGGCGGGCCGAGAAGGCACTGCGCGAGCGCGTCGCCGGCGCAGTGCGCGCGGGACGGGAACTGGACCTGCCGCCCGTGTGAGCCGCGCCCCGTGGGGCCTCTATCACGCCCGTGCCCGCCTATTGCGCGGGCGCTCCATTCCCGGCATTCACCCCGAGAATGAGGGCGATTTGCCCGTTGCGCACGTTTGCGCACGCAAGAGGCCGGGGTGATGCGAATTCTCACCCCGGCCCCTCGCTGTCGCGCCGGAACGCCGCCGGCCGCGCGGCGCGCGCCGCTAGTGCGCGGCCTCGTACTGCTCGATCACATTGGCGGGGATACGGCCCCGCTCATTGACCTTGATGCCCCGGCTCTTCGCCCACTCGCGAATCTCGGCGGAGCGCTCGCGGCTGCCCGCGGTACGCGTCCCGCGACCACCCCTGCCGGGGGTCTTGCGCGCCTTGCGCGCGCTCGCCACGAACGGCTCAAGGCCGCTGCGCAGCTTGGCGGCGTTCTTCTTGCTCAGGTCGATCTCATATGACGTGCCATCGATGGAAAAGCTGACGGTCTCGTCGGCCTCTCCACCGTCGATGTCGTCGACGAGAAGGACTTCGACCTTCTGTGCCATGCGGGGACTCCCTCTAGCTATGCGTCCGGCTTGGCGTCCGGATGTGCCTCGATGAATGCAGCATAGACCTCATCCGATATCTTGCCACGTTCGGAGACTTCGATGTCCTGACGCAATGCCCAGTCGCGGACATCGCCGTTCGTGTAGCCCTTGATCTTCGCGACGCGGGACTTGCGGCCCTTCCCCGCGGGCTTCACCTCCGCGGCGTTCTCGATGAAGGGCGCGAGGGCGTCCAGCATCTCGTTCAGCCGCTTGTAGTTGTCATCGCTCAAGTCGATGGTGAACGTGCGGCCCAAGACTTCGAAGTCTCGCTTTGCGACATCGGCTCCTTCGGAGCCGTCCATGTCGTCCACCCGAATGACCTTCTCGGCCATGTGTTCTGTGACTTCCTTCCCCTCGCCTACGCGGCGACCCCGACCGTAGCGGATTTCGGGGCCCGGCGCGGGGAGCGGCGGGGCGGGCGGATCAGCCGCCGTTGCGCTGGATCCAGGTGTGCAGAAGCAGCATCATCTCAAGCCGGATCCCAGGGTCCTCGATGTCGAAACCGAACATCTGGTGCAGTTGCGCCAGCCGGTAACGGACCGTCTGCGGATGCACGCACAGGACTTCGGCGGCGCCGGTGGCGTTGAATCCGTGCTTCATGCATTCCAGCAACGTCACCGCGAGCCGCAGTCCCTGCCGCGGGCCGGCCTCGTCCAGCGGAGCGAGGCGCCGGGCCGCCACGAGCGCGGCGAGCGACGCACCCTCGCGCAGCAGCAGGCCGGGCAGATGCTCCTCGGCCCGCACCAGGACCCCACCGCGCCGGGCGCGCCGCCCACCGCCCCGGGCGGAGATGGGCGCGCCCCGGGCGGAGATGGGCGCGCCCCGGGCGGAGATGGGCGCGCCCCGGGCGGAGATGGGCGCGCCCCGGGCGGAGGCGGGCGCGGCGGGCGCCAGGTCGAGGGCGCGCCGCGCCCACGTCAGCGACGTCGCGGCCTCCCCGGGCGGCACGGCGGGGCCGATCGCGCCCGTCCACCCGGCCAGCGTCGCGCCGAGCTCGTCGAGGCGCCCGGGCCCGTCCGGGTCGGGTATCACCAGGCAGGGGCGGCCGCGGTCCAGGCCGGTCAGCAGGGACGGCGGCAGCCCGGCCGGGCCCTCCCCGCCGCTGCCGGGCCGGGGCCGCAGCACGATGACCGCGAGCCGCCGGGGCAGCGGCCAGCCCGCGCGGGCGGACTGCTCGCGGACGACCTCGGGCGGCGCCGGCGGGTCCGACAGCAGCAGGGTCAGCAGCCGGCCGCGCCGCTGCTCGCGTTCCCCGGCGGCCTTCTCCCGGGCGCGGGCATAGCCGTGCGCCGCGGCGGAGGCCAGCGCGTCCAGGTAGGCGAAGTTCGCTTCGGCGAGCAGGCTGACGAGCGCCGGCGGGCGGCCGAGCCGCTCGGCCTCGACCGCCAGGTGCCGCCAGGCGATCCGCGACGCGACCCGCATCGCGTTCTGCAAATGCTCCAGGCTGCGGCCCTCGACGGCCTCGCCGTACCCGACGTCGAAGAAGACCTGGTACACCTCCGCCCACGAGGTGTCCGGGTCGGCGATGACCTGCACGAAGTGCTCCATCGCCTGCGCGACGGCGGCCTCCGCCACCCGCCAGTACGCCGCGTGGCCCGGCCGGTCGTACTCGGGCACATGCCGCAGCACGCCCTCGACCATCACGCCGAGCAGGTCCGGCAGCCGGGGGCGCATCCACCGCGCCTCCTCCGCCGGGACGTCGCGCCACGGCTCGTCCGTGAGGCTTTCGATGGCCGGTGATCCGGGGCGCGTGTCGTCGTACGCCGTCGTCACGGTGGCACCTCCGTCGCGCGTGCTCGGCGGGCCCGGGCCCGCGTCGTCCCAAACCTAGGCAGGCGGGGTGATCCGCGACACTCAGCGGCCTTCACCGTCAGGGGCGGCGTTTGTCAGCCCGCTGACAACACGGCGCCGGGCGCGCCGGGCGGCGCCCCGGCGGGCCCGGCCCCCCGCCCCGCCGCGCTGGCCGCATTCTGCCAATTATTTGTGGGCAACATCACAGGCCGAGTCGGTATCCCGTCAAACTCTCAATAATTTGAAAATATACCTTGTGAGATTCGCGCGCAAAAACGCGCTGCTGATCTCTCGGAAACGCGCGGCGGTCGATCTTCGCGGAGCCGGGTGACGTGCGCGGTCGGCCGCGCCCGCCGCCCGGCCGCGTCCTGCAAGCGGACGCTGACATGCGCTTTTCGTCCCCGGGAGGCCTTGTACGGAGCGTGTCCGGGCCGCGCCGGGCTGCCCGGCCCGGCAACCGGGCGCGGCCCGGACTGCCCGGCAGTGCAGTACAGCCCCGCGCAATTCTGTAGCAAGATGACGGCCGTCCGGTCGGCTTATCCGCGCTTCCCGAGAAGGGCGGCGGCGCCGTTTTCGGCGCGGGCCGGCGCGCTTGGGGTCAGCAAATGGAGGGAGTGGCGCATGAACGGGTCCGTCATCGATCGATTCCGCGAGCTGGTCGTCGACGAGTCCGATCCCTTCTACTTCGACCACCCGCTCGACCACGTGCCGGGGATGCTGCTGTTCAGCGGCCTGCTCGACCTGGCGGTTCGCGCGGACCGGCTGCGGGCGCGCGGCCGGTGCCCGGAGCGGGTCGTCGCCGGCCTCGGCTTCAGCCGGTTCTGCGAGCTGGACCGGGGGACCACGCTCTCGTGCCGCCCGGTGCCGGGCGACAACCGGGCGTGGACGGTCGCCGCCCGGCAGGGCGGCGAGGAGGTGTGCGGCGGCTCCATCGCGTTCAGCGGCGAGGCGCCGCACCCGCCGGCGCGGACGGGCACCGCCGGGGCGGCGGCCCCGTCCCGGAGCGCGCCCGCGGATCTCGTGCACCGGCACCGTCCGGAGAACATCCTGGTCGGCGAGCCGGTGCGGCGGGGCCGGGCGGTGGTGGAGGCCGCCGTCCTCCAGCCGCCCGCGGGGGAGGGGCCGCCGCCCGCGTTCCGGTCGCCCGTGGAGATCGTCGAGGCGGGCCGGCAGTTCGCCACCCTGCTGGAGCACGCGGAGCACGGCCGGCCGATGGACACGACGCTGCTGTGGGTGGCGCTGCGGCTGGACATCCCCTACCGCGTCGACCGCGACGTCCCGCTGCTGCTGCGCTGGCCCGTCGCCCGCGTCCCGGGACGCCGGTCGCGGTGCGCGGCGACGCTGGCGGACGCCGCGACCGGTGCCTGTCTCGGGTCGCTCGCGTACGAGGCGTACGCGGTGGATCCCGAGCAGTACGAGCGCGCCAGGGCGCGGTGAGCGGCGCCATGAGGCTCCTGACGCTCGCGCCTCGCCTGCTTTTCCTCGCCGGGGCGGGCACGGCGGTCGCCGGCATCGTCCTGCACGCGGGACGGGACGGTGGGGCCGAGGCGCACGCGGCGTGCCTGCTGGCGGGCTACCTGGGCTGGCTCCTGCTGGAGGTCCCGGTGACGTTCCGCCGCGCCGCCGCCCCGCCGTCCGACGCGCGGACGCTGCTCCCGTACGGTCTGGCGCGCCTCCTGCTGGTCGCGGCGGCCTCGTTCGGGCCCCTGCCGTGGGAGCGCTGGTCGCCGTGGCTGCTCGTCCCGTCCGCCGCCTTCGCCGCCGGCGTCGCGCTGCGGCAGGCGGCGATCCGCGCGCTCGGGCGGTTCTACTCCCATCACGTGATGCGCCAGGACGGCCATCGGGTGGTCACGGGCGGGCTCTACGGGATCGTCCGGCATCCGGCCTACGCGGGGATGCTGCTCGCGCACGTCGGCTTCACGTGCTTCTTCCCCGGCCCCGCGAGCGCGGCGGCGCTGCTCCTGCTGGGCGCCGCCGTGGGCTGGCGGATCCGGGTGGAGGAGAGCGCGCTCTCGGACGTTCCCGGCTATGCGCAGTACGCCGCGGGCACGCCGCGCGTCCTGCCGAAGGTGTGGTGACCATGGGCGAGATCGGCCACAAGTTCGCGCGGCTGGAGGCGCTGCGCGCGGCGGGCTTCCCCGTCCCCGGCTTCTTCTGCCTGCCCGCGGACGAGTTCGACCGGGCGCTCGCCTCCCTGCGGGACGCGCTCCCGCCGGCCGCCTCGCTGCCGGTGGCGGACTGGTGCGCCTCGGCGGCGTCGGCCCTGTCCGGCGCCGTGCCGTCCGGCGACCTCGCCGGCGGGCTCCTTGAGGCGTTCGACGCGCTCGCCGGCCCCGGCGGGACGGCGGCCGTCCGCGCCTGCGTGGTGCCGGGGGAGGGCGGCGGCGAGGACTCCGAGGACGACCCGTTCGCGGGGATGAGCGACAGCTTCCTGTACGTGCCCCGCGCCGGGCTCCTGGCGGCGGTGGCGCGCTGCTGGGCGTCGGCGTTCAAGCCCGAGGCCGTCCGCTACCGGATCCTGAAGGGCGCCGACCCCGCGGGCGCCAGGGTCGCCGTCGGGATCCAGCGGATGGTCCCCGGGACGCGCTCGTTCGTCGCGTTCACCCGCGACCCGCGGGACGGGGCGCGCCGCCACGTCGTCGCGGCGGCGCACGGCATCGGGGAGGGCGTCGTCCAGGAGAAGGCCGACGTGGACCACTTCTTCGTCGATCCGGAGACCGGCGGGGTCCGCGCGGAGATCGTCCTCAAGCGGCGGATGGCCGGGCCGCCCGCCCCGGGCGAGAGCGGCACCCGCGTGGTCGCCGTGCCGGACGGGCTGCGGCGGGCGCCGGTGCTCACCGACCCCGAGGCACGCGACGTCGCGGATCTCGCGGCCCGGGTGGAGGAGCACTTCGGCCGCCCCCAGGACATCGAGGGGACGATCACGCCCGACGGGACCGTCCACCTCGTCCAGGCGCGGCCTCTCGCCGGGGAGGCGCGGGACACGGGCCCCCGCGTGTACTGGGGGAACCACAACATCACCGAGAGCTTCCCCGGGGTGTCCGGCGCGCTCACCTACTCGCAGGCCCGGACGTTCTACGAGCTGGCCTTCACCGACCTCTACCGACGGATGGGCGTGCCGGCCCGGCGGCTGCGCGCGAACGCGCACCGGACGGGGCGGATGGTCGGGCTTCTCGACGGCCGCGTCCACTACCGGCTGGACGACTGGCAGGAGCTGCACGGGCGGCTCCCCGCCTTCGAGCTCGTCCGCGCCGGCTGGGAGGAGGCCATGGGCGTCACCGGCGAGGCGCGCGCGGCCCGGCGGTGGCCGCGGGCGCGCGTCGCCGCCGCGCTGCCCGCGACCGCCTGGCGCGCGGCCGGGCACCGCCGCGCGACCGCCCGGTTCCTGCGCTGGTGGGACGGACTGATGGCGGAGGTGTACGACCCGGCGGCCCGCCCGCTCGCCGGACGGTCCCCGGACGAGCTGATCGCCCTGTACCGGCGGGTGTGGGCCGAGGTGTCGGTGCGCTGGGGCGTCACGCTCGCCAACGGGATCTACGGGCTGCTCGTCCTGCGGGCCGGCACGGCGCTGCTGCGGCGGTGGGCGGGCGCCGGTCCCGACCTGCTCGCCGGGCTGCTGTGCGGGGGCCGCGAGAACCGCTCGCTCGCCGCGGCCCGCGCCGCGGTCGCCCTCGCCGAGCGCGCCGCCGGGATCCCGGACCTGAAGGACGCGCTCCTGGCCGGCCCCGGCGGGCGGACCGAGGAGGAGCACCTGCGGGCCGTCTGGGACGACATCGCCGCCGGCCGGCACGGCTCGGGCATCGCCGCCGCCGCCCGCGCGTACCTGCGCCGCTACGGGGACCGCGCGCTCCACGACCTCAAGCTCGACGAGCCCACCCCGCGGCAGCGGCCCTGGATGCTCGCCGGGACGATCGCCCCGCTGGTCCGGCGCGGCGCCACCGTCGCGGGCGGCCGGGCGGACGAGGCGCGCGCCGCGGCGCAGGCCCGGAGGCGGCTGCGAGAGGCGTGCCGCAACCCGGCGAAGCGCGCCGTGCTGGACGCGCTGCTGTCCCTGATGCGGTGGTTCGTCCGGGCGCGGGAGGACACCCGGTTCTGCCGCACCCAGCTGTTCGGGCTCTCCCGCGAGGTGCTGTGGCGGCTCGGCGCCGAACTCGCCGCGGCCGGGGCGCTGGACGACCCGAGGGACGTCCTCGACCTCACCGCCGACGAGGTGACCGGCGCGTTCGACGGCACCCTCCCCGGCTCGGACCTGCGCGGCCTCGCGGCGGTGCGGCGCGCGGAGCGCCTCCGCCACCTGGACGTCCCGCTCCCGCCGGCGCTGTTCTCGGTTCCGGCCGGGCGGCCCGTCGCGGCGGCCCTCGCGCATGCCCGCCCGGTGGGGCCGCGGCCGGCCGCGGACGGCGGCGACGTGCTGCGCGGGCTCGGGTCGAGCGGCGGCACCGTCCGGGGCCGCGCCAAGGTGGTCCTCGACCCCGGCATCGCCCCGGCGGGCTGCGCCGGCCGGATCCTCGTCGCGCGGGAGACCGACCCCGGCTGGCTGTCCCTCATGATCGCCGCGTCCGGCCTGGTGGTCGAGCGCGGCACCCTGCTCTCGCACACCGCCGTCACGGGACGGCTGCTCGGCGTGCCCACCGCGGTCGCGGTCGGCGGCGCCGTCGCCCGCATCCCCGACGGCGCCTGGATCGAGCTGGACGGGCGCGCCGGCACGGTCCGGGTCATGGACGAGCGCGCCACCCGATGACGGGCGCCGCCGGGCGGCCGGCGCGCATCGCGACCTCCGGGCCGGGCCCGGATACACCCCGCAGCAGCAGAGGAGCTTGGCACGTGGACGAAGGAGTGTTCGGAAGGGCCGCCCAGGAACGGGCGATCGCCGAGGTCGAGGCGGAGATGGCGCGGCTGTGCGAGCTGCTCGCCGAGGGCCTCGCGATGGGCCTGGACGAGGGCCGCGAGATGGTCGGCGGCGCCATAGCGGAGTTCCTCGCCGAGTTCTTCGAGCTCGTCCGGGCCAAGGGCTCGCGTCCCGGTATGAAAGGCATGATCACGCTGCCGCTGCTGGTGCACTGCGCGGAGACCGGCGATCCCGCCCCCGCCGCGCCCGTCGCCGTGATCCACCTGCTCTGGTGGGCGTCGGCCCGCTACCTCGACGACCTCACCGACGCCGCCCCGGCCGAAGACACCGCGGCCCGGAGCGTCGAGGCCCGCGCCTCCGGGATGAAGATCCTCACCGCGCTCGCCGTCGGCGGCCAGCTGCCCGGCCGGATCATCGCCGGGCTGCCCGCCGGGGCCGCCGTCCGGGCCGCGCTCGCCGACGAGGTCTCCCGCGGGTGGCTGGACGCCGTGGACGGCCAGCTCCGCGACCTCACCGAGCGGGCACCGGTGGCGTCGCCGGCGTCGGTGCTGCACGGGTACGAGGGCAAGACCGGCGCCCCCTACGCCATGGCCGCCGCCTCGGCGGCGTGCCTCGCCGGGGTCGGCGGCCGCCGGGTCGACGGCTGGCGCGCGTACGGGCGCGCGCTCGGTGTGCTGCGCCAGCTCGTCAACGACCAGCGCGACCTCGCCTCGGGCCGGCACGAGGACCTCGCCAACGGCACCGCGACCTACCTGCTCGTCCACCTGCTGGCCGCGCTGCCCGCCGCGCGCCGCCGGGAGGCGCTCGCCCTGCACGCCGCCGCCCGCCACTCGGCGGCCGCGCGCACCGAGCTGACCGCCTGGATGCTCGACGACGAGATCATCGAGTCCTACGCCGACTGCGTCGCGCCGCTGGTCGAGCGCGCCCACGGCCTGCTCGACGGGCTGGGCGGCGATCCGGGCTGCGTCCGGGAGCTGCACCGGCTGGTGGACGAGACCGCCGGCCACCTGCCCAGGTTCCGGCTGGCCGTCGCGTAGGGGGGATTCGCCGATGACCGATTCCGGGGCACTCCGGGAGGTCCTCACCGCGCACTGCCCGCGGCTCGCCACGGCGGTCCGGGAGGCGCTGCACGGGCACCCCGCCTACCAGCCGATCAGGCGGGCGGCGGGCCCGATCTTCGGCGGGGGCCGCGAGACCTGCGCGCGGCTGCTCGGGCTCGTCCTCGCGGGCGGCCCCCTCCCCGAGGACGACTGGGGGCGGTTCCGCGACCTCGGCGTCCTCGCGGCCCGGCAGGCGATCCCGCTGCCGGTGCTGTCGGAGGCGTGGGACCTCGCGCTCGCCGCCGCCGCGCGCACCTGCTGGACGATCGCGCCGCCCGGCTGCTTCGCCGAGATGGCCGAGCTGACCGCGCACGCGGCGCGGCTCGCCGTCGGCGCGCGGGAGGCCTGCATCCAGGGTTACGCGGAGGTGCCGTGCGAGGGCGCGCGGTCGCGGCCGCTGCGCCGGCTCCTCGCCGAGACCCTGATCGACGGCGCCCCGGCCGGCGTCATCGCCGAGGCGGCCGGCGTCCGCCTGGCGCCGGCGTACCTCGCGCTGCGCTGCGAGGTCCCCGGGCGCGTGGCGGACGCGCACTGGGAGCGGGCCGGCGAGCTGCTCGAATCGTGGGAGGGCGTGCTGTACTCCGGCGACCTGTCCGGCCTCGTCGTGCTGTTCCCCGCCGCCGACCAGCTGCGCGCCGAGGACCAGGCGGCCGAGTTCACCGCCGGGCTCGCCGCCTGCACGCGCGGGCCGGTGCACGCCGCCGAGTCCTGCCGGCGCGGCGTCGCGAACATCCCCGCCGCGCTGGAGGAGGCGTCCCGGGTGCTGACGATCGTCAAGGCCATCCCGGACGCCGAGGACCGCCCCTACCGGGCGGACGAGCTGCTGGTCGAGCTCGCCATCCTCGGGCAGCCCGGCATCCGCGGCCGGCTCGCCTCCGTGCTGTCCCCGCTCGACGCCGGCACCGACCTGCGCCGGACGCTGGAGGTGCTGCTGGCCTGCAACCTCGACCGCGAGCGCGCCGCGCGGGAGCTGTGGATCCACCGCCGCACCCTGCACTACCGGCTGGACCGCATCCGGGACCTGTCCGGCGTCGACCCCAGCTCGGCCCGCGGCATCCAGCTGTTCCGCGCGGCCCTCACCTCGGCGCGCCTGGCCGGTCTGGAACGGGACGGGCACCGCGCCCAGGACGCCTCGCTGCCCCCGCCGCTGAGCGCCTGAAGGAGACTCATGGACTTCCCCCTGCCGGCCCGTCCCGGCGTCCCGCTGGACGAGGAGCACCTGCGGCGGCTCCGCGAGCGCCCGCTGGTGCCGGTCGTGCTGGCGGGCGGGCACAAGGCCCTGCTCGTCACGCGGCACGCCGACGTGCGGACGGTGCTGTCCGACGACCGGTTCAGCCGCGAGGCCTGGAAGGGCGGCACGCTGTTCGCCCGGACGCCCGAGACCCTCGCCCTGGCCGCGAGCGACCCTCCGGCGCACACCCGCCGCCGGAGGGCCGTCCAGGCCTGGTTCACGGCCCGCCGCGCCGAGGAGGCCCGGCCCCGCATGGAGGCGGTCGCCGAACGGCTCCTGGACGAGATGGAGGCGGACGGCCCGCCCGCCGACCTGATCGCCCGGTTCGCCACCCCGTTCCCGTACGCGGTGATCTGCGACATGCTCGGGGTCCCCACCGGCGACCTCGGGCTCCTGCTGCCGTGGGTCAGCGCGCTGATGTCGGCCGGGCACCACTCGGGCGGCGAGGTGCAGGCGGCGCACGAGGGCCTGCGCGGCTACTTCGCGGGCAAGGTCGCGGCGCGCCGGGCCCTGCCCGGGGACGACCTGCTCACCGCGCTCCTCGACGGCTGCGAGCTGTCCCAGGACGAGATCGTCGTGTTCGGGTACGGGCTGCTGATGGCGGGCGGCGAGACCACGTCGAACTTCCTGGCCGCGTGCGTGCTCGACCTGGTCACGCGTCCCGGTCTCGCCGCCCGGCTCCGCGCCGACCCGTCCCTGATCCCGGCGGCCGTGGAGGAGTACCTGCGCTGGGTGTGGTTCGCCGGCACGGGCGGGCACCCCCACGTCCTGCTCGCCGGCGCGGAGCTGGCGGCGACGCCGCTGGCCCGCGGCGACGTCGTCGTGCCGCTCACCGACGCGGCCAACCGGGACCCCGCCGCCTTCCCCAGGGCGGACGCGTTCGACCCGGGCCGGTCCCCGAACCCCCACCTGGGCTTCGGGCACGGCCGCCACAGGTGCCTCGGCGCGCCGCACGCCCGCGCGGAGCTGGGGATCGCCATCGCCGCGCTCCTGCGCCGTTTCGACGACCTCGCCCTGGCCGTCGACCCGGCCCGGCTCGCCTGGCGCGACCACATGTTCGTCCGCGGCCTGTGGCACCTGCCCGTCACCTGGCCCCGCCGGCCGTGACGGGCCGGGGCGGGCGGATCGTCCGGTTCGTCCGGGGGAGCCATCCGCCGGTGCCGTCGCTGGCGGTCGCGGTGCTGTTGGCCTGCGGGGTCGGCGGCCTCTTCGCCGCCGTCGACCCGGACGCGCCGGGACGGCGGCCCGGGACGGGGACCGCGGTCGCGGCGGTGTCGCTCTTCGTCGACCTGCTGCTGATGCGGGCGCTGGACGACATCCGCGACCTGGACTACGACCGGCGGTTCCACCCGGGACGCCCGCTCGCGGCCGGGGCGGTGCGTGCCGGCGACCTGGCCGTGCTGTACGGCGCGGGAGTCGTGGTGCTGGGCCTCCTCAACGCCGCCTGGCCGTGGCGGGCGGGCATCCTCCTCGTCCAGCTCGGCTATGCGGCCGGGGCGATCGGTGTGCACCTGCGGTGGCGGCGCCCGTCCGCCGACAAGCTGTTCACCAGCCTGCTGGTGAGCCTCCCCGTGCCCGTCCTGCTCCACCTGTACCTCTACGCGGGTTACCTGGACGAGGCCGGGCACGGGGCGGACCGGTACGGCCTCGTCGCCGTCGCCGTCGTCGTGCTGGCGGCGGGCCACCCGGAGCTCGCCGGGAAGATCACGCGAGCGCCGCGGCCGGGGGAGCGGACCTACGTCACGACGCTCGGCGTCGAGGGCACGGTGGCCTTGGCCCTGGCCGTGCCGGTGCTGTCGGTCTGCCTGCTGGCGGCCTTCTCGCGGGCGCCGGACGGGTGGACGCTCCTCGCGGTCCTCCCGCTCATCGTCCCGGCGCTCGCCGTGTGGCGCTTCCGGCGCGGACGGACCCGATGGCCGCCCGCCGCGCCTCCCCTCTACCTGCTGCTGACGTTCGCGGCCTACCTCGCGATCGGGTGGGCCCGCTGAACGCAAAATGGTCAGGGTTGCAGCAGCACCTTGATGGCACCGTCCTGCTTCTTCTGGAACATCTCGTACGCCCGGGGCGCCTCGTCCAGCGGCCAGCGGTGCGTGGCGAGGTCCATCACGCCGAGCGGGTCGGCGTCGTCGGTGACGAGCGGCATCAGGTCGCCGATCCACTTCTTCACGTGCGCCTGGCCCATCCGCAGCCCGATGCCCTTGTCGAACATCCGCAGCATCGGCAGCGGGTCGGTCATGCCGCCGTACACGCCGATGACGGAGATCGTCCCGCCGCGGCGGACGATCTCGATGGCGGTGCCGAGCGCGGCGAGCCGGTCCACCCCGACCCGCTGCATCAGCGGCGCGGCGGCGGTGCCGGGCATGAGGCCGGTGAGGGTCTGCGCCAGCTTGGCGCCGGGCGAGCCGTGCGCCTCCATCCCGACCGCCTCGATCACCGAGTCGGTGCCGCGGCCCCCCGTGAGCTGCCGGACCGCGTCCGGGACGTCGTCGGCCTCGTCGGAGTCGATCACCTCGATGCCGTGCCGGCGCGCCATCTCCAGCCGCTCCGGGACGAGGTCGACGGCGATCACCCGGTGGCCCAGGTACCGGGCGATCCGGGCGGCCATCTGCCCGATCGGGCCGAGGCCGAGCACGGTGACCGATCCGCCCGCCGGGATGTCGGCCCAGTCGACGGACTGCCAGGCGGTCGGCAGGACGTCCGACAGGTAGAGGAAGCGCTCGTCCGGCGGCCCCTCCGGGACCTTGATCGGCCCGAAGTGCGCCTGCGGCACCCGCAGGTACTCGGCCTGGCCGCCCGGAACCTGCCCGTAGAGCCTCGTGTAACCGAACAGTGCGGCGCCCATGCCGTGCTCGCGCACCTGGGTCGTCTCGCACTGGGCGAACAGCTCCATCTCGCACATGTGGCAGTGGCCGCAGGAGATGTTGAACGGGATGACCACGCGGTCGCCAGGCTTGACGTGGGTGACCTCGGAGCCGGTCTCCTCGACGATCCCCATCGGCTCGTGGCCGAGCACGTCCCCCTCGGTGAGGAACGGGCCGAGCACCTCGTACAGGTGCAGGTCCGAGCCGCAGATGCCGGACGAGGTGACCCGGATGATCGCGTCGTCCGGCTCCTTGATCTCCGGGTCGGGCGCGGTGCCGACGCGGACGTCGCGCTTGCCGTGCCAGGTGACAGCCTTCATCGTGCTCCTCCCGTGGACGGGGCCCGGTTCCCAGGCGGCCCTACCCCGGTGTCCGCGGCGAAACGTCCGCCGCCGGGGGCCTCACGGGCAGCGGTGGGCGCGCGCCGCGGCCCGGACGGCGGCCGTCCGCGTCGCCCACAGGTGGGGGGCGGCCCGCCGGTACGCCTCCGGGCCGGGACCGGGGCGGAGCCTGAACCCGCGCGCGTCGCGGGCCTCCCAGCCCGTCCGGCGCCCGCGCAGGTCGAGGACGTGCGTCACCGCGCCGGCCGCGTGCCCGTCGTGCCGCAGATGCCAGCGGTGGGCGTCCCGGTCGGCGGTGGTGACCTGGCACAGCCGCCAGCCGGGCGCGATGCGGTGCGCCAGGTCGAGCGTCACGAGCGGGTCGCCCCCGGTCGGGGTGAGATTGTCCTGTCGCACGGGGGGAACTCCTTTGCGTGTGCCTTTCCGGGGCGCCCTTCCCGATCGTCCCGGCTTCATCCCCCGGATCACCGCCGCGCCGCCGCCGCGTTTGGAACCGTCCTGTGCGGCAAGTGCCCGGATGGGTCGGGACGAGGGAGGGGAGGGCCGGATGACGGCCGTGCAGGACACGAGCGTCGGCGACGCGCTCGCTCGTCACCGCAAGGGCACGCGGGTCGGAAGGATCCTGTCGACCACCGACCACAAGGTCGTCGGCCACCTCTACCTCGCCACCTCCTTCACGATGTTCCTGATCGCCGGGGTCATGGCCGTGATCATGCGGTCCGAGCTGCTGGAGCCCGGACTCCAGGTCGTGAGCGCCCAGCGGTACAACGAGCTGTTCACGATCCACGGCACGATCATGCTGCTGCTGTTCGCGACGCCGCTGTTCGCCGGGTTCGCCAACGTCGTCGTGCCGCTGCAGATCGGGGCGCCGGACGTCGCGTTCCCGCGGCTGAACACGCTGAGCTACTGGCTCTTCCTGTTCGGCGCGGTCATCGTGCTCCTCGGGTTCGCCGCGCCCGGCGGGGCTGCGGCGTTCGGATGGTTCGGCTACGCGCCGCTGACGTCGCAGACGTACTCGCCCGGCCACGGCGGGGACCTGTGGATCATGGGCCTGGTGGTGTCCGGCTTCGGGACGATCCTCACCTCGGTGAACCTGATCACCACGATCATCGCGATGCGCGCCCCCGGCATGGTCATGTTCCGGCTGCCGATCTTCACCTGGAACACGCTGCTGACCAGCCTGATGGTGCTGATGGCCTTCCCCGTCCTCGCCGCCGCGCTGCTCGGGCTGGAGGCCGACCGCAGGCTGGGCGCGCACATCTTCGACCCCGCGACCGGCGGCGCGCTGCTGTGGCAGCACCTGTTCTGGTTCTTCGGCCATCCCGAGGTCTACATCGTCGCGCTGCCGTTCTTCGGCATCGTCACCGAGATCGTTCCCGTGTTCGCCCGCAAGCCCCTCTTCGGCTACCTCGGCATGGTCGCCGCCACCATCGCGATCACCGGCCTGTCGATGACGGTGTGGGCGCACCACATGTTCGCGACCGGGCGCGTCCTGCTGCCGTTCTTCTCGATCACCTCGTTCATGATCGCAGTACCGACCGGGATCAAGTTCTTCAACTGGGTCGGCACCATGTGGAAGGGGGAGCTCAGCTTCGAGGCGCCCATGCTGTTCGCCGTCGGGTTCCTCGTGACGTTCCTGTTCGGCGGGCTGACCGGGGTGATCCTCGCCTCCCCGCCGCTGGACTTCCACGTCACCGACTCCTACTTCGTCGTCGCGCACTTCCACTACGTCCTGTTCGGCACCGTGGTGTTCGCCATGTTCGGCGGCTTCTACTTCTGGTGGCCGAAGATGACGGGCACCAAGCTCGACGAGACGTGGGGCAAGATACACTTCTGGTCGCTGTTCATCGGCTTCCACACCACGTTCCTCGCCCAGCACTGGCTGGGCGCCGAGGGGATGCCGCGCCGGGTCGCCGACTACGCGGACGAGTTCTCCGCCCTGAACCTCGTCTCGTCCATCGGGTCGTTCGTCCTCGGCGCGTCGACGTTCGCGTTCCTGTGGAACGTCGTGCGCACGTGGCGGCGCGGCGAGAAGGTCGGGACCGACGACCCGTGGGGCATGGGCGGCTCGCTGGAGTGGGCGACCTCCTGCCCGCCGCCGCGCCACAACTTCACGTCGATGCCGCGCATCCGCTCCGTCCGGCCGGCGTTCGACCTGCACCACCCGCTGACGGAGCCGCCCCAGGAGGCCCGGCCCGCGCTGCCGCCGCCCGGGGGCCGGTGAAGCCGGGGCCGGTGACGGCGGTCACGTGCCGTTCCGGCCGTCCTCCTCGGGCCCCTTCTCCAGGTTGCCCTGGCCGCCGCCGTGCGACTCGGACTGGTAGTTCATGTAGAAGCGGTTGACGCGGGTCCGGACCTGCGTGCGGACGCGGTCCGGGGTCGGCAGCGGGATGACGTGGTGCGGGTAGGGCGCGACCAGCTCGCGGGGCCGGCGGACGTTCAGCACCGCCTCCGTCTCCTCCGGCGGCCGCACGTGCCGCTCGGCGTAGGAGCCGTCGGGCCGCAGCATGATCAGGCCGCTCTCCACGCCCTCCTGAAGGACCTGCTGGTCGCGGCGCTGGAGGCCGAGGCAGATCCGCCGGGTGACCGCGAACGCCATGAGGGGGGCGACGAAGAACCCGACCCGGAAGATCCACGTGGTCACGAAGAGCGGGATGCCGAACGTCTCGGCGAGGACGTCGTTGCCGCCGGCCGCCCACAGGTTCCCGTACCAGGCGACGACCGCGACGCCGATGGCGGTCTTCGTCGCGGCGTTGCGCGGCCGGTCCAGCAGGTGGTGCAGCCGCTCGTCGCCGGTGGCCCAGCGTTCCGCGAACGGGTAAAGCGCGATGAGCGTGAAGAAGACCCCGGGCAGAATGACCGCCGGGAGCAGGACGTTCCAGGAGACGGTGTAGCCGAACACCGTCGTCGACCAGGCCGGCATGATGCGCAGCGCGCCTTCGAGGAAGCCGACGTACCAGTCGGGCTGCGAGCCGGCCGAGATCTGGTCCGGGTCGTACGGGCCGTACAGCCACACCGGGTTGACCTGGAGGAAGGCCGCCATCCCGGCCAGGACGCCGAAGACCATGAGGAAGTAGGCGGTGCTCTGCGCGGCGAAGTGCGGGAACGTCGGCTCGCCGGTCACCGCCCGCTCGCGCCGCCCCCGTCCCGGGAAGATGGTGTGCGTCTGGTGCCAGAGGATCATCACGTGCGCGGCGACGAGCGCCAGCAGGATGCCGGGGACGAGCAGGATGTGCACGGTGAACAGGCGCGGGAGGAACTCCTCGCTCGCGGGGAACTCCCCGCCGAACACCCAGAGCGCGAGGTACGTCCCGGCGACCGGGATCGACAGCACGATGCCCTGCATGATCCGCAGCCCGGTCCCCGACAGCAGGTCGTCGGGCAGGGAGTAGCCCGCGAACCCCTCGGCGATGGCGAGCACGAACAGCGTGGTGCCGATCAGCCAGTTGATCTCCCGCGGCTTACGGAAGGCCCCGGTGAAGAAGATGCGCAGCAGGTGCACGCAGATCGCCGCGATGAAGACGATCGCGGCCCAGTGGTGGATCTGCCGCATCAGCAGCCCGCCCCGCACGTCGAACGAGATGTGCAGCGTGGACGCGTACGCCTCGCTCATCGTGACGCCCCGGAGCGGCGTGTACGAGCCGTCGTAGACGACCGTGCCGCCGCTCGGCTTGAAGAACAGCGTCAGGTACACGCCGGTGAGGATCAGGATGGCGAACGAGTAGAGTGCGATCTCCCCGAGCAGGAACGACCAGTGCTTGGGGAAGGCCTTGCGGATGTTCCGGTTCAGGAACTCGCCCGAGCCGAGCCGGTCGTTGACGCCCCAGACGATCTTCTCCAGCCTGTCGGCGGCCGCCGCCCCGCGCCTCTTCCGTCCCGCCATCGTGCCTCTCCCAGGCAGAGCACCGTTTCCGCTGGCCCGGTACCCGGGGCGGGGTAGGGCAAACGCCACCCGGAGACCGTCTCCGGGCGTGTCAGGGCAGCTCAGGCGCTTGCCGCGTACAGGATCTCGCGCATGCCCGGGAGGGCCTCCCGGTCGGCGCGCCAGACGAGGCGCAGGCCGAGGCCGGGGGTGTCGAGCGCCAGCCGGACGAGGGTCCCGGCCTCCAGGCGGTCCCGGACGGCGAACTCCGGCAGCAGTGCGATGCCGAGGCCCCGCGCCGCCCAGGCCGCCATCACGGTCACGCTCCCCGCCCTCACCCGCTCGACCGCGGACCCGAGGAGCCGCTCGCCGGCCATCCAGAACGAGCATTCCGGCATGTTCACCAGCAGCCTCTCGCCCCGCAGGTCGCCGGCGGAGACGCGGGCCGCGCCGGCGAGGCGGTGGTCCGGCGCGGCGACGAGGGCGAGCGGCACGGCCTCCAGGTCGACGTGGTCCAGCGGGGCGGGCGGAGGGGTGAAGCCGAGGCCGCCGACGCCGTCGCCGGCGTCCAGCAGCAGCGCGGCCTCCAGCTCGCCGGCGGCGACCGCGTCCAGGAGCCGGTCGCGGGCCGCGTCCGAGCGGACCTCCACCCGCAGGTCGGGACGGCGCCGCTCCAGTCTCGCCAGGACGCCCGGGACGTACGCGGCGGCGATCGACTCCAGCGCGCCGAGCCGCAGCGCCGGCCGCTCCCCGGCGACCTCGGCGCGGGCCTGCTCGGCCTGCCGGAGCAGCCGCCGGGCCCATTCGCGCATCCGCTCGCCCGCCGGGGTCGGCACCATGCCCCGCGGGCCGCGCTCGAACAGCGCCACGCCGAGCGACCGCTCCAGCGACCGGATCTGCTCCGAGACCGACGAGGGCGCGAGACCGAGCGCGTTGGCGGCGTCGGTGACGGTCCGGTGGCGGACGACGGCCTCGAACGTCCTCAGCTGGCGCAGTTCCATGACGGTGGCAACCTGCGGCGTCCGTTCGGATATTCCGAACGCTCCGTACGGTCGCGCCGGTGGAGCGCGGCGCCCCGGATTCCGAGACTTGGCGGCCATGACCTCGGTTCTCTCACCCGCGCCCGCGGACGTCTCCGGCAGGCGGCGCCGCCTCGCCCTGCTGGGCGTCTCCCTCGGGTACTTCATGGTTCTGCTCGACACGACCGTCCTCGCCGTGGCCGAACCCGACCTGGCCCGCTCGCTGCACGGGACGGTCGCGGGCCTGCAATGGGCCGTCACCGGCTACACCGTCGTGTTCGGGGCGCTGCTCCTGTCGGCCGGGGCCGTCGCCGACCGGTACCGCGCGCACCGCGTCTTCCGCGCGGGCATCGCGGCCTTCGCCCTGGCGTCCCTGCTCAGCGCCGCCGCGCCGGACCTGTGGACGCTCGTCGCGCTGCGCGCGGTGCTGGGCGCCGCCGCCGCGGCCTGCGTGCCCGCGTCCATGGCCATGATCGCCCGGCTGTACCCGGCGCCCGCCGAACGCGCCCGCGCCGTGGCGGCCTGGGCCGCGACCAGCGGCGCCGCGCTCGCCGCCGGCCCCCTCGCGGGCGGCGCGCTGGTCGGCCTGGCCGGCTGGCGGGCGATCTTCCTGATCAACGTGCCGATCGCGGCCGTCGTCCTCGCCCTCGTCGCCGGGCGGCCCGTGCACTGCCCGCGCGGCCCGCGCGGCATCGACGTGCCGGGGCAGCTCCTCGCCTGCGCGACGCTGGGCCTGCTCACCGACGCGCTCATCGCCCTCGGAGACGGGGCCGGCGTGCACGCCACGTGCTCGGCCGCCGGTGCGGTCGCGGCCGGTGCCGCGTTCGCGGCGCGGGAGCGGCGGAGCGCGGCTCCGGTCCTCGTGCCGTCCGTGCTGCGCGCCCCCGGCATGCCGGCCGCCCTGGCCGCCGGCGCGGCGGTCACGTTCGTCATGACCGGTGTCCTGTTCGTGTTGCCGCTGGTGTTCCAGCAGGCCCTCGGACTGACACCGTTCGAGACCGGGCTGGCGTTCCTGCCGATGACGCTGCCGTTCGCGTTCAACCCGCTCCTCACCGGCCGGATCGTCGCGCGGACGGGGGCGCGCCCGCCCGTCCTCGCCGGGCTCGGGCTGCTGACCGCCGGGGGAGTGCTCTTCGGCGCGGCGCTGCTGGCCGGCGCGTCCTACCCGGCCTTCGTCGCGGGGCTGCTCTGCACCGGCTTCGGGGTCTCCTTCGCGCTCCCCGCCCTCGCGACCATGGTCGTCGCCGCGGCGCCCGGCGGGACGGCGGGGGCGGCGGGCGGCCTGCTCAACGCCGTCCGGCAGCTCGGCGCCACCCTCGGCGCCGCGATCATGGGGGCGTTCGCGTCCGTCGGGCCGGACGCGGGCGGCTCCGCGCGGGCGATGTTCCTCGCCGCCGCCGTGTGCGGCGCCGTCCTGCTCGTCACGCCACGCGCGGGTTCGCGGCCGAGGCCCTGAGGTCGCGGCGCAGGTCGCGGATGCGGGCCCGCAGCCGGGCTGCGGCCAGCGGGTCGGGTTCGAGGCCGCCGAGCCCCTCCTCGATCAGGTCGAGCTCGGCGGCCCGGAGCCGGGCGAGCAGCCGGCGCGGCTCCCCGGCCGGCACGTCCCACCGCTCCTTGCGCCGCCACTTGCGGAACGCCAGCACATGGCCCTCGCCCGGCACGAACACGCCGCTCGCGGTCTCCGCGTGCACCGTCCGCCGGAAATGGGAGAGGTAGCGGCGGCGGGCCAGCCGGTACGTGACGATCGCGGCGAGCAGGATCGGCGCCCCCTTCACCGGCATCAGCGCGAGACCGGACATCACGGGCGCGTCCCACCACGAGTGCAGCGCCATCGCGAGCACGAACGCCCCGGCCGCGGCCAGGAAGGCCGTCCGGGACGCCCTGCCGAGCAGGCAGCCGAGGCCCGCGCCGCCGACCGCCGTCATCGCCCAGTGGCTCCACCAGGCTCCGCCGACCACCCGGCTCCCGAAGGAGAAGAACGCCGCGTTGGCGTCCTGTGTCGCCCCCGTCAGGACGATCGTGTTCAGCACGTACAGGAAGTTCTCCGCGAACTGGAACCCCAGCCCGGACAGCGCGCCGTACCCCCAGCCGTCGAGCGGGCCGCGGATCGCCGAGGGCGCCATCAGCGCCAGCGTCGCCACCCCGAGCAGCTTGAGGATCTCCTCGTCGACCGGCGCGGCGATCGCCGCGCCCCACACCGCGGCGAAGTCCGGCCCCGCCGTCTTGGCGAGCACGGCCTGGAACGCCGCGTTCGCGGGAAGCGCCGTCCCGAACGCCGCCAGCCCGCCCCACGCCACGCTGATCAGCGCGTACCCGACCGGGCGCGACCGGACCGGGTGCAGCCGCCTTAGCATCCACACCCCGGCGGCCAGGGCCGGCGCCATCAGCGCGAGACCGGCGATGGAGCCGCCGGGGAACGCCGCGACGTGCGCGCCGATCAGCCGGAACGCGATCAACGCGCCGAGCAGGCACGCGCCCGCCCACAGCCAGAACGCCGGGCGGCGCGCCATCGCGCCGCGGGCCGGTGCCGTCGCGTCGCGGGTCAGTGCCATGGCGCCGCGATCCTGACCGTCCGCACCATCGCCTCGACCTCCGCGGCCATCTTCCGGTAGGCGGCGGGCGGCCCCGCCGCCGTCACCGTGGCGCCCAGGGTCTCCCCGGTGAACACCGCGGCCGTCCCGAAGCGCTCCCGCCCGGCGAGCCGTCCCGTCAGCCCGGTCAGGCCGTGCGAGGTGATGATCGGGGCGGGTTCGGCGCCCAGGCGCGCGTGCCCGCCGGCGGCGACGATCCGTCCGAGGCCGTGCCACAGCCTCCGCGAGTCCAGGGTGCCGAGCGGCACCACCACGCTGAGGGTGAAGACGACGCCGCCGCTGGACAACTCGGCGTCGACGGCGAGCGAACTACCGGCCCGGTCCAGCACCCAGCCGCCGGACGGGACGGAGAACGTCACCGGCCGGACGCCGTCGCGCAGCGCTCCGACCGCCACCACCGTTCCCGCCGCCAGCCGTTTCCCGCGGGTTCCGAGGGCCCGGTCGACCAGCGGCAGGCCGGCGCCGAGGACGAGCATCACGAGCGCCACGGCACCCGTGCCCCACCATCTCACCCGTGCCACGCGCACCCCCCGATGACGTGCGCTGCGGAAATGCCCCCTGGACCGGCGCCCTAAACAAGATCAGGTCGCGCGGGCCGCCCAGTGGGCGGGCCGGCGGAGCGCCGGCGGCAGGCCGGTCGCGGCGTCGCCCCGGGCCGAGTCCACCTGCGGCTGGGTCAGGAAGACGGCTCCGGTGAGGTCGGCGCCGCGCAGGTCGGCGTCCCGCAGGTCCGCCCCGATCAGGACGGCGGCGCGCAGGTCGGCGCCCCGGAGGTCGGCCGCGATCAGGTACGCCCCGCGCAGGTCGGCCCCGCGCAGGTCGGCGCCCTTCAACTTCGCCCCGATGAGGTCCGCCCCGCGCCGGTTCCTCTTCGGCCCGGGGACGCCGGCCCTCGCGAGCTCGCCGGCCCGCACCAGCAGGACGTTCACGTGCTCATGGACGGCCCCGACGTCGAGTCCGGCGAGGTCGCCGGGTTCTTGGCGGGTGAGCCGGTCGACCTCGTCGTAGGCGGCCCCGAGTTCGGGCCGGATCGGTTCGGCGGCGGGCATCGCCACCGCCTCGTCCAGGTACCAGAGCATCTCGTGCAACCGCCGCATGACCGGGAACACCTCGACCATGCGGCGGGCGAGGTCGGGATCCTTCCGCCGGTCCCGGCCGGCGAAGGTCTGCTGCGACACCTTCTGGCCGGCGCCGAAGCAGTCGAAGACCGTGCAGCCCGTGAACCCGCGCCGCCGGAGATCGGCGTGGACGGCGCAGCGGAAGTCGGCGAGAAGGTTCCGGCACGGCTCGCCCGCGTCCTTGTCGAACGCGAAGTCGGCCGACTTCGCGAACGGCAGCGCCACGCAGCACAGCCCGGCACAGCTCGCGCAGTCGGCCCTCAGGTCGAGCTTCTCCGGCAACCCGTGACCCCCGTATCTGGACGACGCCTCATTCTCCCGCCCCAGGATGCGTGGTCCGTACGGTCACGCGGCGTACGTTCACGCGGCGTCGTGGAACACCAGCCCCAGCGTGTGCCTCCGCCCCGACCGGACGACGCTGACGCCGTGCCGCATCGGGGCCGCCGACCAGCCGCGCTTGGTGCGCACCGGCCGGTCCCGGGTCGTGAAGACCAGCCCGTGGCCGCGCGGCAGCAGCGTCGCCGTCCCGCGCGACTGCGCGCGGGCCCGCTGCTCCATCATCAGGAACTCGCCGCCGGTGTAGTCGGCGCCCGGCTCGTCCAGGCCGATCACGACCTGCAGCGGGAACACCAGGTCGCCGTACAGGTCGCGGTGCAGCGCGTTCCAGTCGTCCCGCCCGTAGCTCAGCAGGATCGGCGTCGGCTTCGTCTGGCCCGCCGCGTGGCACATCTCCAGCCACTCCGCGAGCGTGTCGGGCCACGGGGCGGGACGCCCCAGCCTGCCCGCCCACTCCCGCGCGATCGGCAGCAGATGCGGGTACAGCGCCGCGCGCAGTTCGCCGACCGGCGCGGGGAACGGTTCGGCGAAGTAGCGGTACTGCCCGGCGCCGAACCGGTACCGCTCCATGTCGATCGTCGAGCGGAACCGTTCCACCTCGCCGTAGAGGGAGGAGATGTCCGCGCACTCGTCCTTGGTCAGGAGCGGGGGCGTCAATGCGCTGCCGTACGCGTCCATCTCGCCGGCGAGCGCGGCCCAGTCGGCCTCCGCGGCCCTGCTCGCATAGATGTTCATACCGGGTGAACACCGCCCGCGGCAGGACGGTTGCGGGAGTGAGATACAGTTTCCGGCGCCCATGACTGACTCCTTCACCGAATCCGGGATCGCCGCCCGGCTCCGCTCCGCGGGCTGCGTGTTCGCCGAGGACGAGGCGCGGCTGATCCTCTCGACCGCCCGCACCCCCGGCGACGCCTCCGCCATGGTCGAGCGGCGCGCGGCCGGGGAGCCGCTCGAACACGTCCTCGGCTGGGCCGAGTTCTGCGGGCTGCGGATCGCCGTCGAGCCCGGGGTCTTCGTGCCCCGCAGGCGCACCGAGTTCCTCGTCCGGCGGGCCGAGGCGCTCGCCCCGGCGCGGCCCGTCGTCCTCGACCTGTGCTGCGGCTCCGGCGCGCTCGGCGCCGCGCTCGCCGCCCGCCTGGACGGCTCGATCCTGCACTCCGCCGACATCGAGCCCCCGGCGGTGCGCTGCGCCCGCCGCAACATCGCGCCCTACGGCGGGCTGGCCTACGAGGGCGACCTCTTCGCACCGCTCCCGGACGCGCTGCGCGGGCGCGTGGACGTGCTGCTCTGCAACGTCCCCTACGTCCCGACCGGCGAGGTCGCGCTGCTGCCGCCGGAGGCGCGCGACCACGAGCCGCGGGTGGCGCTCGACGGCGGCCCGGACGGTCTCGGCGTCCTGCGCCGCGTCGCCGCCGAGGCGGCGGGATGGCTCGCTCCCGGCGGCCACCTGCTGTTCGAGACGAGCGAGCGGCAGGTCGCCGGCGCGGTCGCCGCCGTCGAGCGCGGCGGCCTGGGGGCCGGGGTCGCCGTGTCCGAGGAATTCTCCGCAACGGTCATTGCCGGCGCCAAATCCGTGTAAAACGCGGCGTACGGGTACGGGTCGTTCAGGACGACCTGAAGGAGTGAACCCAGATGCGCCGCATCAGCGCAGCGCTCAGCGCAATCATCGGCACGATCGTCAGCATCGTGACCCTGCCGTTCCGCGTTCTGCAGCGGCTGCTGACCCCCTCGCGCGGCCGCCCGGCCCGCACGCGCCGCAAGGCGGTCTGACGGGATCGACCGACCGCCCCGGGCCACTCATCCAGAATGGCCCGGGGCGGCCCTCTGTGAAAATGCGTTGAACCATCGGGCGGGGTTCCGCATCATATGAGTAACGAGCCGAACGGAACGGACAGGGAGGGAGCGGCGGAGATGACCGTGGTCAACGAGCAGCAGGCGCCGCAGCCCTTCGGAGCCGGGCCGGGGCGAGGCTTCGCCGTCGCCGGAACCGCCTCTGGATAGGACCGCCAGGTTCTCCGGAGGCCGTCAGGGAAAGATCCCGGCGGCCTTTTTCGTCCACCTCTTTCCTATACATCCGAGATTGCCATGTCGCACAGGCCGAAATGGTGAGGCACCTGGCTTCCAACCAGGAGGAGCGGGTTCGATTCCCGCGTGCGGCTCTGGACTGGACCGGCGGGAGTAACGACCCCCGGCTGGTTCTGCACGTGCCCGAGGCGGGCGGACGCCACCGCCCGCCGGCGGGCACCCATGCTGGATCATCCAATGGCAGGATGCGTGACTCTGAATCACGTCATGCAGGTTCGACCCCTGCTCCAGCAGCGGCCTCCACTCCGGCGGAGGCGGTGACCGGTAGCTCAGTCGGCGAGAGCGGCTGCCTTACAAGCAGCGGGTCGCAGGTTCGAATCCTGTCCGGTCAACAGAGTCTCAGGGGCGGTCGCCGACCAGCGTGCGGGCCGTCGTCCAGGCGCGGGCCTGCTCGCTCAGCGTGATGCCGAGGCCGGGACGGGCCGGGACGTGCATCCGCCCGTCCTCGATCGTCAGCCTCTCCTCGAACAGCGGGTCCAGCCAGTCGAAGTGCTCCACCCACGGTTCGCTCGGGTACGCGGCGGCCAGATGGAGGTGGATCTCCATGGCGAAGTGCGGCGCGAGCCCGAGGTGCCGGTGGTCGGCGAGCGCGGCGAGGCGCAGGAAGCCGGTGATGCCGCCGATGCGCGGCGCGTCCGGCTGGAGGATGTCGGCGGCCTCCTTGTCGATCAGCTCGCAGTGCTCGGCGACGCTGGTGAGCATCTCGCCGGTCGCGATGGGCGTGTCGAGCGCGCGGGCGAGCGCGGCGTGGCCCTCGGCGTCGTAGGCGTCGAGGGGCTCCTCGATCCAGGTGAGGCCGAACTCCTCAAGGGCCCGTCCCATCCGCAGGGCGGCGGGCCGGTCCCATTGCTGGTTCGCGTCCACCATCAGCGGGAACGCGTCGCCGAGGCGCTCGCGCACGGCCGTGACGCGGCGCAGGTCCTCGGCGTGGTCGGGATGCCCGACCTTGATCTTGACGCCGCCGATCCCGGCCCGCACGGACGCCTCCGCGTTATCGAGCACCTCCTCCAGCGGCGCGCTCAGGAACCCGCCCGAGGTGTTGTAGCACCGGACGGAGTCGCGGTGCGCGCCGAGGAGCTTGGCCAGCGGCAGGCCCGCCCGCCGGGCCTTCAGGTCCCACAGCGCGATGTCGATGGCGGCGATCGCCTGCGTGGCGAGCCCGCTGCGGCCGACGGACGCGCCCGCCCACAGCAGCTTCGTCCCGAGCCTGCCGATGTCGCTCGGGTCCTCGCCGAGGAGGGCGGGCGCTATCTCCGCGGCGTGCGCGAACTGGCCGGGGCCGCCGGCGCGTTTGGAGTAGCCGAAGCCGATGCCCTCGTGGCCCCGCTCGGTGCCGATCTCGGCGAACAGGAACACGACCTCGGTCATCGGCCGCTGCCGGCCGGTCAGCACCTTCGCGTCGCTGACCGGCGACGCGAGCGGCAGCGTGACCGAGGACAGCTCGATCCAGGCGATCCGGTCCAGGGTCGCCTCGCCCGCCGGGACGCCCGCCACGTCAGACCGCCCGCTTCACCAGCGCCGCGAGGTCGGCGGTCTCCGCCTCGGTCAGGTCCGTCAGGGGCGGGCGGACGGGGCCGGCGGGCGCCCCGGTGACACGCAGGCCCGCCTTGATGATGCTGACCGCGTAGCCCTTGCTGCGGTTGCGGATGTCGCAGTACGGCAGGACGAACTCGGCCAGCCGCCGCCGGACCCCGTCCCGGTCGCCCGCGCGGACGGCGGCGTAGAAGGCCAGCGCGAACTCCGGGACGAAGTTGAAGATCGCCGACGAGTACGTCGTGACGCCGAGCTCCAGGTAGGGGAGCGCGAACGTCTCGGCGGTGGGGAGCCCGCCGATGTAGACGAGGCGGTCGCCGAGCCGGGACCGGACCCGCGTGATCAGCTCCAGGTCGCCGACGCCGTCCTTGTAGCCGACGAGGGTGGGGCACTCCTCGGCGAGCGCGGCGACCGTCGTGTCCTGGTACACGGCGTTCGCCCGGCTGTAGAGCGTCACGCCGAGCCCGGTCGCCGCGCACACCGCCCGGACGTGCGCGGCCAGGCCCTCCTGCGAGGCCTCGGTCAGGTACGGCGGGAACAGCAGCAGGCCGGCGGCGCCGGCGCGCTCGGCGTCCCTGGCCATCTCCACGGCGGTCGCCGTCCCGTACCCGGCGGGGGCGATCACCGGGAGCCCCTCGCGCGCCTCCGCGACCGCCGCGCGCACGACCCGCCCGACCTCGTCCGGCGTCAGCGAGAAGAACTCGCCCGTCCCGCCCGCGGCGAACAGCCCGGCCACGTCGTGCCCGCCGAGTCGGACGATGTGCGCCCGGTAGGCGTCCTCGTCGAACGCCAGGTCGTCGCGGAAGTGGGTGACGGGGAACGAGAGGAGCCCGGACCCGAGCCGGCGGGCGATGTCGTCGGGCGCAGTCTGCTTCATGCTCCGAGGCTAGGATGGCCGATTGATCCAGGTCCAACACGAAAATGGCATCCAGTGATACCCGCAGGGAATCATGGGCCGGGCCGGGCGGTTCCGGCGGGGGGCCCTGCCTTGACGGCGCCTTCCGGCTCGTTTATTTTGGCGTCCAAATATTGGTCGTCAAAGTATTGAGGCGCGCCGTGCGTCCGGTGCCGTGGAGGATCCGATGAGCGACTTTCCCGCGTACGCCCCGTCCGAGGAGCATGAGCTGCTGAGGGCCACGGTACGTGAACTGGCCGAGGCCAAGATCGCTCCTTTCGCGGCGGAGGTGGATGAGGAGTCCCGGTTCCCGCAGGAGG